>JAGADZ010000032.1 GCA_017613375.1 Bacteroidales bacterium | reverse complement strand
ATTAAAGTTGAATAAGGATTAGTGAGATTCGAGAGATTCGTGTTCAAAAAACGAACACGAATCACACGAATTGACACGAATCAAAGAAAACGATAATTTTTGAAAGATTTTTTATAAGATTTTTGAATAATTTCTCGGCCATTAGGCCGACCCCAAAAGAAGAACACGAACTGACACGAATTATTCGTGTTCGTTATGTGGATATTAAATAGTAATGTGTAGCCCTGTATTATAGTACGTCAGACCTAACGTCCTACATCGAAAGTCGCTTGGTCGGAGGGTGACAGGAAATCACGAGCGGGGCGGTGTAAAAGACGCGAGGTGTCTGAGCAAGTGAACCTTCAAGAGTTTATAAAAGAAGGGGTTGCGTTGTCTTTACGGAAAATATAAAAAGAGCAGGACAGGCCTGCGAGTTCCCGCGTCACGCCGTCCCGCGACAATGATTTCCGTCGCCCGGAGCCGCGTTCCTTGGGAGAGCTCAGAAAAGCGCTTTTCTTTTGCAACTTTCCTTTTGGGCTTCGGCAAAAGAAAAGTTGAAGAAGATATCTGGCAAGAAAAATCAAAAGAAAAAAGAGAAGCAAAAAGAAAAAGATACAAGAAAAATTGTTAATCATTCTCAAATGTTAAAAAAACCTTATTTATTGGTCGAATCGCAGGAAAATGTTACCTTTGCACTTGGGTTAGAATACCCATGTTATACTGTATTGTATGACAATCAATGCATTGTTTGTATAATATAATATAGACATAGAAATAAAAAGGCAATAGATATGAGTAAGAAGAAACAGACAGTTACTTTTGAGGCGGTTCGCGACAAGATTGTCAAGGTGCGGGGACAGCAGGTTATTTTGGATTTTGATGTAGCAGAACTTTATGGTGTAGAGACCCGTGAAATTAACCAAGCCGTCAAAAACAACCCCAATAAATTTCCGAAAGGGTGGCTGCTGGAGCTTAATAACCAAGAGTCTGCAGTTCTAAGATCAAAAATTTTGATGTTAGAACAAGGCAGTGGCAAAGGCAGACACTCGAAACATAACTACAAAGCATTCACCGAACGCGGGCTTTATATGTTGGCGACAATTCTCAAAGGAGAGAAGGCGATAAAAACGACAATTGCGATTGTCGACACCTTCGCCAAACTGCGTGAACTATCAAACACCCTCGGCGAGATGATGAAAAGTCCAGACGAGTACCAGCAGAAGTCACTTATGCAGAAAAGCAACGACATAATGGAAACGCTATTTGGTGACGCTCTATCTACGGGTGAAACCGAGACTGAGATTGAATTGAATTTTGCCGTTTTAAAACTCAAACATACTATCAAACGGAAGAAATAAAATAACTCTACCCATGAATAAAACAACACACAATATGAACACTCTTGTAAAGTTTAAAGATTTTTCGCTATATTTAACTGATTCAGCGGTGCTCAAAGCCTCTGAAGAGGCGTCTAGTTTAAAGTTTAAAGAGATGCTTCGTCGGGGACGCGGAGTGCGATTAATGCTGCTGGCAGCGCTGCTGCTCGGCGGACTGAGTGCGCAGGCACAACAATATGTGTTCATGCGGAACAACAGCACCACCTACTACTACGCCAATGGTACCACGTGGTCTAATAGTGCGACATTTAGCCCATCTTACATATGGACTGTAAGTGGCAGTGTTCCTTCAAACAATAGTCGCTACCTGATAATCAGTAGAAGTGGCAATAATACTTACACGTATACACCTTCTCTATCAACTACCTCGAGTAACACTTATACCTTTTCAATATCAGATGGAAATGTTTTAACCACATCTCAAAAAGCAAGAAGCAATTCTTGGAATAATAGTACATACTACCTCCCCTATGGTTTTGGAAATCTTGCTACTAATACAGCTGCTAACGACCGAGTTATAGCATATCAAGTTAATACTTCCCAAAATACCCTTCAAGACAACACCACTTTGCCTACCATCTCCATAGATAGTTATAGCGGCAACACGATTACCTTCAGCCACGATGATCTTGGTGGCAGCTATGTGCCTGCCAACAGCTATACCATCTATACCATCAACGGCGCAGCACACAACTGGTACAACAGTCAAGATTGGGGCACCGCCGTGCCTACTGGTGTATCGGTCAATGCCAACACCCTGTCTCCCACCTACACCTGGAGCCTGACCGCTGATGGTGGCGGTGTGGCCTCTATCAATCCTTCTACCGGTGTGCTGACCATCAGCGGCGCCCCCACCGGCAACATCACGGTGCGCCTCACGGTGAGCAATATCAGTCCGCTGAGCAACAAGCCGGTGGACTTCACTCTGACCCACACACATTTCAATGAGACTTCCCCGACCACAGCGACCATCACGGGTCTCACGGTAAGCCCTTCGACGGCAACACTTGAATACGACGAAAGCCAAGCCTTTACGGCTTCGGCCACAGTGAACGCCACCACCACCACTACGGCAGCCTATGAGCGCCTGACTAATGGTGGCAACAACTACTACTATTACGACGGTGCATTGCACGCAGCTACACCCACTCCAGTGGAGGAGGTAACTCACCCCACCCCCACCTATAGTTGGGCTCTGAGCGGCACGGCGGCGACCTACCTGTCGCTTTCCACGGCCAGCGGCGCCACTACCACGGCAACCCATAGCACTGGTGCACAGTCGAACAGCAATGCCACGCTCACCGTCACCGCCACGACACCTGATGCCAGCAACAGCACCGCCACGGCCACCATCACGGTAGTGCCCACCACGGCCACCGCCATTGCAGGCGACAACCAGACGATATATGTCGGCAACGGTGGCACCGTGACATATACCCTCACACCTGCCCATGCCTACGACCGCGTGAGTGCCACCTCTGGGAATACAGGTGTCTTCACTGTCGATGCTTCGCCTGTCAGCGGCGGCAGCGTGGCCATCACGCCTGTGGCCCCTGGACAAACCACCCTCACACTGGTGGCCCTGAAGCCCGATGGCACCAATGGTCCCACGACGACGGTCACCATTACAGTTCGCAATCTTGTGGCAACACCTGAAATCAGTTTTGCACTCGATGGCAGTGACGTAAAAGCCACCCTCACCTGCGCCACTGGCGGTGCAACGATAAAATACACCACCGACGGCAGTGACCCTGCCACATCGGGTACCGCGCAGACCTATAGTGGCACACCGTTCACCGTCACCAATGGGACTACGGTGAAAGCTTATGCCACAGGCTCCAACGAGTACTGGGATGCCTCGACCACAGTAACAAAAGTCTGCACCCCATTGGACTATGTAGAGCAGGGCGTCAGCGGCAACATCGCCACCCTCAATGACCTTGAGGACCATACGTGGAGTTATTATCAGGCATCGGGTAACTTGCCGACGGGCTATCCCGCCGAACTTCATTCGCCTGACCCGCGTAACGTGAAAATCACATACAAGGGCAACGGACAGTTAACAGACGGAACGGCTGTCACGGGAGTCAAAGTAGGTGTCGATGCCGATGTCCATACTTTCATCTATTACAAGACACTGGAGAAAAATTCCAACGATAGATATGCCTATACCACCATCCCTAACCCATTTTCGGTGCGTCCTACAACCGGCACCGGCAATAGTATGGTGTACTACGGCTTCAGCCATTGGAAAGTGATAAGTGTTTCCGGCGGCACCATTCAAGGTAATCCCGCAACAATAAATGCCGAAACAGAAATTGAATTCAACGTCACCAGTGACTATACCACCAATTGCCAATCGATGGAGGTGGTGTTAGAGGCTGTATGGGATGTTGCTGAGGTAAGCACCGATGGCACATTCACTAAGGGATACAATTCTGTGGAGAGGAATTTCTATGTTGTCTCCAGCACCACCAATTATAGCGTACCTATGGTTGGTACTCCCTGTACCTATTCTTCATTCTACCCCAATGGGACGACAGACGGCACCACTCCAGCATCATTAAACAATCGCGCTACCCGCAGAAGCAGTATTTCAGCCACTGCCGACAGCAAGATAGAGTATATCATTCTGTATAATTATAACAACTATACCATAAATGCCCAAGGCCATAATTTCACCATCGGTCGTGGGGTGTCGGGGTACAACAACAATGGATGTGCTACAAACCTGTATGGATTAAGTGCAAATCAATCAACAGGTTTTAGATTCCGTATAGAAAGCGGTTCATACGGCAATCTGTATTTTATGGGTAGCGAAACAGCCTTAACGGCCGGTGTGATGACGGCCACTATGGGTTGCGATTATGATAGGGCGAATAACGAGGATAACACAAAACTCAGTGTCACTACTGATATTACCGTGGCTTATAGCGCCACTCTCGGTAGCAGCAACAATAAAGGAGCCGAAATATTCAACTGTACTGTCAAAAGCGGCAACTTTGACTTGGGAACAAGCAATTATGCAGGCAGTAACCAGTTTTACTTATCCAACTGGGGTAGCAACAACTACATATACGGTAAACGCAAAATGACAGTGGAGGGTGGTATCTTCTCTGACATCGCTGGCGGTATGGACGATGACGGCACAACGACCCAGACGATGGTTGAAATCCGCATCAAAGGCGGCACGATGAACAGTGTTGTCTATGGTGCCGCACAAAGAAGTGACGCCGAGGGGCACCGTATCATGGTCATTACCGGCGGCGACTTCAGGGGTTGGATAGCCGGTGGTGCCAACGGTAACTCTAACCAGAGTAACTCTAACGGTGAAATGACCGGTAACACTTATATCTATGTAGGTGGCAATGCCTCTGTGAATAGCAATGGCTCGACTTCTCCTTTGAACCGTGCCGTGGGCGGCAATGTGTTCGGTGCCGGTTGCGGTTATGGCTCGGGCTATTCTTCCGGTCTTGTGACAGGCAACACCAACGTGGTTATCGCTGACAATGCCTATATTGAGCGCGGCGTCTATGGCGGCGGCTCCTATGGTTATACCACACAAACATCAAATATCTACATCCTTGGCGGTCATATCGGTGGTGTAATCGGTGGTGTAAATGGCACCTCGTACAGTGCATCCATTACCGGCGGTGTCTTTGGTGGAGCCTGCCAGAACCAAGGGGGGACGGTAAACATCTATATGTCTGGTGGCCTCGTCGAGGGCGGAATATATGGCGGCAGTAACTCGAGTGGTACGGTCACTGGCCCCGTCACTATAAAGATCAATGGTGGTCAGGTTGGTGCCGACGCCGAACATTCGGCTAATATCCATGGCGGCGGCTACGGTTCGTCAACTGTGGTCAGCGGCAATGTCGAGCTAACAGTGGGAGCGTCGCCTTCGGCAACGGAGTATGCCACTATTTATGGCGACGTCTATGGCGGCTCGGCATTGGGTAAAGTCAACGGCACTTCTGCCAATACAGACTACCATACCTATGTTACCCTCAACAAGGGAGTTATCAATGGCTCGCTGTATGGCGGAGCGTTGGGTGCTGCCGGTACGGCGGCCAACGTCTATGCCCCAGTGGCGGTGAAGGTGTATGGCGGCACGGTTACAGGTGCAGTGTATGGATGCAACAACGTCAATGGTGCTCCACAACGTGCCGTTACGGTGGATATCTATGGCACAGACCCGCAGCCTGCTGAAAACTATGCCATCGCCAACGTCTACGGTGGCGGCAACCAAGCGAATTATACTTACGCCACACCGCCGGTGGTGGTCCACGGATGCCCGGCAGACATCAGCATAGGAGCCGTCTATGGCGGCGGCAACCGGGCTGAGGTACCGTCGACCAATGTCACCATCTGGGGCGGCAACCGCATAGGTGAGGTATATATCGGCGGCAACAATGCCAACGTCAACGGCAACGCCGAAGGCTATATCAAGGGCGGCACCATAGGACGTGTCTTCGCCGGTAACAACCATGGTGGTACCATTTCAGGATCTACTGTGAAAGTGGAGATAGAAAGCGCAATAGAGGAAGGCAAAGAGCATTGCCCAATGAACATCGGTGCTGTGTTCCATGGCGGCAACGAGGCCGGCAGTGCACAGCGTACAGTCAATATTATCTGCACAGGCAGTGCCAGTGAGGGTATCGACACCCTCTTCGGCGGTGCCAACAACGCCCAAATCTCCGGCGACGTAGTCCTTAGCGTCGGACACGGCCATATACGCCAGGGTATCTTCGGCGGCAACAATAGCGGCGGCACGGTGACGGGCAACATCTCTGTCACTGTGACCAACGACGGTACAGGCTGCAACTTCCCATATCCCACTGTCTTCGGCGGCGGCTATGGTGCTGCTACTACAACAGGTGGCAATATCACCATCAATATCGGAGAAAAGACCGCTACCAATACGGCACCCATCGTAACAGCCACCATCGAGGGCGGCGCCGTCTATGGCGGCTCGGCACTGGGCAGTGTGAACGGCAGCTCCTCCAACACGACGATTGTGAACATCAACAACGGTACCTTTACAGGCAATATCTACGGTGGAGGCCTCGGCGACGCCGGCGACCCCTCCAGAGGATGGGTGAATGGTCCCGTGACAGTGAATATCGGCGCCTCCGACCAGGACGACGCGAACTGTGTCATCGATTTGAGTACAAGCTCCATTTACGGATGCAACAACACCAACGGCTCGCCGCAGGATGACGTCGCGGTGAATATCTACAGGACAGGCCATACTCCAAAGAATCTCTCCTCTTATCATGATGAGGCCGACTCCACATTCGCCATCGACCAGGTGTTCGGCGGCGGTAACTTGGCAAACTACCTGCCTGAAAACGGCGACGAGAACTCTCTAAAGAAAGCCACGGTGCATGTATATACCTGTGCCAATACCATAAATCGCCTCTTCGGCGGCGGCAACGCGGCGGCGGCAACTGGTGTCGTCACCATTATCGAGGGCGGACGCTTCGGCTATGTCTTCGGCGGCGGCAACGGCGAGAGGGACCCCGCCGACATAGGCAAAGGCGGCACCAACCTTACAGTACGGGCCGGCCGCATTGCTCATCTGTTCGGCGCCAGCAACACCCAGGGTACAATCAGAGGACCTATGGTGGTGAACCTCAACTACGCCAACGAAGGTCAGACAGGCTGCGAAGAGGTTATCGGCGAGTTCTTCGGAGGCGGCAACTTGGCGGTTCTGGGCGAAGAAGGGAATCCAGTCACCCTCTCTACTACCATCGCCTGCGGCGTGGGCAATATCAACAATATCTACGGCGGCTCTAACTTGGCCGACATCTATGGCAACGTGACCCTCACCCTTCAGGGTGGCACATTCGTGAATGTCTTTGGCGGCTCCAAGGGCAACGCGGGTACCGCCGCAACTATCCACGGCGCAGTGACCCTCAACCTCAACGGAGGCACGATGGAGAACGCCTTCGGCGGCTGCGACGTCAACGGCAATATCACAGGCAAGATTACCGTCAACGTTGAGGAGACGAGTTTGTGTCCCTTGGCAGTGGATTACGTGTTCGGCGGCGGCAGGGATGCAGCCTACACTCCCACAGATCCAACGCTTTTGTCGCCCGAGGTGAATGTCAAACATATTGCTTCGAGCATCACCTACGACGTCTTCGGCGGCGGCCTGGGCCTCCCGGCCAGAGTCACTGCCAACCCTGTGGTGAATATAGGCAACGGCACCGCGGTCCAGCGTGCTGTCATAGGACGTGACGTCTTCGGAGGCGGCAATGCCGCTCCGGTTACAGGAAACACCTTGGTCAATGTGACGGGCAACTCCGTCGTGACACACAACATATACGGCGGCGGCAACGCCGCATCGATCAGCGCCGATACCGAGGTGCGGCTCACGGGCCACGCCAAGGTGTGGGGCAATGTCTACGGCGGCGGCAACCAGGGCCCCGTCAACGGCAACACTAAAGTTATTGTGAACGGAGTCGTGGCTCCATAAGAATGAAAATAGAAGAAAAGGATTAGAAGAAAATAAGTTCACAATACACAATTCACGAAAAAAAACGACTATATGAATATACACAGCATTTATTCCGAAAAGAAAAAAGCCTGTAGAGGCAACAAGGCATCGAAACTGATGCGTAGACTGACAGTGCTTGTTTTTATGGTTATGGCTTTGACGGGCCGTTCCGCGGCACAGATTACCGACCCGGCATACGTGATTGTCTATGAGGTCGGACCTACCGTCCACTACCTGTCGCATGTGAAGGAAGGAGGTGTTTGGAAACTGCAGGATGCCACAGAATTCAGCCCAAGCTGCATCTGGTACTCTGGCACCACCTTCAACCCCTCGGGTGACGAGCACAACTACTATTTCTATGCCGACGGCGAATACCGTTTCCTCGCTGCTCCGCTGGAGGTCAACGGCGAACTGTACCTGTCCGACTCGCTGCCGGGAACATCAATCCTCCGCAACACCGATATGGACTACTATTTCTATGACTGGGACAAGGATACATATGGCGGCGGTGTGGCCCGCGGCAAACGACATTACGTTACTCAGGGAGAATGTACCTATAGCTGGGGCGATAACCAGTGCTGGCAAGTCTACTGGGTGGAGTACGACGCAGCTGCGGGACCCGCACGGTGGCGCCTGACATCGGCATCATACTACCACAGGGACGATAATCCCGCAGAGCCGGGAGCCCACTATCAGACGGTGGATACCGTATGGCACGACGAGGATATTGTCTCCGTGGAGAGCGGCGGTATTACCATTGCCGATTTCGAGATGGAATATAATACAAATCACCCTTTCAACATTACGGCAGGGACCTACAGCTATACCCGTAGGCCGGCCTTTATGACTTACAACTTCGGCGGTGCCATACACAACTATTACAACGGCACCGACAACGGCACCTCTGAACCCGGCACAGCTTCGAGTACGGGCAACAGCCCCACGGCATATGAATGGACCATCACGGGCGACGGAGCACAGTATCTGTCGTTCAGCAACAGCGAAGATGTCAGGACAATAAGCGGAGCCATAAGCGGTGCCATGACACCGACAATCTACTATAAGACTCTTAACGACGGAGGCCACAAGACCGCCACGGTCACTATTACCGTGACCTACGGCGAAAACGGCCCTACACAGGTCAGCACATTCAACATCACGGTCAAGACTCCGTGCCAGCATCCCGCAGTTGCCGACCCCGTGGTTTCCTACGAGGATGTCACCGTGTCGTGGATTCCCACAGCAGAGAGCTACAAGGTCTATTTGAAGAAACATTCGGAAGGTGAAGGGGCATGGACCTCGGTGACTGTGGGCAATGTCACCTCCCATGTCTTCACAAACCTCGTGTACGGCATAGAGTACGACTACAAAATTGCCGCTATCTGCAACGGGGTTGAAGTTACGTCTCCGGCACCTACGGTGAATCACTTCACAACCAATGCCACCCCGGGCGTTCTGGTATACGGTGCCGTCTTCGGCGGCGGCCGTATGGCCAGTGTCTCCGGCAAAACAGAGGTGGTCATCATCAACTGCGACACCATCAGCGCCGTGTATGGCGGCAACGATATAGCAGGGTCGGTAGGAAGTTCCGACGGCTCGCTCATCACACTGGGTGTCGATGCCAGTGTCGAAGCCCTCAGTTATTCGCATCTGTACAATAACGACGCTGCCTCCTCCAAGGTGAGGATAGGTTCGGTATACGGCGGCGGCAACGGCTACTACGCCTACAACGGTGCCTCGTTCAGGGCGGCAGATAAAGAGGAATATACCAGTCAGACTGTGGTTCCGGATGGAGTGGTGAGAGCCATGACAAGGAACCACCAGCTTGGAGACATCGTGTTTGAGAACACATCAGGTGAAAATACAATCTTGACATTCCCCTCAATAGTGAAGACGGCAATCGTTGTCACCAACAATGTCGTAAAGGTTGACTCAATTTTCGGCGGAGCCAAGAACGCCTTCCTGACAGCAAATTCAGGTAACGGCTCTGAAATCACTGTCTACGACGGCACAGTCTTTGCCGTCTTCGGCGGCAACAACTTCGGCGGCGGACAGGGATATGGCAAGCATCATATAGAAATCCGCGGCACGAATATCACCCTCTCCACAGGAATATCCAACGGCGCCAATAGCGGCTATGGCCGTTCTTTCGGTATCCGCTATGTCTTCGGCGGCGGCAACAAGGTATACGGCTCCACGACCGAGGTCTTTGTCTATGGCGGCCAGGTCGACACCCTCTTCGGCGGCGGCAACTCCGCCGACGTCTATGCGGCTAATGTGACTGTCAACTGCGCTGTGGGTTCACGCTCAGACTATTATACGTTCGGCAGCATCTATTCCAACGCAATAACTGAATATTCAGAGGGGACAATCACGTTGGATAACACCTATGCTTGGAATGGCAACGGCATATACAACGTCCGTGCCCTCTTCGGCGGCAACAACGCAGCGACGATGGCGGCAGTTCCCGCTATTAACCTGACTTCGGGCAGCATAGGCATTGCCTACGGCGGCGGCAACGCCGGCGACATGCTGGCGGCGCAAGCTAATACCATCAACGGTAACTCTGTCAACTGCGGTACTCATATCACAATGGACAGTCCCACGATACTTATCGATTATCTCTACGGCGGATGCCAGAAGAGCAACGTGGACTACAGCACCTGGGTGGAGGTCAAGAACGGCCACGTGGGCACCGTCTATGGCGGCTGCAACATCAGCGGCGACGTGGGAAGCACACGCATCTATCCAAGTGCTCCTACTTCGGAGGGACTTAGTTACCAGGCGGTTCAAGGCGCAACCTATGTCGAGGCTATGGGAGGCACCGTTCACGGCAACATCTTTGCCGGCAGCAACGGCTTCTACCATTGCAACAACGGCGTTAGTTATATTTCGGGAATGAATTATGACGACACCCCTGGATATTACATTGGTCTTCAGGTTCCCACTCACAACGAGACAAATGTCATTCTCCGCAAGAACACTGCTGTAAATCCAAATACAGAGCCTCACGTCATGGGTAATGTCTATGCCGGCGGCAACCTGGCCTGCGTGGGCTTCACCAATGCTACAGCAAACAAGAGGCCTTACCCCAGATTCGTGGGCATGTCGTCGGTGATCATGTCGGCCGGAACGGTGGACCACGATGTCTATGGCGGTGGCAACATGGCCTCTATCTACGGCAGCAACGAGGTGCAGGTTTCAGGCGGCATAATAAGCGGCGCTCTCTATGGCGGCAACGACCGTACCGGTCAGGTGGCACAGATTACCAACCGCATATTGCCTGACGATTATAGTTACGCCTCGGACGGAAAAACACCGCTGGCAGATGTACACACCTATATCGGCATCACAGGCAAGCCCCAAATTACGACAGTCTACGGCGGCGGCAACGGTGCATACGACTATTCATATAACGGAGCCAGTGGCGACTATGACCCGTCAACGGGAAAAATTAATTTCTGTAACAAAGACGATAAACCTATCCAGACCAACACCTTCGTGGATATCGGAATCGATGGCGACAATAACGAAACCCCACGTATCGGTACCGTCTACGGCGGCGGCAACGGCGTCACCGTTACAGGCTCCATAGCAGTGCTCCTCAATGTCCAAAGCCCCAACAGTAACGACGATGTGGCCACTATCTTCGGCGGCAACAATATGGGTAATTTGGCACTGGTGCCAGACATCATTCTGCTCAGCGGACGGGTGCACGATGTCTACGGCGGATGCAACCAGGGTGCCATGACTGCCGACACCTCAATAACTATTGGAACTACTACCTATACTAATATCGGAAGCTTTGTACGCCTGCGTAACACTTATGTGGTAAGTGACACTACTTTTACCCCTGTCGCTGTGGTCAGCGGCTCGGTATACGGCGGATGCCGCATGAACGGTGTGACCCGTAACAGCCTTGTCCTCGTGGAGGGCGGCAACCACAGCGACGTTGGCATCTATGGCGGCAGCGATATCAGCGGCAATGTATGCGGAATATCGCGTGTCATCGTCAGTGGCGGCACCGTGGGAACCGTCTATGGCGGCGGCAACGGCAACTATTTTTATAATGATAATGACGGCAACGCCTATCTGGCGAATGATCACGACCAACTTGTGGCCGAAGGGGTCTCTTCCGCTCCTTATTGCAAGACCGCCCGTGTCGACATGCTTGGCGGCAATGCGGCAAACCTCTATGCCGGCGGCTTCGCAGGTCTCTGTGGCGAGACAATCCTGCAGATGGACGACGGCACGGTGAGCGGCAGCCTCTACGGCGGCGGTAACCAGGCAGGTGTGACAACAACCAACCTTGGCTGCACGGCAGGCAACGGCAACAGCACAATAACGATGAACGGGGGTACCGTGCAGACTGCTGTCTATGGCGGATGCAACGCGGCTGGCAATATTGATGGGGCTGTCGCAATATATGTCAATGACGGCACTGTCGGAACAGGCGACGCCACCGACGGCATCTTCGGCGGCGGATACGGAGCCTCCACAACCACATCGGGCAATGTGACGGTCAATATTGGTAACACCTCTGCAGCCTCGGCAGCAGCATGCCCGGAAATATATGCCGACATATACGGCGGCTCGGCTCTCGGCAGAGTGAATACCAACACTGGCAATACAACCACTGTCAATATTATCAACGGAGCAGTCAATGGCAACGTCTACGGCGGCGGTCTGGGACAGGCTGTCTTGAATGCCTACGGCTATAGAGACAATACCGCAGACTCTGTCTTGGCGGTTGTCAACGGCAACGTGGTGGTCAATATCGGCACTTCAGAACAGGCGTCAAACTTCGTGACCATCAACGGCGATGTCTTCGGCTGTAACAACCTGGCGGGCTCGCCGGCAGGGACTGTGACGGTCAACGTCTACCGCACCGCACACACCACAGGCGATACCAGCAACTCTGTCCCGACAGGAAGTCAGCTTACACTTGAACAGATGGCAGCGAAATGGTACGCCATCACGGCGCCTGACGACGAGGGCTCCTATAACGGCTATTACGCCATCAACGCTGTCTACGGCGGCGGCAACTTGGCCCACAAGACATCCTCGGGTCAGGTATCGGTGAATATATGGAACTGCGACAACTCTATCAAGTATGTCTACGGCGGCGGCAATGCAGCCAACATCTTGGGAAGTACCGCAGTGACCGTATACGGCGGCCATATCTATCAGGTGTTCGGCGGCGGTAACGGATTTGGCACCGGCAACCCGGGAGCAAATATCACAGGAACGGCTTCCACCACCATCTACGGCGGTTATATGCACTATGTCTTCGGCGGCAGCAACAGCCGCGGAACCATAGGTACACAGAGTGTCCTCATCTCAACCCGGAGCGGAGAGGGTGTCTGCTTCTCACCAGTGATTTACAACTTCTTCGCAGGTGGCAACATGGCGACGAGCACGGGTGACCTATCCACTACAATCGACAACTGTGATGTCAAGTTCTATAACCTCTATGGCGGCGCCAACCAGGCCAACATCACTGGCAATGTCACATTGAACGTCCGTGGCGGCACCTACATGAACATCTATGGCGGCTCCAACGCAGCCAATATCACCGGCAACGTGGCTCTGAACTTCTACGGCGGTACGGCAACCAACATCTTCGGAGGCAACAATACCAGCGGCACCATCAGCGGCTCTATCAAGGTGATTGTGGATGTTGTTGACGACCACTGTCCCACGGCATTGGAAAACGTCTACGGCGGTGGCAACCTGGCAGACTATACGGCACCCGATTCGGCAAGCAAGAACTATCCTCGTGTGGATATCCGCAACGCCAATATCAGCGGTAGTGTCTACGGCGGCGGTAAGGGCGTCGACAACGAAAACAAGGGCGTTGTCACCGGCAATCCGCAGGTGATATTCCATGCCACCTCCAACAGCAGAAGTGTGGCATGTGGATATATATATGGCGGCGGCAACGCCGGTCCTGTCACAGGCAATCCCAATATTCTGATTGACGGCGGCACGGTACGCCAATCGGTGTTCGGTGGCGGCTACGGTGCCAGGGCTCAAGTCACAGGCAGCACCACGGTGCTCGTCAAGGGCCCCGCCAATATTGGTGAGAATGTCTACGGCGGCGGCAATGCCGGTATCGTCACTGGCAGCACCAATGTCCAGATAGGTGACGCGGCAGAATAATAAAGAGCACCTCAAACAAAAGGGTTCGCTGGCACGCCAGCGAACCCTTTTGTTATCTTAATAACGAAAACAAAAACCAATTCAACGTTAACCTTAACATTAACTATTTGTCAACTTAAAAAACCTCATACTTCAAACCTCAAACCTCATACCTCACACCTCATACCTCATACCTCTTAAAATTTCACTAAATATATAATAATTCATAAAAAGGCATTCTGTTTGGAAAATGTTTGCTATTTTTGCATTTTTGTAAAAATCAGAATGTAATGCAAAAGTATTTATATAGAATATGTTTATTTATTGCACTGGCATCGATTTTTGCCTCTTGTGGCAAAACAGTGACAATAGATACATATGCTATCATTCCAGAGCCCGTCGAACTGACTATGGACAAGGGCAGTTTCACCCTTTCCTCTTCGACGACCTGCTTCGTCGGCAACGCAGGTCAGAACGACCCCTCGATAAAGTATATCTCCCGCATGCTGCGTCAATGGCATTTCAACCCCGTGCTTGTCGGTAAGCCGGAGTCTAACTGCCTCCAGTTTATTCTCAACGAGGAGTATGACCAGACGTTGGGCGATGAGGGCTACACGCTTACCGTCGACAAGGACGGTGTCGTGGTCTCCGCCAACAAGGACTGCGGCCTCTTCTATGGCTTCCAGACACTGATTCAGATGCTCCCGGAAGATATTGATGTCGAGCATTATAGCAAGATTACCCTGCCGGCATGCCATATCAAGGACTCTCCGCGTTTTGCATGGCGTGGAAGCCATCTCGACGTGTCGCGCCATTTCTTCGGCGTGAGCTATGTGAAGAAACAGCTCGACCTCATGGCGGCATACAAGATGAACAAGTTCCACTGGCACCTCACTGACGACCACGGCTGGCGTATCGAGATTTCCAAATATTCACAGCTTAACGATGTGGGGTCGTGGCGGGTGGACCGTGACGACCAGCCCTGGGGTCAGGCAGACCCCGCCGGCGAGGACGAGCCGCGTACCAACGGCGGCTACTACACCAAGGAGGAAATCGATGAGATTGTGGCCTATGCCGCCGAACGTTATATTGACGTGATCCCCGAGATTGATTTCCCCGGCCATTGCTGTGCTATCCTCGAAGCCTATCCTGAGCTTGCCTGCGAGGGCGACGACACCACATACACTGTCCAGTTCGGCCCATACTGGCCGCCACGCGCCATTCTCTGTGGCGGAAGCGACAGCGTGATGCAGTTCCTCAAGGATATCATGGACGAGATTATACCTCTGTTCCCGTATTCCTACATCCATATCGGCGGTGACGAAGCCGTGAAGGATAACTGGAAACGCTGTCCGCGGTGCCAGCAGCGTATCAAGCAACTCAAACTCCGCAACGAGGAACAACTGCAGGGCTGGATGATGTGCGAGATAGAGAACTATGTCAAGGGTCAGGGCAAGACGATTATCGGATGGGACGAACTCCTCGAAGGAGGGGTCTCGAACGATGCCACTGTCATGTCTTGGCGTGGAACGGCGGGAGGTGTCACTGCAGCACGTCACGGCAACGATGTCATTATGACCCCTACAGACTACTGCTATCTGAATTTCTACCAGGCCAATCCTGAATTCCAGCCTCCGGCAATGCCCAATTCGTTGGTGACGCTCTACAAGGTGTACCAGTTCGACCCCATGCCCGCAGGACTCAAAGAAGGCCAGCGAGGCCATATCCTCGGAGGACAGTGCAATCTCTGGAGCGAATATATCAACACTCCCGAGATGGCAGAGTATATGCTTCTGCCCCGTCTCTGTGCCATGGCGGAGGATTTGTGGTCGCCCCTTGAAGTGAAGAGATGGCCTTCGTTCCGCCAGAAAGTGCAGCGTCATATCATCCGTCTGAAAGCCAACGACTACAATGTCGGCACAGGTTCTTTCCGTCCATGGATGGCTACCGAGCGACAGCCCGACGGCACCTACCTCGTGACATTCGACTGGGAGGTGGAGGGCACACACCTGTTCTATCATACCGGCGACGGCAATTTCCGCCCGTACAAAGAACCTTTCACTGTTGAAAAAGGAACGAAGATTACGACAATATCCCTCTTCCACGGCCTCCTGAAGGAGAAGGCCTACGAGTTTGTCTGCGACGCCTGAGACGGCACACGGGAAAACCATTAACAAAGTGACAGATGACAGATTTTGATTTTTCAAGTATAGAACCCTACAGTGCCAAAGAGGTGCCTGCCGCTATTAGGCGACTGGCTCACAGCCCGATGTTTGCCCGCCTTGTGAAGACGATGAATCCCAAGGTCGACGTCGGCTCTTTCGCGGCACTGATGGAGTGTATCACCACCTGCGACGAGTTGCAGTATATGGTCATGAGGCCTCTGATTTACCAGATTGTGAGCCGCAGCATGACATCGTTCACACACAGCGGTCTGGAGAATCTCGACAAGAACCAGCCCTATCTGTTTGTCTCGAATCACAGGGATATCACGCTGGATGCTGCCCTGCTCGATGTGGCACTTATAACCAACGGCTTCAAGACCCCCGAGATAGGCTTTGGCAACAACCTGATGAAGAATGATTTCATCATAGACCTTTTCCGCCTCAACAAGATGTTCACCATCATCCGTGACGGCTCACGACGTGATTTCTACAACAACTCGGTATTCTTGTCGAACTATATCCACCATGTCCTTTTCGAGAAGAAGAGTTCGGTGTGGATAGCACAGCGTAACGGACGTACCAAGAATGGCGATGACCGTACCGACCAAGGTCTGTTGAAGATGTTCTCCATGGCCGGTTCGGGCGATTTCGAGGAGGATTTCAATAAGTTGCATATCGTCCCTGTGGCCATGAGCTACGAGTATGAGCCTTGCGACATGCTGAAGGCTGTCGCTGAATATACGGCATTGACGGGCCTCTATGAGAAATCGGCCCATGAGGATATCCTCAGCATCATGGGCGGCATTTCGCAGCAGAAAGGCGATGTACACATCACTTTCTGCAAGCCTATAACAGCTGAGGAAGTGGCGGAATGTGCGGGACTGGTGAAGAACGAGCGTTTTGCAGCCCTTGCAGCTGTTATCGATAGCCGCATACACCAAGGCTACGAACTCCACAAGACCAACTATATCGCCGCCGACCTGCTGAGCGGCAATGTGAAGTATGAGTCGCACTACACCACGGCACAGCTGGAGGAATTTGTGGAGTTTGTGCAACATGGAGGTGCCTACAAAGGCCCGTCGATGGCTGCCATCGACAAGGTTATGGAGATATTACTCAAGATTTATGCCACCCCTGTGGTAAATAAACTGGAAAAATGATTGAAAGAATAAAAGAGATAGCCCATCGCATCAACCCCGAGGTTATAGAATGGCGTCGCTGGCTGCATCGCCACCCCGAACTGTCGCAACAGGAATTCGGGACCATGGAGTTCGTGGCCGACCGTCTTCGCGATATGGGGTTGAACCCTAAGACGGGTATCGGCAAGACAGGCTGCATGGCTCTGCTGCGTGGCGGCATAGAGCCCGACAGCTATTGTGTGGCATTGCGTAGCGACTATGACGCACTGCCTCTCACCGAAGCCACAGGACTGCCCTTTGCATCGGAGAATGACGGCGTGATGCATGCCTGCGGACACGATATGCACACTTCGTCGCTGCTCGGAGCCGCCAAGATTCTCTGCGAAATGAGGGAGCAGCTGCATGGCACAATCATGTTCATTTTCGAGCCTTCCGAGGAGATGTACCCGGGGGGGGCAAGGATGATGATGGACGACGGCCTTTTCGACGAACTCATGCCCGACGAGATTTATGCGTTCCACTGTCTGCCGGAGATGGACTACGGCAAGGTCGGTATGCGTAAAGGCAAATATATGGCGTCGACCGACGAGCTCTACTGGACAGTGAAAGGCAAGGGCGGCCATGGCGCCACACCGCACTTGAGCGTGGACCCGATACTTATTGCAAGCCATATTGTCGTGGCTCTGCAGCAGGTGGTCTCACGCAATGCATCGCCTATGATGCCGACGACACTGAGCTTTGGCAAGTTCATAGGCAGCGGCCGCACCAATATCATCCCCGACGAGGTGAAGATGGAGGGTATTATACGTACTTTCGACGAGAAATGGCGTCTCGAGGCACACGACAAGATTCGCAGGATTTCTTGCGGAATAGCGGAAAGCATGGGTGGCGAGTGCGACCTCTTCATAGACTACGGTTACCCCTATGTCGTCAATGACGACGAATGCACGCAACAGGTCCATGACAACGCCGTGGCATTCCTTGGTGCTGACAAAGTGGAGTGGCTTGATATGCGTATGACTGCCGAGGATTTCGCCTTCTTCGCACAGAAAATCCCTGCATGCTATTTCCGTATCGGTATCCACGAACCGGGCACCCCGTTCTGCAACCTCCACAGGCCTAACCTGATGGTCGACGAACGCTCCATAGAACTTGCCAACGGATTGATAGCATACAACGCCATCATCGCACTGCAAAACAAAATCAAGAAATGAAGCTCGGAAACTTGATATTGACGTGCCTGCTCATGGCTTTGGCTGTCCCCTGCGGAGCACAGCAGTCGAAGCGGGTGCTCTTTGTGGGCAACAGCTACACCTATGTCAATGATCTGCCACAGATGATAAGTGCAGTGGCTCAGAGCATGGGCGACAATGTCGAGGCTTCCAGCAACACCCCGGGGGGCTGCACTTTCATGCAGCACTGCTCCAACCAGTCCATGACCATGATTTGCCAAGGTAACTGGGATATCGTGGTGCTGCAGGAGCAGAGCCAGTATCCGTCGTTCCCGCAGGAACAGGTCGAGAACGAGGTGTTCCCTTACGCTCAACGCCTCGTCGACTCGGTCTACGCCAACAGCCCATGTGCCGAGCCTATGTTTTACATGACATGGGGACGCGAGAACGGAGACCAGTACAACGCCCAGTTCTTCCCTGTATTGGGGACTTATGAAGGTATGGACAGTATGCTCTATGTGCGTTATATGTATATGGCCGAAGCCAATGACGCCTCGGTATGCCCTGTAGGACGTGTGTGGCGTAGACTGCGTTCGGATTACAGCCATATCGGTCTGTACCAGTCCGACGGAAGCCATCCTTCGGTGGAGGGCAGCTATGCCGCCGCATGTGCTTTTTATGTAATGTTTTTCCATCGCGACCCGATGCAGATAACCTATAATCCCGGTATCGACGACAATGTGGCGTCGACGATACGGAGTGTTGTCCGCAGCGTGGTCTTCGACCAACTCCCTCTGTGGTGCCGCACGTCGCCACATGCTGGTTTTGTCGTCGACAGGGTGGAGAATGAAGAGGCTTGTTTCACGAGTACGGCTACTCTCGCCGACAAGGTGATGTGGGATTTCGGCGACGGCACGATAGTGGAAGGAAATTCTCAGCAGGTCTGCCATACTTACCAGGCAAGTGGCACATACACTGTGGCTCAGATGGCAAGCCGTCACTGTGTGACGGACACCATGACGATGACGGTGAATGTCGTCGTCACCGACACCGTACCAGACGACACTACGGCTGCTGCTGTGGCGTTGGGACAGGGGACTATAAGACTGTTCCCTAATCCGACAATGGACGAGACAATGCTGACTGTCCCTGACGGCATGGCGGCGATGGTGGAACTGACTGATGTGGAAGGCCGCAGGATAACTTCATTCCAGATGCAGGAAACAGAGAGAATGCTTCATATGGAACATCTGCCGTCGGGCGTTTACCTGTTGAGGATAACGACACATCAAGGCACCGTTGTGAAGAGAATCATTAAACGTTAAGGCATTAACGTTTAATAACGAAAACGATAACGAAGACGAAAACTATTTAAACTTTAACATTAACATTAACTATTGGTTAACTAAATAAAACCTCACACCTCATACCTCACACCTCATACCTCAAATATGGCTGAGAATATAAATGATATCGACAAGACCAGGACACTTGAGACCAAGAGTATCAAGTCGCTGCTGTGGGAGTATGCCCTCCCTGCCGTGGCAAGCCAGGTGGTCACTTCGGTGTACAATATTGTCGACCGCGTTTTTCTTGGCAACAGCTCGGATGGCAACGGTACTCTCTATCTTGCCGCTCTGGCAATAACCTTCCCGCTGATGAACATCATCCACGCCTTCGGCTCTCTGGTGGGCGCCGGTGCCTCGGCACGCATGAGCATAGTCCTTGGCCGTAAAGATGTTCGGTGGGCGGAGAAGATCCTTGGCAACACAATGTTGCTCACTTTCTTTTTTGGATTCCTCTTTGTTACGGCAGGTTACCTGTGGATGAAGCCGATACTGACACTCTTCGGAGCTTCGGAGGATACAATAGTCTTCGCATGCCAGTATATGGATATCGTGTTGCCGGGTATGTTCCTTGTCACTATGACATACAACCTCACGGGTCTGATACGCGCCTCGGGCTATCCTATGAAAGCTATGTGGATAATGATTGGTGGCGCTGTGGTTAACATATTCTTGGATTTCTTGTTTATCAGCATGTGGGGACTGGGTGTCGTCGGAGCAGCATGGGGTACGACAATTTCCATGGCTCTCACTGCCTTGGTGTCGGTGGTACACTTCGTGCAGCCTCATTCGTTCATACGCTTCAAGGCTCATGCATGGGTTCCGAAACTGTACATCTTCAGGAATATCCTTGCCATAGGTATCAGCCCCTTTTCGATGAATGTGGCCGCATTCGCCGTGGTGGCTGTGTTGAATATGCAGCTGTCGCACTATGGCGGTGACAATGCCGTGGCGGTATACGGCGTGGTGAATTCGGCAGCAGGCCTTATTCTCATGATGTTCCTCGGTGTATGCCAGGGCATGCAACCCATAGCGGGATACAACTACGGTGCAGGACGTAACGACCGCCTGAAGGAGGTGTACAGACTCACGCAGAAAGTGTGTATAGCTTTGGGTATCTTCGGCATGGCTGTTTCCATGATATTTCCGAGGACGATAATCAGCTGCTTCAACTCTGAGGAGCAGATTCTTTCCATCGGTGTGCCGGCGTTGCGTTATCTGATGGTCTTCGCTCCTCTGATAGCATATACCATAGTGAATTCTCAACTGTTCCAGTCCATAGACCAGCCGTGGATAGCGATAGTCACGAGCCTCTCGAGGCAGGTGATATTCTTGATACCGCTGTCGTTGATATTGCCTGGAGTGGTGTATGACATTACTGGAAACGGTGTCACGGGAGTATGGATTTCATGTGCCGTATGCGACGTCCTTGGGGCATCGCTGTCGACAGTGCTCTTGCTGACACACCGTCAGGTGTTCAGGAATGGCTATATACCTCCCGTACGTCGTCCACGCAAAGAGGCAGGACCTAAGGAACAGTCACAAGCATAGATATGGAAAACAAGATAACAAAGATAGTCCTGACAGGAGGCCCTTGTGCCGGAAAAACCACGGCCATGGCACGTATCGTTGAGCATTTCTCAGGTATGGGCTATCTGGTGCTCACTGTCCCGGAGGCTGCCACACTGTTCACCCAGTCGGGAATCAATTTCCTTACCGACGACAAGGCTTTCTTTATGGAGTGCGAGAAGCAACTGCTGGAATTCCAGATAGAGATGGAAGGCAGGTTGTCGGCAATCGCAGCAGCAAGCCATTGTCCGGTGCTGATGATATGCGACCGCGGCACTATGGATGTGTCGGCGTATATGGAAAACAGCGTCTGGCAGCAGCTCGTGGAGAGTATGGCGATATCTGTTGTGGAGATGCGTGACGCACGCTATGACGCTGTGATACATATGACCACCGCCGCCAAAGGGGCTGAGAAATACTACACCCTTGCCAACAACATCGCACGTAGCGAAAGCCCTGAACAAGCCATGGAGATAGACGATAGGCTGATGAGGGCATGGACAGGACATCCGCATCTGAGGGTGGTGGACAACTCCACAGGATTCGAGGAGAAGATAAAACGTGTATTGTCAGAGATTTCCCATGTGCTTGGTGTGCCGCAGCCCATAGAGATAGAACGCAAGTACCTGGTCGATGTGACGGGTGAGATACCCAACTGCAATGTCAGTGAGATAGAACAGACTTATCTGGAACCGGTCGACGGGAAGGAACGCCGCATACGTAAACGCGGTGAGAACGGCAACTATATTTATTTCCTTACAGTGAAGACCCCCATCTCTGACGACAGACGCATCGAGACGGAATGCCGCATAGACGAGAAGGAATACCTCGAACTACTCTGCGAGGCAAACAAAGAGAAGGTCACCGTGGTGAAGCAGAGATGCTGCTTCCTGTGGGACAACCGCTATTTTGAACTGGACTCTTTTATTAATCCTGTCCTTGAACATAAAATGCTGGAGATAGAGGATGTTGAAGACCATTCTCAGATAAAGTTCCCTCCATTCCTCAAGGTGATAGAGGATGTCACAGGCAATGAAAACTATTACAACACTAATATAGCAAAACGAAAAAAGAACTAACTGCTATGGCTTTTATTATTCAAGAGAATAAGTCCCTTAAGGGTTACAACACTTTCGGCATCGATGCCAAGGCGGCGCGTTTCGTGGAACTGTCTTGCTGTGAGGATTATGAGAGCCTCGTTGGTGCCAAGATGTTACGGAAAGACTCTTTCTTCGTCCTCGGAGGCGGCAGCAATGTCGTATTCATGGACGATTATGATGGCGTGATAGTGCATCCAGAGAACAAAGGCATCAGGATGATTGAGGCTCATGACGGCTTTTATGAGATAGAAGCCGAGGCGGGAGAGGTGTGGGACTCTTTTGTGGGACACTGTATTGACAACGGTTGGTACGGTCTTGAGACTATGGCCGGGATTCCTGGATGTGTGGGAGCGGCACCTGTGCAGAATGTCGGTGCCTACGGCAACGAGGCAAAGGATTTTGTTACAAAGGTCCATTATTATGATGTGACAACAGGAGAGGATCATTGGATAGACAATGGCGAGTGCCGCTTCGAATACCGTAATTCTGTGTTCAAGGGTGACTTGCGCGGACGTTGTCTGATAGACAGGGTACGGTTCAGGCTGCACGACACTTTTGTTCCAAATCTGACATACAAGGCATTGACAGAGGCCTTGAGTCGTCAGGGACTGACAAATCCCACAGCCCGCGAAGTCGCTGAGACGGTACGTCGTGTACGTGACTCCAAACTGCCTAACCCGAAGCAGATAGGCAGCGCCGGCAGTTTCTTCAAGAATCCCGTCGTGTCTGCGGCGGAATATGAAAGACTGGCGGAGGCATTCCCTGGAATCGTGGCTCATGCTGTTGGCAATGGATTCAAACTGGCGGCAGGATGGATGATAGAAAACTGCGGCTGGAAAGGCTGTGACCGAGGCAATGTCGGAGTCTATGAAAAACAGGCCCTTGTCCTCGTGAATCGAGGCGGTTGCTCGGGTAGGGAGGTCCGTGAACTGGCCGACGAAATAATAGCTGATGTCGAAGCCCGTTTCGGTGTGAGACTCGAATGCGAAGCAATATTTATATGAATGTGAGAATGTTTGAATGTGGGAATACTTGAATAAGCTATTAATAATATAATAAGTCTAATAGGTCTTATAAGTCTAATAGGTCTTATAAGTCTTATAGGTCCTATAAGTTTAATAAGTCCTTTTGGTTCTATAAAAAAACAACAATATGCACGATTACAATAAATTCTGGCAGTGGTTCAGCGACAACAGTGAGAAACTGACGATGCTGAATGACATAGATGATTCTGAACAGCGTCAGCTGATTGACGAGCTCCAGAAAGAACTCGACGATTATTGCGAAGGGCTGACTTTCGAAATTGGCGAGCCAACTCCGTCGGGACGTACTCTGACATTCTCGGCAGAGGGTGACACGGACCTGTTCCGTTATGTTGTGGAACTTACAGACAATGCCCCTGACATTGACTGGTGGGAGTTCGTGGCTTTCAAACAACCCAAAGGGAAAGACCTGAAGGTGACTTTCGACAAATACCATTTTGAGACCAAGCAGATGTATTTCATGCAGCTCGAATGTGAGGAAGAGCCTGATATCCTGGGAGTTCGTGTGGCATTGCCGAATCCTGTCAACGACGATGACGACCAGCTGGTCGGAGTCTATGTTACGCTCGAGGCTATGATTGGCGAATTTGACTGCGCCACCTTGATAGGATATGTGGATACCTGTGCCATTCCTGAGGAACCTTTCAAGGCCGGATTCAAACCGATGGACGATTTTCCGGAGTTTGTGGACTGGTTCAAGAAACAGAGAGAGAAATAATTTAACGCTGACGGTTGAAAAAAAGTCAGACAAGGATGCCCATATATCAATTATTTTTCTTATTTTCGTAACGTTTTTATGTGGCTCAATAATGTATGAAAGGCTACATATGTTGTTTATATTGAACTAAATACGCAAAAAATACAGAAATGAGTAAAGTGGATGTTTTGTTAGGTTTGCAATGGGGCGACGAAGGGAAAGGCAAGATTGTCGATGTCCTCACCCCTGATTACGATGTCATAGCACGCTTTCAAGGTGGCCCCAATGCCGGTCATACCCTCGAATTCAATGGCATCAAGCATGTCCTTCACATCATACCGTCGGGCATTTTCCATAAGGAGAAACTCAATGTCATAGGTAACGGAGTGTTGATAGAGCCTGCCATCTTCAAAGAGGAGGTGGAGGCGTTGAGAGAGAAAAAGGTCGTGCCTGAGAACAATCTCTATATTTCGAAAAAAGCTCATCTGATTCTGCCTTCGCACAGACTGCTCGACGCTGCCAATGAGCGTGCCAAAGGCAATGCCAAGATAGGCTCGACACTGAAAGGCATAGGTCCCGCCTATACCGACAAAATAGCCCGTACAGGTCTGCGTGTGGGCGATATCCTGGAGTTCGATTTCCGCGAGAAATACCAGTTGCTGAAATTCCAGCATCTGCAGATGGCCAAGACCCTCAATTTCGACATAGACTCTTTCCGTATCGGTGAGATGACTCTCGACGAATATGAGGCAAAATGGATGGACTCTCTCGAGACATTACGTGCGTTCAAGCTGATAAGCAGCGAATATTTTATCAACAATTGTCTGCGTGAGGGCAAGAAAGTCCTCGCAGAAGGCGCTCAGGGCTCCATGCTGGATATCGACTTCGGCTCATATCCTTTCGTTACGTCGTCGTCGACAATCACGGCAGGTGTATGCTCCGGCCTTGGCGTGGCTCCTTCGACGATAGGAAAGGTCATGGGTATTACCAAAGCCTATTGCACTCGCGTGGGTGCAGGTCCCTTCCCGACGGAGCTTTTCGACGAGACCGGCAAGAAACTCTGTGAGCTGGGCCACGAATTTGGCGCCACCACGGGACGTGCCCGCCGTTGCGGATGGATAGATATCCCTGCTCTGCGTTATGCTTGTATGCTTAATGGCGTGACAGACCTTATCGTCACCAAGCCTGATGTGATGAACGATTTCGACGAAGTGAAGATGTGTACGAAATACATCATCAACGGCAAGGAGACCGATGAAATACCGTTTGAATTCAACGAGGTGGAAATTACACCGAAATGCGATATTTATCCCGGTTGGAAACAATCGTTGGCATCGACGTCAAAATATGAGGATTTGCCAAAGCAGCTGCTTGATTATCTGTCTGTTATTGAGAAAGTGACAGGCGTTAACATATATGCTGTCTCTATCAGTCCTGATAGAAAAGATGTTTTATTTAAATAGTGCACACAATAATTTTAACATTTACTCGTTTCCCTCTGGAAACAATAAATGATGCAAGAAATGAAAAAGTTTTTTCTTATAGCATTGATGTGTCTGCCTCTCGTGGCTCTGGCACAGAACAAAATCAAGGAAACTGAAGTCCCTAAATCGGTGCTTCTCGCATTGGAAAAGACCTACGAGTCATATAAGGTTAAGACATGGTATCAGGCTCCAGGTCAGTATATTGCAGAGTTTGTCACCGATGGTCAGGCAGGTCGCTGCTATTTCACCGCCAATGGCGACTGGCAGTACAGCTCTTTCCCTGTGTCGTTGGACGAGTGCCCCACATTGATGAATACTTATTTCGTGAACAATTACCCAGGCTATCGTATCCGCTCTACAGAGTATATCGAAGAGATGAGCGGCGACAACTACTATCGTATGGTTATTGTCAAGAAGGGTATTGGCTCTGCCGACTGTGAACTTATATTCGATACCCGTGGAAAACTCCAACGTTCCACAGCCCCCGACCCTGAGCAGGTCAGAAGAGACTACTATACCCACAACAATCCTGACGATACCCCTACGGCCGACGCAACCCCGGAGCAGCCTGGCAAGACAAGGAGACCGTTAAGAAAACGTCCGAAACCAGTGGAGGACACTCCTGAGATAGAGGCGTTTGTTCCGTCTGACGCTATCGCTGCCAATTTTGCAAAACGTTACCCTGCCACACGTCTCAGCGCAGGTCCAGAATGGTATGAGCGCGACAACGACGAATGTGTCGCCTATTTCTCAAACAATCAGAAGAACCGTTTCGAGGCTGTCTACAGCATGTCTACGGAGACCCTCATAAAGGTCGGAAAGGTTCTTGCAAAGGAACGTTATACCAGTGCAATATTGAAATATCTGGCTGAGAAATTCAAAGGTGAGAAGTTTAAAGTCGAGAAAATGGTAGTTTATGAGTATGATGCCAAATACCGTGGTCCCGACGGCAGAAAGCCCAAGCCTTACACCTACGTTGTCGTAAGCCAGAAAGGCGATGGCCACACGCTGAAATTCACGCGAATGGAATTTGACAACACGGGCAAGTTCATCGGTCTCATAGCCCAGCCTCTCGATCCAAGAGATATCCAATAAAAAAAAGACTCGCTTATGCGAGTCTTTTTTATTACTCATTCTCCATCATGCCTGCCTGCTCTACAAATTCAAGCAGGGCTTTGGATATGGCGACGTTGTCTTTCTTCGGGTAGCGGATTTGTGTGAATATCTGGGCAAGGTTCTCGGTCTTGTTTTGACGAACCATCTCTTTATTGAACGGGAACTCCTCGCGGACTTTATGTATACGGTCTATCTCTTCATCGCTGTAGTCGCTGTAACATTCGTTATGCACCACGCCGTCGAGAGGCAGTCTCTCGCTGAGTTCGGGGGATTCGTCGGGATAGCCCATGGCCAGCGTAACTACAGGTACAACCCCTTTGGGCAGATGAAGCTCGTCGGCTATGGCACGGGTGTTGTACATCACTGTGCCAAGATAGCAGAACCCAAGACCCTCGCTCTCTGCGGCAACGCATATATTCTGTGCTGCCAGAGAAGCGTCGACGGTTCCTGACATAAGCCATAGGAAGTTGCCGTAAGGCTCGTCGCATCCGCGGAGCCGGCACCAATGATGGTAGCGGTTCACGTCGACGCAAATAGTCATGAAGGCTGCGGCAGAGCTGCACTGCCCGAAATGTAGTTTGGACATGGCTTCGACATTCTTTCTTTCCTGGGTCAGGATAACGCTGTAGATTTGCATATTGCCTGTATTGGAGGCTCTCATTCCACAGTTTAGGATTCGTTCCATTTTGTCGTTCTCGATAGGGCGGTCCTGAAAACGGCGGATGCTGCGGTGGCTGTTGAGAAGATTTATAGTGTCGTTCATGAAAGCTTTGTTTTATTCTGTTGATAATCTTGATGACAGGGAAAGATGGATTTCCTTTTCAAGATGCAAAGATACAAATGTTTTTTAAAATCACAGTTCGTTTTTTTTTCGTACTTTTGCAATTTAATTGCTTATACGAAAAAATATTTCTCTTAATGTTATCGACTGAACCTAAATGGGTTGCTGTATATACTAATCCGAGGGCGGAGAAAAAAGTGGATCAGAATCTGCAGAAAGCAGGTTTCGAGTCGTATCTGCCGCTACGGCGTGAGCTTCATAAATGGAGCGACAGGAAAAAGTGGGTCGAAGTGCCGTTGATAAAATCGTATGTTTTTACCAAGATAAAAGACAGTCAGTTGGAGACACTTCGACATATATATGGAGTCTCTTTTGTGGTTTCGTTTAAAGGAAATGTAGCCACGATTCCAGACTTCGAGATAGACATGATGAAGAATTTCCTTGCGTCGGAACTCAATATACAAATTCGTGCCACCGAGCAGCTACGCAGAGGAAGGAAGGTGAGAATAAACAGCGGCCCATATGAAAATTATGAAGGTATGCTTGTCAGTGACTGTGAAGAGGGCAATTTCGCCGTCAATATCACAGGAATCAGTATGTCAATGATAATACATATCGACCAGGATTTGCTGGAAGTGGTGTCTGAGAACGAAGAGAAGAAAACAAAAAAATATACCATACGATGAATATTATCATTGCCGGAGACGGAGAGGTGGGGTTTTACCTTGCCAAATCGTTGACGCCACTGGGCTACAATATTACTGTCGTTGACCCTCATTCGGAACTCCTGAAGCGTCTGGAAAAAGATTCGGACTTGCTGACTATCGTCGGCGACTCCACGTCGCCGAAGGTCCTGGAGGATGCCAATGTGCAGAACTGTGACTTATTCCTGTCTGTGCTGCATGACGAGCCCATTAACCTTGTCACCTGTATTCTCGCAAAGAAATTGAAGGCCAAGAAGACTGTGGCACGCATAACCAATGCCGAACTACTGTCGCCAAGGCACAGGGAGATGTTCCGTGACCTGGGTGTCGACGAGTTGGTGTGCCCTGAACGTATAGCCGCCAAGGAAATAACCAATCTGCTTAACCATACCGTTGCCACAGAATTCTTTGATTTCAGCGGAGGTCTGTTGACGATGTACTTGATACGCCTTGACGAGAAATCGCCTGTCATCAACAAATCGGTGAAGGAACTGAGCCAGATTTACTCGTCTCTCCAGGTTCGCATCGTTGCCATACTGCACAACGGTGAGACGATAATCCCGCATGCCGACACCGTGTTCAGTGTCGATGATATGGCCTATATCATCAGCAAAGCCAACCAGATGTCGGCAGTGAAGAAACTGGCAGGGGGGACGGATTTCGATATCAAGAATGTTATGATTGCCGGAGGTGGCCGCATAGGCCGATATGCAGCCCTGACACTTGAGAACGAGAAACGCATCACCCTTGTCGAGAATGATATCAAGCGGTGTGAAGACTTGAGTTCGGTACTCTCCAATAGTCTTATCATCAATGGTGATGCTACGGATATTGAGATGTTGAAGGAGGAGGGTCTCGCAAATAACGATGCTTTTATAGCTGTCACGGAGTCGTCGGAGACCAATGTGCTTACATGCCTCCATGCACGTCGCTTTGGAATAAAGAAGACTATTGCCCTTGTCGAAAACACCGGCTTTATCAATATCTCACAGGATATAGGGATAGACACTATTATCAACAAGAAACTTATTACGGCAAGCTATATAGCGCGCTTCATTGTGAAGGGCGACGCTGTCAGCAGCAAGTGGCTGAGTGGCACCAATGCCGAGTTGATAGAGTTTGTTGTAGGACATCATGCCGCCGCGACGCGTGTACCTATCAAGGACTTGAAACTCCCTGAAGGCAAGGCTACTATCGGAGGTATTATCAGGGGTCGCGAGACACTGCTGCCTACACGTGACACACAGTTGCAGGAGAAAGACAAAGTGGTGGTCTTCACGTTGCCCAATGCTATGGATACTGTGGCAAAACTATTTGATTAGGGTATGCGGAGAGCGATGCAACAGCGGTTCAATTTCAGGCTGATAGCCCGATTGTTGGGTATGCTGCTTGTCATACTGGCTCTCTCCATGGCTCTTCCTGTGGCCGTATCGGTTTATTATGGCGACGGGTCGCAGTTCGGACTTATCCTTTCCGGGATTATTATTCTTATGGTAGGGCTGTTCCTGCGTAATTTCGTTGGCGAAGGGACGTCGTATGTATTGCGTGAGAAGGAGAGCGTGTGGTTCACGGCAATCATATGGATAGTGGTGCCGCTCTTCGGAGCATTGCCATATATCTTTACTGGCAGTGTCGGTGATTTTACAGACGCTGCCTTTGAATCCTTCTCGGGGTTCACCACAACGGGGTCGTCGGTGCTGGACCATCTGGATGACACCCCGCAGGGATTGCTCGTATGGCGTAGCACATCGCAGTGGGTCGGCGGCCTTGGATTGATACTGTTTGTCGTCGCTATCCTGCATCGCCTGAACGAAGGGTCGGCGAAGCTATATGAGGCTGAGTTTTCCGGAACTCTGCAACGCAGGCTGCATCCTCGCATGGCAAAGAATGTCGTGCTGATGTGGATGGTGTATTCTATATTGACATTGGCGTTGTTTTTGTTGCTGCTGTTTGACGGTAACAATTTCGTCGATTCGTACTGCACGGCGGTGAGCACGGTCTCGACAGGAGGCTTTATGACCAATAGTGCCGGATTGGCGGGAATGTCACATTTCTCAATGACGGTGATAACGCTGTTCATGTTCCTGTCGGGAATAAACCTCGCGGTTCTGTTCTGTTTTTTCTCGGGGAAATGGAGACAGATACATGGCGATGAAGAATTCGTGCGATATGTGTTGATATACGCTGTTGCCGTGGTGATATGTGCTGTGTCGTTTTCGTTGTCGGGCACCAATCCGGGGAAATCGGTCAGTTTTTCGTTGTTCCATGTCGCATCGACTCTCTCCACATGTGGTTTCTATACGTCGTCTCCGACGGTATGGCCTATGACGGTGTCGGTGGTGACATTCCTTATGCTTTTTATCGGTGCATCGGCAGGCTCAACAGGCGGGGGGATAAAGATAAAGAGGCTTATGATACTGGCACGTTATGTGCGAAACTATTTCATTAGTATGATACATCCGCGTGCTGTATTGTGTGTGAAAGTCAACAAGACTGTTGTCGTCCCGGAATACGTGAACAAGATTTTCACGTTCATATTCCTTTATATACTTTTCGTGATACTGGGTGCTTTTGTGTTGACGTTGTGCGGGATAGATATTCCTAATGCCTTTTGTATGGCTGCAGCGAATATAGGCAATCTCGGACCGTCGCCTGTTATTAACAACCTTGGGGCTAATCTGGATTACATATCGCTTGTGCCTGTAGCCAAATGGACCATGGTGCTGTTGATGCTTGCCGGACGGCTTGAAATATTTGCAATAGTGTCTGTTTTAATGCCTGCATACTGGAGGAGGTAGTTGAATGTTCACAGGAAAAGAGATAGGTTCGGTAATAAGGCCTTTGGGCATCCCCTTGATAGGAGAGGGGTGTGCCATGCTTGCCTGTCTGGTTCCTGCCCTGTATTTCAGTGACGGCACTGCGTTGCCGATACTTGTCTCGGGTTTTGTGACACTGAGTGTAGGCATCCTCTTGTCGGTTTTGCTGCCGCGTTGGAAAGGCGGCAACGACAGCCGGTTGTCCTATCTGACAGTATGTATGATATGGCTTGTGCTCTCTATGTTTGCGGTGTTGCCGTTCTTGACGACAGGGAGCTGTCGTTCGTTCACAGATGCTTTCTTTGAGGCTATGTCGGGTCTGTCTTCCACGGGAGCCACTGTTTTTGACGATATCGAGGCCTTGCCGCCTTCGGTGTTGCTGTGGCGTAGTATGTCGGAATGGATAGGAGGTTTTGGAATAATATTGCTTGTTCTTGCCGTTGTACCTTCCTTGGGATTGAACAAATACAGCCTCTATACTGCCGAGGCAAGCAGTGCCGACAATACAGGCAAAACCACTGTGGGTATGTCGACAATGGTGCAGCAGACACTGACTATATATATACTGTTGACAGTTTTTTACATTGTGTTGCTGACGATGTCTGGAATGACTTTGTGGGAGTCGGTAAACCTGACCTTCGCAAATATCTCGACAGGTGGATTCTCAATCTATGGCGACAGTATAGCCCGTTTTACACCTGCACAACAGTATATTCTGGCTTCATGTATGTTTATGGGGGGTGTCAACTTTGCATTGCTGTACAATTTCTTCACGTTTAGATGGAGCAAGATAAAACACAAACTGGACCAGTTTGGATTTTATCTGATAACAGTCGTTGTCGCGGTGGTCTTTGTCGTCGCGGTGCTGCATCTGCATGACGGAATGCGGATTGAAGAGGCTGTGCGGTATGGTATTGTGCAGACGATCAGCGTCGTGACTACCACAGGGTCGGTGGTTGACGACACCAATTTGTGGTGGACGCCGATAGTGTTCCTTTTCCTGATACTGTCTACCTGCGGTGGCATGGCCGGTTCGACGACAGGCGGTGTCAAGGTGATGCGTGTGCTGATATTGTTACGTAATGTCCGCAATACGCTGAGCAACAAGTTGCATCCAAGAGCGTATAACCCTGTCAGATTGAACGGCAAGCCTGTGTCAAAAGATATCATCACAAACGTGATGGTTATATTTGTTGTTTTCCTCACAACCATGGTGATTGGCGTTTTGTTACTGCTGGTATGCGGTGTGCCTGCCACAGAGTCGTTAGGCGCTGTGTTTGGATGCATCACGAGTTACGGCCCTGGATTGGGGTATTGCGGTGGCTTTGGAAGTTATGCCGCTATGCCCGTGGCAGCCAAATGGCTGTGTAGTGTTTTGATGCTATTGGGTCGACTGGAATGCCTGACGGTGTTTATTCTGTTTTTGCCAGGTTTTTGGCGACGTAAATAGAAAAGATGTCCACAATTGAAAAAAAATAAGTATTTTTGCACAAAATCTTGATATGGAAGAAAAAAGGATAATATCGCTTAATGAGGTGACAATCAGTCATGAAGAAGGGGTGGTGCTTGAGCATGTGAACTTCACTATGCATAGTGGTGAATTTGTTTATCTTATTGGAAAGAGTGGGGCGGGAAAGACATCGTTGCTGCGTGCCATCTATGCTGACAACCCGATAGATGCCGGAGACGGTGTGGTATGTGGCTTCAATCTGAGCACGATAAAGAGGCGTCAGATTCCTATGCTGCGTCGCAAAATGGGTATCGTTTTTCAGAATTTCCGTCTGTTGAACGACCGTAATGTGTATGATAATATTGCATTTGTGCTGAGAAGTATTGGCTGGAAAAACAAGAAACAGATTGATGAGCGTATCATGGAGGTCCTGACTTCTGTTGGTGTGGCAGACAAGGCTGATTATCAGACATACAAATTGTCTGAAGGAGAGCGTCAGAGAGTGGGTATAGCAAGAGCGCTGGTGAATACCCCCGAATTGCTGATTGCCGACGAGCCGACGGGAAACCTGGACCCGATTACATCAAGTGAAATCATGCATCTGCTTACGGAAATCAACCAGAAATCCGGAGTGTCGATGCTTATCTCCACACATGATTTCATGATGATTGACAAGTTCCCTGCACGTGTGGTGTGCTGCGAGGAAGGTACCCTCGTGGATCCGGAACAGGAATAGTCTGCACAATAAAAATACATGTTTAACGTTAGTGGATATGTGATAAGTAATAAGTAAAGAGCTATCTTTGGAAACAGAGCACAACTTGCTAACGCATAATATATTGATAAAATGAAGAAACTGATTCTTTTGCTTGCCGTCATCATGTTGATGCCGGCCATCGCCGAGGCACAGAAACCGAGAAGAGGAGCCAAGGAAGTAAGCCCGTTCATTGAAGGGAAACAGAAAGTCCGCAAGACCGACTATGATTCCATCTGGAAATTCACCGTCTTCGATGCAAAAAAGATATATTTCTGTAATTTCGACTATAGCACTATCCCGACAATCATAGAGGACCGCCGTCCAGAGTGGGGCAATTTCACGCCAGTCATGAATTACCTTACTACTGTGTCGCGCTCACCATTGCGTATATGTGCTGTCTTTGCCATCAACCCTAATATTCAGGATGATGCACTGAGAGAACGCCTTATCGAAGAGGCAAAGGCCGAGGCATTGGAATCATTGCAGGCTTATCAGGCATGGGCTGCAGAGAAGGGTCTGAAAAACAAATTACAGCTGTCTGTCGCCCAGGTGGATTACCGCTATTGGCAGGGAACTGAATACTTTACTAAGGAGCAAACTTCGGATGCGTTGATACATGTGGGTCTGCTCCTCTATTTTGGTACAAAGAAAATAGACATGTTCCCAAGTGCCGCTGCAGGCGCCAAGACTTTCAACGATGTCAAATTCTTCCCCAATGATGCCACTGTGGTTGAATCGTATGAACCCATGATGGACAGTTTGGCGACATATCTGCGTCAGAACGAGCGTCTTGAAGTACTGCTTCGTGGTTATTCGGATAATACCGGTACCGAGGCATATAATATGGGTCTGTCTCGTCAGCGTGCCGTGGAAATAAAGAAAAAACTGATTGCACGCGGCATTCCGGAATACCGTATCGAGATTGAAGCCAAGGGTACAGCAGACCCCATAGGGGACAACAATACATACGAGGGCCGTATCGCCAACAACCGTGTCGCAATCATAATTCAATAAAGATTGGCTCAAGTTGCCTTTTTTCGGCAACCACCGATGTACACATCATGCAGTGATGATTTCGAACAAGGACCGCTATAGAGAATTCTGCGAAACGGGACCTCTTGACATCCCCGTTTTTATGCAGTATTGGTGGATGGAGACGGTCTGTGAAGGCAAACAGTGGGATGTCGCTATTGCCTGTGAGGGTGACAAGATTACAGGCGTGATGCCTTTCCTCTATGGCCGCAAGTTCGGAATGAACTATGTCTTACAGCCGCAGCTGACACAGTTCTCTGGTCCTTATTATTGTTATCCTGAGGGATTGACTCACTTTCAACGTCTGGAATTTGAGAAGCGGACAGCCCGTAAGCTGCTGCATCAGATAGATGCTCTCAGACCTTCGTATGTAAATATCCGATTCTCTCCCAAGGTGACCAACTGGCTGCCGTTTTATTGGGCTGGCTACAAGCAGACAACGAGATATACATACCGGTTGGAGGATATCAGCGACACTACCCGTCTGTTTGACGGATTTGAACGTCATGAGCGTCAACGCCGTATACGTCGTTATGAACATGTCCTTTCGGTACGTTATGACATGCAGCCATCGGAGTTTGCAGAATTTCATCAGCGATATTGGGAGAGTAAGGGTCAGCGTGATATTCTCAAGAAAGATTTTATTGAGAGAGTTTGCCGCACTGCCATAGACCGAGGCAACGGTGTCATTGTATCGGTATATGATGAGGCAGGCAGGCTGCTTGTGGCAGGATTTGCTGTATATGACAGCAACTGTGCCCATTCGTTGATGGCAGCATTCGATGTGAATTTGCATCAAAGCGGCCACAGCGAAATCTTGGTCTGGTCGCTCTTGAAATATTTGAGTGGAAAGACAAAGGCGTATGACTTTGAAGGAAGCATGGATGAAGGGATAGAATATTACAACCGCTCGTTCGGTACATGCCAGACCCCGTTTTTTGAGATTACAAAAAGTAACAGCAAACTGTTCGATATATTGCTGAAACTGAAACAAAAGACACTGTAGCTATATGTCCACTCCAAATAAAGAACAACAGCAAATGGTCAGCGATATCCGCCAAATTGATATCGCAGGGCTTCAACTCAGCGACTACAGTCGCATGGCGTTGCTGCGTATTACCGATGCATTGGAGTTCTACCTTGAGATATATCGATACGCTATTGAAAAGGTTTTGGAAATGGCGCATATTTTCCCAGAACATGCTGTTGTCGTGGATTATGGCGGTGGACACGGCCTGCTGTCGATATTTGCCAAGAGATTGCATTTCAAACGGGTTATTTATGTGGATAACAACACAGATGCAATTCAGACGGTAAAAATCCTCTCTGAGAAACTCGGCGACGGTCCCGATGACATTCTGTCAGGCGATGCAAAAGTGTTGAAAGAATGGTGTCTCAATAATGATGTCTGTCCCGACGCACTGCTGTCCGTGGATGTGATAGAGCATATCTATGTTCTTGATGATTTCTTCTCCATGATGCATGATATAAACCCTTTTATGTCCATGGTGTTCACGACGGCATCGACCCCTTATAACAAAAGGGTGATACGTCGTCTGCATCGTGCCATGGTATGTGACGAACAGGGCCATAATGGAGAGAAAGGTTTTCTGACATTACGGAGAGAGTATATAGCAGGAAAGTATACGGATATGCCGGATAGACAGTTGGATTACTGGGCGGAGAATACACGAGGACTTACCTATGAGGATATCGACAGAGCCATAGATTCACAGTCACCGAATCTGTTACTGGATTCATACAACACATGTGACCCGGCAACAGGCAACTGGACTGAGCGGATTTTGCCGATAGACGATTACAGACATATTCTTGCACCTTATGGTTATAGTCTTACAGTCCTGCCAGGTCGATACAACGAGCATCGCAGTGGTCCAAAGGAGTGGGCCAGCCTCCATTACAACAAGATCATTGACAAGTCTCCATCAGGAGAGCCTACTACCAGACGTGAGAGTCGCCGTTACAAAAAGGCTCTGAAAGTGGCCCCATTTATTTATTTGATTGTTAAACGATAAATGAATATTAAACTTATTGTTGTCGGCAAGACTGATGAGAAATACCTTCAGGAGGGGATAGCCGGATATCTGTCCCGGCTGAAGCACTATGTGAATTTCGAGATTGTCGTGATTCCAGCCTTGAAGGAGCAGAAAGGGGCTTCGCCTGAAGAGATAAAGATGAGGGAATCTGCATTGATTCTAAAACAGATAGAAAAAGTTGACAGGGCTGTCTTGCTGGATGAGCATGGTAAACAGTCCACTTCTGTTGAATTCTCACAATATTTGCAGAAACAGATGAATGCGGGTATCCGTAATCTGGCTTTTGTCATAGGGGGCGCTTTCGGATTCGCACCATGTGTGTATGAGGCATCACATGACAAGGTGTCGCTTTCGAAAATGACTTTCAACCATCAGATGGTCAGGCTGTTCTTCGTAGAACAACTGTATAGGGCATTCTCCATTCTGAATCACGAACCGTACCATAACGAATAATATTTTTGGGCGGAATAAAAAAAATGGTTATTTTTGTAAACGCAATAAAAAATAAATTAGTTACCAATATATTTAAAAACAGATAGATATGACAGTAAAAGAAGTTGTTGATGCATTGAACCTGAAAGTTCTCTCCGGAGCTAATGGACTTGACAAGAATGTAGAAGGATGCTATGTCTCTGACCTTCTGAGTGATGTTATGGGCAATGCAGAGATGGGAAATATTTGGATTACTCTACAGACTCATAAGAATGTTATGGCAATAGCTTCTTTGAAGGAACTTGCAGCCGTGATACTTGTCAAGGGACAGTCGGCCAGCGACGATACTCTTGAGCAAAGCAACGAAGAGGGTATTCCTTTCCTTTCTACCGATGCCGAGACTTTCGACACGGCAGGTAAGATTTATCAGTTGCTCCACAAATAGTAGAATCTTAGGAAAACAATCAATAGGAATGACGAATCTTTGACGATTCGCCATTCTTGTTGCATTTACATATACCATGTCTGAGGCGTTGCATCCATATAAGGCCGATTTGCATATCCACACTGTCCTGTCACCGTGCGGTGATTTGGAGATGAGCCCCACAGCCATTGTCAAACGGGCATTGGCACGAGGGTTGGATATGATTGCCATTTCCGACCATAACACCACGCGACAGGTGAAGGTGACCCAGAAGTTGGGTCGCGATAACGGACTCTTTGTGCTTGGCGGTGTTGAGGTTACATCACAGGAGGAGACTCATTGCCTCTGCTATTTCGCCAATGACGAGCAGTTGGATGCATTCCAGGAATTCCTCGACGCACATCTTCCGCAGATACCTAATGACGAGGATAGGTTCGGCTACCAGTTGATTGTTGACGAGAATGAAGAGATTGTAGGCGAGGAGGAATATCACCTGCTCAATGCCATAGATGTTGACATCGACGGTATCTACGACGAGGTTCACCGCATAGGAGGACTCTTTGTCCCGGCACATATCAATAAGGGGACAACGTCGCTGATGAGCCAGCTGGGTTTTGTGCCGCCAGACCTTCGTGCTGACGGTTTGGAGATAAACTTCCGCATTACCAAGACTGAGATTTTGAAGAAGTTCGCTTATCTGAAACGCTTTTCATTTATTACAGACAGCGATGCTCATTTTATTGACAATGTGGGAGATGTATATAATGTGATATATATGGCTCACCGTAATTTCGACGAATTCAAGATGGCTCTTTCCGGTGAGGAGGGCCGCTATATCGACACTGACTTTTTCAGGGAAAACAAGTTGCCGAGGATATTGTAGAATCGGTGTTATTTTGCTCTGCGTAGAATCTCCTCGGCATTGAGGCTGTTGCCGTCAATACGGTAGAATTTCAGAGTTCCATAGGGACTTGTGTATCCATATATCTTCCCTCCGTATACGTCGAAATTGTAAAGTGATACACTTAAAGGGGTGACGGTATTACTTGTTATGTCGACGATGTAGGTGCCACCCATGTCGGTTGCGTAGTCACCGAGGGTGTTTACAACGATATGACTGTTGTCAAGGGCCAATACTTTGGATGGATTTTTGCCGACATTGATACTGTCGACAACGGAGAATGAAGCCTCATCTATTACATATACTTTGTTGTCGTAATAGTAGTTGCTATGCTCATCGGAAATATTGCTGCTTGAGACATAGAGCTTCCCGTTAAGGGCACAGATGCCTTCCGGGTGGAAAGTGCCAAGATGGCAAATGCCGGTGACGGCCTGCTGTGCTGTGTCGATGCGCATTACCGAAATCGGGGAATAGCAAGTGACATAGACATTGCCACCGTCGGCGGCCATGTATCGTGGTGTCTGGACATTGCTTGAAGTGGTGGCAAGACGGGTTGATAATCCGCTTCGGGTGTTTATTATCTCGACACTGTTGGAGAAAGAGACGGTTACATAGGCTCTCGAGCCATAGATGATGAGGTCTTGTCCTACATCGCCTAAGCCGCGGCCGTTGTTGCTCGAGAACCAGTCGTTTATGGCTGAGTGGTTGGCGACATCGACATATGAGAGACTGGCGTCATTGTTGCCCCAGAGACCCTCGTTAAGGACTAAAAGATGGTCGTCGTCAAGAGCGACAGCCTTGGAAGGCAACATGCCCATCTCGAGTGCTATCATTCTTCTCTTCAATTGGTTGTCATATACATAACAATCGCCGGTTGCTCTAAAACCGCCATCGGAAAGGAGTATGATGTCTCCATTGGCTTTATTTATACAGATTCCGTAGGGTGAATCGGATGCATCCCAATAGTTGATATTATCGGCATAAGGGTTGGAGTCTGGTTCTTCAGGTTTGTCTGGACCGCATGCAGTGAATAGCGGTAAACTGAATAAGACCGTAAGGGTCAGGAGTTTGTAAAAATATTTTTTCATGTTATTGTTTTTAGAATGAATATACTGCTTTAATTCTGAAGTTGCGTCCCATCATGGGATACGAACGGACAACTTCGTATTGGACATTGAAGAGGTTGTTCACTTGAGCCTGGATACGCAAATCTCCGATTGGGAGCTCAAAAACACGATCTAAGGCAATGCCTTGGTCTGTGTAGGGCGACATACGGGAATTGTCGTTGTTCTGTTGTTTTGAAAAACGCTCGCCGACAATCAGGCAGTTGTATGCCATATTTATCCAATTCGTTTTTAGATATAAGGAAACGGCACCGGAATGTCGTGGAGTGTATGGAATCTGATGTCCATAGGTCTTGCTGCCCGGAGTGGTGCGGTCAAGGGCTTGTTGGAATGTGTATGTTAGTGAACCGGAGAGTGTTATGTTTTTATGTTGCCATTCAAAATTGCCTTGAAAATCTGATCCGGTTATCTCTACAAGGCCTAAGTTCATCATAGACCAAAGAAACATGTTTTGTGTCGGCACAGCGATTATTTTGTCTGTGACACGATTATAATAGCCGTCAAGTGTGAAGGAAAAGGAGATGTTGGAGGATTGGGTGCTGTCACCATGCAGGATTTCGGTCAGGGGAATGGCAATCCCTATATTGTGTTGGTTGGCTCTTTCAGGTTTTAGGTCGCGGGAGATGGTGAAATAGTACATCTCGTTGAAATTGGGCACACGATATGTCTCCTTGAAAAAATAACGTAGACGTATTGGGCTGGTTCGTAGGGGCTTTACGGAAAAGCCCAAGTAAGGTGACAGTTTGCGATAGGTTATTGTATTGGCAATATCGGAGGCGTGTTCATTGATTATCGTCGCCAGAATGTTGCCCTTTATGCTGATTCTGTTGTTTTTATAGCTTAAGGCAAGTGCTTCGAGTGCAGTTGTACGGCTGACTTCATTATTTTTAGCGAGGTTGCTCTCCAATGCTGTATAGGCGGCATCGGAGGAGAGACTGAGAGAAAAACCTTTCAAAGGAGAAAACAGGATGGCTCCTGATAAATATGTCTCTTGCTGGTTATATTTGTTGCAGAGGTAGTGGCTTAGGGTCGGAGCATTGAAGTCTTCGTATAAGTCGCTGCTGTACTGGTATTTTGCTATGAGTTGGTATGATATTTTACTTAAGTCGGCACGGTATTTCACTTGTGAGAAAAAGAGCTGTTCTTCAGTGTCTTCAGAACCTTTGACGGCATAGTATATCACAGGTCCCGGCAAGGCATGGAACCCCTGTACATAGTGGACTTTTGCCGTCATGGTGCGGTTTGGTGCGATGCTGTAGAAAAGATTCATGTCGCCTGTGGCAAGCCACATCTGTGAATTCTGCCGACGTTCTACGGAGCTGCTGTCATGTTGAGATACAGTGTAGTAGAGAGTGAATGGGTAGTCGCCTCTGCTGCGTAGATAGTTTCCCCAGAATGTCATTGATAACTTTTTGCTGAGACGCTGTTCAAAAGAGAGGGTGGGGGAGAACATCCCGAAACTGCCTGTCTCCATACCGATACGTATATGAGTATGTTCACCGGGAAGGAAGAACGGACGACATGTCTCCATGTTTATGACGTTGCCTGCCGCTATGGCGCGTGCCGACAGCAAGGCTTCGTCTTGTTGGCCGTTGCTGAAACTTATGAATGCACTGTTGCCGACAAGGTATCGGCCTAAATCGACCTGCCCATTCTGGCAGTCATTGACAGTGACGCCATCTATCGTCAAGGTGCTGAATTGGCTCCCGAGACCGCGTGCAGACATTGTTTTCATGCCCCCTATACCGCCGTAGTCTTTCAGGGTGATGCCAGCCATCTGACGGACGGCATCGCTGAGAAGTATGTTTCCGGATCTTTCTATTCGTTCGGCGTCAATGACTTGGACTGGTACTTGCGACAAGGCGACGGAAGGCTTGCGTCCTTCGCTGACGACAACAGGGGCAAGGGTATGTCGCCTTGTGGTGTCTTGGGCAATGGCTGACGACATAGAGAATCCCCACAGTATGAACGCTGCGGTAAAAAGAAATATACGTGTGAATATTTGTCTTTTATTCATTATTTGCCCTTTCCTCGAGGACTTTGTTTTATGACGGCTTGGCAGGTCTTCTGGCTTGTTCCAACTGTCCGGGCCTTCCCATACTCATTATTGTGTACAGTGGCATTGTCGTCGGGCAGCTTTTCTGAGAACTTACAGCAGCGGGACTGTCAATGAATTTCACATTGTTCCCTTTTGACGTCTAACAGAATGATTGATAATGCGTAGTTGTATATCAAAAAGTCTGTTTTGACGACCAAACCGTTTGCAAAAGTACAAAAAAAACACAATATGGATTATTCTTGTACGAGAGTTTTTTTTCAAAAAAACAATAAAACTGTCTTTGCTTCGTTTTTGGACTGTATTTTTAATAAACAAGAAAATGTATATATATATCCTTATTTTAGCTCTGGCGATTCTTAGTTATATAGTTCAGTTGAGCCTGAAACGGAAATTCAAGAAATATTCAGGTATCACTATGAATTACAATATGACAGGACGAGATGTCGCATTGCAAATGTTGCGTGACAACGATATTCACGATGTTTCAGTCAAAGAGGTAAACGGAATGCTTACAGATCATTACAACCCTGTAAACAAGACTTTGAATTTGAGCCATGATGTTTATAATGGCACAAGTGTCGCAGCCGCTGCTGTGGCTGCACATGAATGCGGACATGCCGTACAGCATGCAACGGCCTATACCTGGTTGAATTTACGCTCAAAAATGGTACCCGCTGTTAATGTTTCAAATGTTACTGTGCCGTGGATTTTGTTGACAGGAGTCATCCTTGTCCAGAAATTCCCCACATTGCTTTTGGCAGGAATCATACTTTTTGCTGTCACTACACTGTTCTCTTTCGTGACATTGCCTGTGGAGATTGATGCGTCCAAACGAGCGCTGGTATGGCTTAATACACACAATATCACCTCTACCGAGACACACGGTTATGCCGAGAGCGCTCTCCGTACGGCTGCATATACTTATGTGATTGCCGCTTTGTCATCGCTTGCAACATTGATTTACTACCTGTGGATTTTCTTGGGCAGCAGAAAGTAGTTCTGTCAGGGGATTTGGAGAGTTACAAACTTGTAGATTCTTTATAACTAATAGATTGCACTTTTTTGTGCAATCTATTTGTTTTATTGTGTCTGTTTGCTGACTCTTTTTTTTGTATTTTTGCATTTTAAAACCATTTAAAGTGGCAACGAAAAAAACAGATAAAGAGACAAAAATGGACAAGGATACTCCTTTGATGAGGCAATATGCCGAAATGAAGAAGAAATTTCCGGATGCCATGCTGCTGTTCCGCGTGGGCGATTTTTATGAGACTTTCAGCAGCGACGCGATAAAATGTTCGGGTATCCTTGGCATTACGTTGACACATAAGGCCAGTGGAAATACCACATACACCGAGTTGGCCGGATTTCCGTACCATGCCCTTGAACAGTATCTTCCTCGTCTCGTGAAAGCGGGACAGCGTGTGGCTATTTGCGAACAACTCGAAGACCCGAAAAGTGCCAAGGGCCTTGTGAAAAGAGGTATAACGGAGTTGGTAACGCCTGGCGTGTCATATAACGACATGGTTCTTGAAGTAAAGGAAAACAATTTCCTATGTGGATTGCATCTTGCTGATAAAATACATGGAATCAGTTTTTTGGATGTCTCTACGGGCGAGTTCTATATTGCACAGGGCGATACAAACTATATAGACAAACTATTGCAGAATTTCCACCCCACAGAAGTGGTGCTACAACGAAAACTACTACATCGTTTTCAGGAGATGTTTCCTGAAAAATACTATACCAACACTTTCGACGACTGGGTGTTTACTTTGGATTTCGCACGAGAACTTCTTTTGAAACAGTTTGATACGACTTCGCTGAAGGGTTTCGGGGTTGAGAATCTCGAGGAGGGTATTATTGCCGCAGGTGCCGCACTGTACTATCTCCAGGATACACAACACGACCGCACTCAGCATATCTGTAAGATATCACGTATTGAGGAGGATAAGTACGTATGGCTCGACAAATTCACCATCCGTAATCTCGAACTTATCCATTCGCCGAACGAGAATGCCAAGACTCTGATAGATGTCATCGATCAGACTACTACACCTATGGGTTCTCGACTGATGCGTCGCTGGGTTGTCATGCCTGTCAAGGAGATAACCGTGATAGAACAGCGTCTGTCGGTGGTGGATACATTGGTAAGGGACGCCGATTTGATGTCGTTGCTTCAGCAACATATCAGAGGCATTGGTGACTTGGAACGTCTTATATCCAAGGCCGCGGTACGTCGCATCAACCCGAGGGAACTGCTGCAGCTCAAACGCTCTCTTGCAGAGATTGATGAAATAAAAAAAATATGCGTCTCACAGAAGAACGAGGCTCTGTTGCATTTCGGGGAACAGCTGAATGTCTGTAAGGCAATTCATGACAAAATAGAATGTGAGATATGCGAAGACCCTCCTGTAAAGGTGGAGAAAGGCTATGTCATTGCTTCTGGAGTATGTGATGAACTCGACGAATTGCGTTCCTTGGCAGGCTCCGCCAAGGACTACCTCGCAAACCTCCAACGTCGTGAAAGCGAACTGACGGGTATTCCATCTCTTAAGGTCGGCTTCAACAACGTGTTCGGTTATTATCTTGAAGTCACGAACACGCACCGTGACAAGGTGCCGCAGGAATGGATACGTCGTCAGACACTTACCAATGCCGAACGATATATTACACCTGAACTCAAAGAGTATGAGGAGAAAATAGTCGGTGCTGAAGAGCGTATGCATGTCCTGGAGATACAACTGTATGAGCAGTTGATGCAGACCCTTACAGAATATGTGCAACCGATACAGTACAATGCACAGCTGATTGCACAACTCGATTGTTTGCAGAGTTTTGCCACTGTATCATTGACAAACGACTACTGCCGTCCTCAACTAAATGACAGCTATGTTATTGATATCAAGGAAGGCCGTCATCCTGTGATTGAGACACAACTGCCGTTGGGGGAGAAATATGTCTCCAACAATGTCTATCTGGACCATGATACGCAGCAGATTATGATTATCACGGGGCCAAACATGTCGGGAAAGTCGGCCCTGTTGCGTCAAACGGCGTTGATAGTATTGTTGGCTCAGATAGGTTGTTACTGCCCTGCACAGAAGGCTTCCATAGGTGTCGTTGACAAAATCTTCACCCGTGTGGGCGCTTCTGATAATATCTCGTCGGGAGAGTCTACTTTCATGGTCGAGATGAATGAGACAGCGAGTATCCTTAACAATGTCAGTGACAGGAGTCTCGTGTTGTTGGATGAGATTGGCCGAGGGACAAGTACATATGACGGTATCTCCATAGCATGGGCAATTACAGAATTCTTGCATGACAATAAAAAATACAGGCCCAAGGTAATGTTTGCCACTCACTATCATGAACTGATAGAGATGTCTGACAAGTATGAACGCATACAGAATTATCATATTTCTGTTAAGGAAATAGGCAACAAGGTCATTTTCATGCGCAAACTGGAGATGGGAGGCAGTGACCGCAGTTTCGGTATCCATGTCGCCCGCATGGCCGGCATGCCACCTCAGGTCCTGAAACGAGCCCATGCAATGTTGGAATTACTGGAGTCTAAAAATGAAAAAATATCTGTTCAAAAATCGGATAAAAAATCCAAAAATGAGAGTGTGAAAGTTCCAGAACAAGGCTTCCAATTGAGTTTTATCCAACTTGACGACCCGACTTTGCTCGAGATACGGGATAAATTATTGGATATTGATATTGATACACTTACGCCTATTGAAGCACTCTTAAAACTGAACGAGATAAAAAAAATTGTAAAGAAAAAGTGAATTTTTTTTCACGGAATAAAAAAAGTTTGTACTTTTGCAGTCGCTTTTGAAGGGAAAAATATGCAAAAAAATGGCACTCTTTTCCTTTTAAAAGTAGAGTAAGCGGAAATAGCTCAGTTGGTAGAGCACGACCTTGCCAAGGTCGGGGTCGCGAGTTCGAGTCTCGTTTTCCGCTCCTAAAGGAGAAATCCTGAAGTTCATTGAAATCATGACAAAAGCGGAAATAGCTCAGTTGGTAGAGCACGACCTTGCCAAGGTCGGGGTCGCGAGTTCGAGTCTCGTTTTCCGCTCCAAGTCTCCAACCGGACTTTGATGCTCTGGTGGTGGAATGGTAGACACGAGGGACTTAAAATCCCTTGCCCGCAAGGGCGTGTGGGTTCAAGTCCCACCCGGAGTACTGAAGAGAGTGATTTGAAATGATGAAGGCGTAGAGCGTAAAATGCTTTATGTATATTGACATAAATCACGTGTCAACGCAAAAAATGTCTTGGTAGCTCAGCTGGTAGAGCAATTGACTCTTAATCAATGGGTCCAGGGTTCGAATCCCTGCCAGGACACCGCTTCGGGGTGTAGCGCAGTTGGCTAGCGCGCCACGTTCGGGACGTGGAGGCCGGAAGTTCGAGTCTTCTCACCCCGACAAATCTCCAAACAACCGCATGCACCTTGATATGCTTGCCACTTTAGCTCAGTTGGTAGAGCAACGCATTCGTAATGCGTAGGTCTGCGGTTCGAGTCCGCAAAGTGGCTCAGTTTTTTTTTTATTGAATTTTTTTATTCATAAAATATTTAATAAGTAATGGTAAAACAATACGAAACCGTTTTCATTGTAACTCCCGTTTTGTCTGACGACCAGATGAAGGAAACGGTAAAAAAGTACACGGACTTTTTGTCCAATCGTGGTGCGGAGATCGTACACACCAACAATTGGGGTATGCGTAAGCTTGCTTATCCTATTAAGAAAAAAACCACTGGATTCTATTACCTCATCGAGTTCAAGGCCGAGGGTAGCGTTATCGCTGATCTCGAAGTGGCCTACAAGCGTGATGAGCGTCTGCTTCGTTTCCTCACGGTATCACTTGACAAACATGCAATTGCATACAATGAGAAGAAACGTGCCGCAAAACAACAGCAGGTAGAGGCTCCTGCAGAGCAAAACTAATTAACTGCTATTTGTAAACCATAAAAAACATAGAATCATGGCTAACGAAACAGAGATAAAATATTTGACCCCTATTGCTGTTGAAACACAGCGCAAGAAATACTGCCGTTTTAAAAAACTCGGTATTAAGTACATTGACTACAAAGATGCTGATTTCCTTCTGAAATTCGTCAATGAACAGGGTAAGATACTGCCCCGTCGCATCACCGGAACTTCTAACAAGTATCAGAAAAGAGTGTCCCAGGCTATCAAGAGAGCTCGCCACTTGGCTTTGCTTCCCTATGTCGCCGATTGTTTAAAATAATACAAGGAGGAAGAGATAATGGAAATTATACTGAAACAAGACGTTGCCAATTTGGGATATAAGGACGATATCGTAACTGTAAAGAACGGTTACGCCAACAATTACCTCCTCCCTCAGGGTATGGCTATCATAGCTACTCCTGTCAACAAGAAAATCCATGCCGAGACTCTTCGTCAGCGTGCTTTTAAAGAGGAAAAGCTTCGTAAAGATGCTGAGACCTTGAAAGCTGCTCTCGATGGCAAGAATGTTCGCCTGCTTACCAAGGTTGGTGAGAATGGCCAGCTCTTCGGCTCGGTCAATAATATTCAGATTGCCGAGGCTCTTAAGGAACAATACAACTATGACGTTGATCGTAAGAAAATCGTTGTAGATGGTGCTAAGATTAAAGAGGTCGGCACTTATACAGCTATCGTCAATGTCTATCGCGACATCAAGGCTCAACTTAACCTTGAGGTAGTGTCAGACGCTCCTGCAGCACCTGCAGAGGCTTAAGACGAGGCACGGTTGCTTTCCAAGCAACCATTAATTTGAGTTTTCTTTTTCATAGTACAATTTTTAGGTTGGATGCTCTACGTGAGTAGGGCATCTTTTTTTTTGGACTGTATTCTGTATGAATTGGAACCCGTTGTCACCACATGCCGATATGTAATATGATAACGGTATAACGAAAAGAAGCAACCAGATTTTGGCTGCTTCTTCTTTGTTGTTGTCCAACCAGGACTCGAACCTAGACTGGCTGATCCAGAGTCAGATGTGCTACCATTACACCATTGGACAATCTTTGTGTTTCTCTCAAATCGGCTGCAAAAGTACTAACTTTTCCGATAATGACAAAATTTTTTTTAATTTTTTTATTGAGATATTGTATTTCATGCTTTTATATGGCAAGAGGGAGAAGTTGTAATCTTCTCCCTCTTTTGTTTTCCGACTTAAAATGTCGGATTTTGACATATTTTTTCCGCGTGTTTTTCTATATTCGGAAAAATATTTGTTTATTCTGTTGTCAATGTGGTCGTTGTGGTTTCTGTACCTTCGCTTTCACTACCGCTCTGGTTGTTGCGTTCGAGTTCCATCTTACCGAAACGCAGAGTGAAGCCGGCGCTGATATAGCGGCTGTTGAGGGTGCGGCTTAGACTTCCGCTTTGGTAGTAGGGGTTTGTATTGGCGTTGGAGTTGCCGATTTTCTTGCCCCAGTTGAAGATGTCCTGAATATTGACAAAGGCACTGAGTTTGCGATTGAAGAAGTCGGCACGGACGCCGCAATTGACCCAGTAACGGGCACTGCGTACGCTCATGAGGCCGAGAGTCGGCGAGCTGTAGTTTGCAGAGGCGTGAATCTGGTATTTGTTGAATACTTTGGTCCACATATTGAGACGGAAACTGTAGCTCCATTTGCTTGCTGTGTATGGCTCCTGACCCAACTTGTCGTATTGCATGCTGTAGCCGTAGTCATAAAGATTGGCGTAAAGTCTGAGATTGAAGAATCCACTCGGACGATAGGTCGCATTGAGTGATGCTCCATAGCGCCATGACGAACCAATATTGTAGGGGGTCGAGTAGCTGATGATACGTCCTATGTAAGCATCGGCAGCGTCTGTGATATCGGTAAGGTTGTCGATTTCTCCAGTTGAGAGGCGTCCGTAGCCTTCGAGTCCTATGCTTCCGAAACTGTAGAATTTGGTCCAGCCTGCTTCAGCATTGTGGGTATAGCTCTGTCCGAGGTCACGGTTACCCGTGGAATAGCTGTCCTCTGTGTAGGTGCGGAAAGTGGTGAGTTGAGAGCCTGACGGGTTACGCATACGCAGCGTGTAGCTCAACTTGAAGTTGTGCATCGCTTCGGTGCGGTAGCTGAGGTGGATGGAGGGGTTGTAGGTTATATAGAACTTGGTGAATTCGTCGCCAGGCAGGGTTATTGTCTCGCTATAGCTGAAATTGGAGTTGGTTAAGCGTGCCCCCATGCCAAGTTGCAGAGTGAAGCCGCCCCAACGGTGAGTCCAGTTGACATCGGCGCTGACGCTGTTTTCCAGGTTTGAATAGACATAGCGGCGAAGTGCGTCGTAGAGAGTTTCGTCGAGTATCGTCACGCCGTCGACATAGGCTTCGGCAAGTAGGTAGGGACGGTAGTCGCGTTCGGAATTGGAAAGATTGTATCCAAGACCGTAGCTCATCTCTCCGTTCTGGCTATAAGGCCTGTTGTAGCGGGCGTTTATGTTCAGGTTGGTGCTGTGGTTGGAGTTGTCGTAATATTTGTAAGTGTTCTGGTTGTATTGGTCGGCAGTGTCGGTCTGGGTGAAGATACGGCTGTAGTTGGTGTAGTTGTGTCCTCCGCTGACGTTTCCAAACATGAATACACGAAGGTTATGACCCCATTTGTCGAATTTCTTTGTATAGTTGCCGCCGAACATGCCGAATATGGATAGTCCGTTCTGGTTGTTGGCTTGGTTGTACTGGTAGATTGATGCTGCAGGTGTTATCATCTCTCTACGGTACCAGACGCTGTCGTAGGAACCAGAGTTGTCGAAGTTGAAATTGCTCCAGAACCCTATGTCGCTTGTGCTGTCAATCTCGTAGTCGATATTGAGGCCGAAATTGCCGCTGACATTACGTGAGAAAGAACGTGACGACGAGGTGTCCTGTTGGGCGAGAATACGGTAGTTGGTGTCGTTTGGATGCAAGGGGTCTTTGTCGTAAGTGCGGCTCCAGCCTGTGGCATCGCTTTGGCGGTTGCTGAAACGTCCGCCTGCGAAGAAGTTGATGCTGAGCTTCTCATTGGCCCAGGTGTAGCTGAGCCATGGCCCAAAGTTGGGCTGTGTGGCGGCATTGACGCCGAAGCTGATAAAATGGTTCTTTTTGATATGTGCCGATGTGATGATGTTGATCACAGCATCGGCGTCGGTGGCGTATTTTGCCGACGGGTTGGTGATGGTCTCTATACGGTCAAGAGCGTTGGCAGGAAGGGTCTCAAGGTAGGTTTTGAGGTTCTCTGCGGTGAGTTTCGACGGCTTGTCGTTAACCCATATTTCCACGCTGCTGACTCCACGCAGGGTGATGTTCCCTTCGATATCCACCTCCACACCAGGGGCGTTCTGCAAGGCATCCGTGGTGGTACCGCTTTGTATGGAAGGGTCGTCGGCAACGTTGTATATCATTTTTTCGCCCTCCATTGAGTAAAGAGGTCGCGCGGCTGTTATCTTGACAGTTCTAAGCTGTGCCGCCCCTTGTCGCATATTTATGGCGCCAAGAGCAGTGTTGTTGGTCACGGTGACAGGGATGAACCGTGTCAGATATCCTACATATGATACACGAAGATAATATTCTCCTGCGGGAACTTCCTTGACTTCAAAATAGCCATTCATGTCGCTGATGGCACCCTTTACAAAACTGCTGTCCTCTTTGGTCAGAAGGGTTACATTGACATAAACAAGTGCTTCGTTCTTGGAACTGTCGATAAGGGTTCCAACCACTTTGTAGGTTGTGCCGGCAGTCTTGATTCTTCTCTGACGTACACTCGAACCTCTCTGCTGGGCTTGCTGCATCTGACGTTCGTTTCCTCGAGGGCCACCGGGGAAACCTCCCGGAGGCGGGCCGCTTGGAGGAGGACCGCCAGGACCGCCAGGTTGTGCGGAAAGAATAGTTGTGAAAAAAGTAAAAATGAGTAATGCTAAAAGCCGTTTTATCGTGTTTTTTTGCATGATATGATTTTTTGTTAAATTGATATAATAACAGTTTTGTCTCTTTTTTATTATTTCAAAGCAGTTTTATTTTTTATTGTAGATGTGTGATTTATACAGGATTTTATCTCGGTCGCTGAAAATGAACAGAATATATTTTAGATAATGGGAGTGTAATGCCATAAATGCAATCTCCCCCTCCGTCAGTCTATTATTAGTATTCGAAAAGCCGCATTTATTTCATCAGAGCAAAATATTTTTTTCCCATATCCGTTATTAGTGGAAACATTGAGGGCAGGACATGATAAAGTATTGCAAATACAGGCTTCACAACGGACTGACGCTACTGGTGTCGGAAGACAACAGCACGCCGTTGGTGACAGTGAATACGTTGTATAATGTCGGTGCCCGTGATGAGGATCCCTCGCGTACAGGCTTTGCCCATCTGTTTGAACATCTGATGTTTGGCGGTACGCGAAATATACCTGATTTCGAATCTGTTGTCAATAATGTCGGGGGAGACTCCAATGCCTTCACCAACAACGACTACACCAACTATTACATCACATTGCCTGCCCGTTATTTGGAGACTGCATTATGGCTGGAATCCGACCGTATGCAGTATCTCAATATCTCGCAGCATGCCCTGCAGGTGCAGCAGTCGGTGGTGACCGAGGAATATAATTACCGTTATGTCAATCAGCCCTATGGCGACGTGTGGATGCTGCTAAGGCCTCTGTGTTACAAGGTGCATCCATATAGATGGAGCACGATAGGGAGTGATATACGTCATGTTCAGCAAGCCACGTTGGACGATGTGGAGTGTTTCTTCCGTAAATTCTACCGTCCAAACAATGCTGTCATTGCTGTCGTCGGCCCGGTGAAAGCGGACGAAGTTTATTCCTTGGTTGCAAAATGGTATGGCGACATCGCACCGGGGCCTGAAATATGCCGTCAGTTGCCCAAAGAGCCTGAACAAGACGCATGGCGTAGCCTGACGGTGCACCGCGATGTGCCTTCCAATGCTTTTTATGCAGGGTATGTCATGGAGGAACGTTGTGATGATATGTACCGTGCCGCGGACCTTGTCAGTGACATATTGTCAAGTGGCAAATCGTCACGTTTCTATAACAAATTAGTCAAGGAGAGTGAGCTTTTCACCGATGTCGACGCCTATATCACAGGAGAAAGCGGGCCGGGCCTTTTTGTTGTGTCTGGCAAGGTACGTGACGGTGTTGACAGTGCCAAAGCACTCCAGGCTGTTGATGATGAATTACAGTGTTTGTCTGATACGGTATTGACTGACAAAGAATTGACAAAAGTGATAAATAGATTTGAATCCACTTTTTTATATTCGCAGTACAAGGCTTTGGACTGTGCCATGTCGCTCTGTTACTATGAGAGACTTGGACATGTGGAATGGATAAACGAGGAACCGCAGCTGTATCGTAAGGTGACGCCTGACGATATACAAAGGGTGGCGAAATCGTTGTTCCGTCACGAGCATCAGTCGGTACTGTTCTATAATCGGAAATAGAAATAATGTTACAATGAAAGGGGAAAAAACAAACATTTTCATAAAGGCTTTAATGCTGTTGTGGTATTGCATCAGTCATCCTCTTGTCTTGTTGTGGAAGAAATTGAGCGGTTTCTTCCTGGGTCTCAATTACAGGCACATAGGAAAGAGGATAGTGGTTGCCGTAGGTAATTTCTTCCATTGGCTCCTTTTCAAGGTGTTGATACCTAAACGTTATCGCAATATTTCCAAGAAAGAGATATATACTATTATCTTCAAGGCTGACACTCCTGCTGGAAAACGTTTCGATATTTGGCTGTTGATTCTTATTGGACTCAATCTTTTGGTAATCACGCTTGACAGCTTTGAGGCTGTCCATGCCAATATGCGTTGGGTATTGAAAGGCTTGGAGTGGGTGTTTACTTTGATTTTCACATTTGAATATTATCTTCGTATCTATTGCCTCCAGAAACCTTGGAAATATGTCTTCTCATTCTATGGTATTATTGACTTCCTCTCAATATTCCCTGCGTATTTAAGTTTGGTTATCCCCGCCACACAAACCCTTACGGTTTTGCGTATTCTGCGAACACTACGTATCTTCCGCATATTCAATATGCAGCGTTTCCTTCATGAGAGTTTTCATCTGATGAACGCTCTCCGCCGCAGTCTTACAAAGATTCTGATATTCATGCTCTTTGTTTTTATTACGGCAATTATTCTCGGAGCCATAGTATATATGTTTGAGCATGACAAGAATCCTGCCATGACGAGCATTCCCACGGCAATATACTGGGCTGTTGTCACAATAACCACGGTGGGCTATGGCGACATATCGCCGGTGACGCCTATGGGACAGTTTATTTCAATGATTGTCATGCTGCTCGGTTATTCTATTATTGCTGTACCTACAGGCATTGTTGTAGGTGAGACTATACACGAGTACAGGCAGGATGACGACGATGACGACGATACCGTTCCGGCCGAGTTCAACGAGTATGAAGACGACCGTCCTGTTGTGGGACAGAGTCCCCGCTTCTGTCCACGATGTGGACATACGGAGGAAGACCTTGCGGCACGCTTCTGTCGTTATTGCGGTACCCGGCTGTCAAAAACACAGCCAAGAGGCTGGATTAATAATTTCTTTTCCGATGAGACGAATGACTAAAAAACTTACTGTATGACATCAAAAAAGATAGTTCTATTCCTTTCTTTGCTGCTCATCTCTTTGAGTGCGATGTCGCAGAGCTATACGATTCGCGGCACGGTGCGTGACTCGGTTTCCGGAGAGACGCTTATAGGTGTCACAATCTATGATATGAATTCTGGCAAAGGTGTTGTCTCCAATACTGAGGGACGCTATTCGCTGACAATTCCTTCAGGTGATGTAATGCTGAGGTTTTCATATGTGGGCTATAAGACGGTATTGGACAGCTTCGCTTTGCATAATAACAAAGAGTTGAATGTTAGTCTTCATACCGCTGCGGTGAATTTGAATACGGTCACGATCAGGGCTGACCGCGTCAGTTCACCACAGTCGTCACAGATGAGTGCCATGGTAATTCCTGTAGAGCATATTAAGTCGGTGCCTGTAATGTTTGGCGAGACCGACGTGCTGAAGGCATTGCAATTATTACCGGGTGTACAATCTGGGACGGAGGGTCTTTCCGGGATATATGTGCGTGGCGGCGGCCCAGACCAGAATCTCTTTCTGCTCGACGGAGTGCCATTGTATAATGTAAACCATCTTGGAGGCTTTTTCTCGGCTTTCAATGCCGACGCAATAAAGAATGTCACGTTGTACAAGGGGAGTTTTCCGGCACACTTTGGCGGACGCCTGTCATCGGTGCTTGACATTACCAGCAATGATGGTAACAACAAACAGTTGCACGGCAATCTCTCGATAGGGGTTATTGCTGCCAAAGTAAATCTTGAGGGACCTCTGTACAAGGATAAGACGACGTTCAACATCAGTTTCAGGCGGACTTACTTCGACATTTTGATGCAGCCTATGATAATGGCTTTGGGCACAATGGAGGATTTGGGCCGCACAAATGCAGGCTATTTTTTCTATGACCTGAATGCCAAAGTGACACACAGGTTCAGTGACCGTAGTAGACTTATAGCCAGTTGGTATTCTGGCGATGACAAAATCTATGCCCGCGTGAAATACAACTATGGTTATACGTCGGACGAGAGCCTCAAGCTGGGATACAATTGGGGCAATATGGTTACGTCGTTGAGATGGAACTATGAGCTCACTCCAAAAATATTCATGAATGTCACGGGTGCTTTCACACGCTACCGCAACGATGTAAGTATAGCCATTGAAGAGAATGATTTCTATGACGATGTGGTGAGTTACAGTTTCATGGAAATGTATTATAAGTCTGGCATTAGGGATATAACAGGTAAAGTGGATTTCGACTATCAGCCTAATCCAGACCATATGATAAAGTTCGGAGCATCAACGCTGCACCATATTTTCCAGCCTGATGTTACCGGCAACAAGATTGAGGCCATAGAAGGGGACGACCGTTACACTTATGACACGGTTATCGGTCAGAGCGTCGTCCATGCAAATGAAATCACTCTGTTTTTCGAGGACGACTGGTCTATCTCGGAGACTTTTAAAATCAATGGAGGAATCAATGTTACAGGTTTTGCAGTACAGGGTACGTTCTATCCGTCGGTGCAACCGCGGCTCAGCGGACGTGTCATGCTCAGCGACGACTTGTCGATAAAGGCAGGATATTCATATATGACACAATATATGCACCAGCTGTCGAACAGTACCATAAGTCTGCCTACAGACTTATGGGTGCCTGTCACGGCACGCATAGAACCGATGTATGCTCATCAGGTGGCGGCAGGAGCGTTCTATAACTTCAAAGGTCTTGCGGATTTGTCCATGGAGCTGTACTACAAAAAAATGCAAAATATGCTTGAGTACCGCGACGGAGCGAGTTTCTTCGCCATGTCGTCGGGATGGGAGGACAAGGTCTGTATGGGCGACGGATGGTCTTACGGTGTCGAGTTCTTGGCTCAGCGGACGATAGGCAAGGTGACGGGATGGCTGGGCTATACATGGAGCAAGACGATGCGTCTGTTTGATCGCGAGGGACAGACTCTGAACAACGGGGAGCCTTTCCCGGCCAAATATGACCGCAGGCATGATCTCTCCATAGTGATTAACTATAAGTATAGCAAAGAATTTGACTGCAGTGTTTCTTGGGTCTTCTCGTCGGGGAACGTTGGAACATTGGCGATGCAGGAATATTACGATCCTGAGACAGGTCAGACGGTGCCATATATAGAAAACCGTAATAATTTTCGCATGCCTCCGTATCACAGAATGGATATAGGAGTGAATTTTCACAAGGAGAAAAAGCACGGTGTGCGAACCATCAGTCTCAGCGTATATAATGTGTACAACAGACAGAATCCTTTTATCGTGATGGAGGTGTATGGACGTCACAGCAATGTCAATGGCGTAAACTATAACTCGTCGTTGATGCAGATGTCGTTGTTCCCAATAATACCGTCTGTGTCATATAGCTTTAAATTTTAAGGAGGTCGGACAATGAAAAAAATAAAATATATACTGTTTGCTTTATTGAGTTTGTCGCTGGCTTCGTGTTTCAAGCCTGTGGAATTCGATCCGGGTGAGATTTCACCATATCCGGTCCTGGTGTCGAGGCCTGAGTGTGACTCGACAGTAAAAGTCTATTTGTCGTATAGCCATTTCTTCCTTGATGATGGACATGCATACAAGCTGATAACAGATGCTGCAGTGACATTGGATATCAACGGTGTTTCCACACAGGGCGTATATGTGGTTGATAATGATGAGGCTCCGCTTAGTCATTATTTCTTTAATGTTCGTCCCGCTCCAGGCGACACCCTAAATGTGACAGCCCGTATTCCAGGCTGTGAAACGCCTGTTACAGCAGGGACGAGAATCCCTCAGTTGGCCGATTACGAAATATTGGATTATATAATTGATACGACTGATATAGAATGTTGCTATTTCAAGATTCGTTTCAAGGTGAAGAGCCATTCCCCGATAGATTATTATTCGGTCAAATTCTTCGTTTCCGACAGTTATGACAGTCATGACACTACGGGTACACTATGGAGTACAGACGAGGCTTACTTCAGGCAGGTCTTTTTCTCTGTCAATGACCCTATCGTTAATTCGAGTGATGTATCCAGCGTTATTGATGGCGACGACGGCTCGTTCTATGACAATGAAATGGTCTTCACCAGCGAACTGTTCTCGGGAGGGGAGCATGAATTCATTGCGATATTTGGAAAATGGATGAACAGCGATGAAAGACAGAGAAATATCTCTCAGCTGCCAGTGTATATGCATATACGTGCACTTTCACAGGATTTGTACCGTTATAACCTGACAAGAGAGCTGAATTCCGATTCCGATGGGATATTAAGTGAGCCGGTACAGATATACTGCAATGTAAATGGAGGAATAGGCATCTTTGGAGCTTCGAGTCTGAGGAAGATACATCTTACAACACCGAGGTTCGAACATTTCAACCATGGCAACACCTATTACTATTATAAGAAATGATGATATAGTACAGTAAAAAGATAAGTTTATTTTACTGATTGTAAGAGTAAAATTCTCTTTGGCCGATATCCGTTAAACAATAACCTTTACTAAATAGATACATGAGGATACTTCTAACAGATGACACTCATCCTGTGCTAAGGGAGAAACTGCTGGCAGCAGGCCATGTATGTGACGTGTGGACAGACTGCACCTACGAGTCTTTGCTTGGAGAGGTGAAAAACTATGATGCCATAGTTGTACGCAGTAAGATTGTGATAGACCGTAACTTTATAGATCATGCTCGTCATCTTAAATGCATTGGACGTGTGGGAGCGGGGATGGAGACTATTGATGTGGATTATGCCGAAAGTCTCGGTATCCGCTGCTTTAATTCCCCGGAAGGCAACCGTGACGCGGTAGGGGAACATGCCACAGGATTGTTGCTTGCCCTTTTCGACAGGATTGTCGTGGCAGACGGTGAAGTGAGACAGGGGAAATGGCGTCGTGAGGCAAACCGCGGATTAGAGATAAAAGGGAAAACCGTGGGTATCATCGGTTTTGGCAATATGGGGGCGGCTTTTGCACAAAGACTGCAGGGTTTTGAATGTGAAATTTTGGCTTACGACAAATACAAACCTGCAGGTTTTGCACCGTCTTATGTTGAAGAGGTGACGCTTGCCGATTTGCAGCGGCGCTCCGACGTTGTGAGCCTGCACGTGCCGCTCACAGATGAGACCCGTTACATGGTCAACGGCTCTTTCATCAAGGCATTCGCTCACCCGTTTTATCTTGTCAACACATCGCGGGGTGCAGTGGTGAATACCAAAGATTTGGCCAAAGCTATAGAAGAAGGGACTGTGCTTGGCTCCGCTCTCGATGTGATTGAATATGAGGATATGACCAAAGATGGACTTGATATTGAGTCTATGCCTGCCGATTTTCGCTATCTTCTCTCGTCCTCACGTACCGTTTTCTCACCTCATGTGGCTGGATGGACGGTCGAATCGAAATATAAACTGGCTGCCGTCTTGGCCGATAAGATTATTGCTGCCTTATGATGATAGTTGACGACTGTATCATATCGGACAATCTGGCGGATGTCTGTTTCTGTTGCGATATTGCTGAATGCAAAGGCGCTTGCTGTGTGGAGGGTGACTGTGGCGCTCCGCTTGAGAAATCTGAAATTCCGGTACTTGAGCGTGTCTATCCCGAGGTGAAACCATATATGAACCAGGAGGGAATTGCCGTTGTCGAGAGAGATGGTGTGTCGTCACTCGATGTCGACAAATTGCCGTGTACCCCCCTTGTCAATAATTGTGAGTGCGCCTATGCTGTTGTAAAAAACGGTGTTACGATGTGTGCTTTCGAGATGGCTTGGCGTGATGGAAAGACTGATTTCCGGAAACCTGTTTCTTGTCACCTCTATCCTGTCCGTATAGAGGATTTCGGTGAGTTCAAAGCAGTGAACTATCATGAGTGGGACATATGCCGTTGTGCGGTGACCAAAGGGCGTCAAGAGGGTGTGCCTCTCTATCGCTATTTGAAAGAACCTCTGATACGACGCTTTGGACAGGAATGGTATGATGAATTGGTGGAACAGTGCGAGAAATGAAAAAAAAGTGTATTTTTGCAAACATGTCAAAAGGTGCGTATGGTAAATAATGGTTTGTTTTCTATTACAATATAAATGTGGATACTATTTCTTAAAAATCAAAAATAATAATGTCTGATTCAGTAAAAAAGAAATATTTGCTTTGCTTCTCGTTGATTGCTATTATCCTTATCGTCGACCAAGCACTGAAATTCTGGATAAAGACGCATTTCGCCATAGGCGACAGCGTGGATTTGATAGGGGATTGGTGCAAGTTGTACTTTGTCGAGAACATAGGAATGGCTTTTGGCGTTTCTTTTGGCGAAGAGATGGGTAAGCTTATCCTCACTCTATTCCGATTCTTTGCGTCTATAGGCATCATATGGCTGCTTGTAAGGATGATAAAAAAGGATTCACGCTATACTCTTATTATTAGTGTTACTCTCATTTTCGTCGGTGCTGTTGGAAATTTGATAGACAGTTGTTTCTATGGCTTGTTATTCTCGGAGAGTACACATGACACCGTTGCGACTTTTTTGCCGGAGAATGGAGGCTATGGCTCTTTCCTTCATGGGAAAGTGGTGGATATGTGGTATTTCCCAATATTGGAATGGGATTGGCCGTCATGGATGCCGTGGTTCGGTGGCAAGCATTGCGAGTTTTTCAGTGCTATCTTTAATGTTGCAGACGCTGCCATTACGGTAGGTATCATTGTGCTGTTTTTTGACCAGCTTGTCTGTCAGTTCTCTTCATCGGAAGAGGATACAGAGGAGGTGGAGACTCCCAAGGAGGAGAAAAAAGTAAACCGGCTTATGGAGAACACTGCTTGTGAAGATGTGACAGCGAAACCCGATGTAGATGTATCAAAAGAGGATACTGTCAGAGATTTGGTGACAGAGGAGCATAAGACGGAAGTATCAAAGGAGGATACCGCTCTTGATGATGTGACATCGGAAACGAAGACAGACATATCAAAGGAAGACACCGCTCTTGATGATGTGACAAAATGACCCCGAAATGTCAATGTATGACGATAATTATTAGAGTTTTTGTCGCACTCAAGGATAGAAACTGTCAAAAAAAATATTGTGGTAAAATATTGTTTTTTAGATAGGTGTAAATAAAAAACAGCTTCTGTCTGAAAAATAATTTTGTGGGTAAAGAAAAATGTTGTACTTTTGCAAACGATTTCGAGAGAAATGATGGCGTTGTAGCTCAGTTGGTAGAGCAGCGGACTGAAAATCCGTGTGTCACTGGTTCAATTCCAGTCAATGCCACAAGACATTAGGGAAGTACGTGATACTTCCCTTTTTTTGTCACAAATTGATTGGTATAAACTTTTATAATTGAATGATATGAGTTTGGAAGTACAGATCAACAACGACATCAAGCAGGCAATGCTTAACAAGGAAAAAGATTTGTTGGAATCTCTTCGTGCAATCAAGTCAGCCATTCTGTTGCTCAAGACTGGCAAAGATGCTGTGAATGGTGAAGTGCCTGAATCGGCAGAGGTGGCGATGCTACAGAAATTGGTTAAACAACGTCGTGAATCAGCGGAGATATACTCTAAGCAGAATCGACAGGATTTGGCCGATGTGGAACTTTTCCAGGCTTCGGTGATTGAACGCTACCTGCCTAAACAGATGAGCAGGGAGGAGATTGAGGAAGCCCTCAAGACTATTATTTCAGAGGTCGGAGCCTCTTCCCCCAAGGATATGGGCAAGGTCATGGGTAAGGCCTCCAAGGCTTTCGCAGGCAAGGCCGACAACCGTGTTGTCTCTGAAATCGTGAAGACTCTGCTTAATTCGTAACATTTTCTCATCTTTATGAGAATCCTTGTTGTTGACGACGAGCCCGACCTGTGTGAAATTCTTCGCTTCAATCTGGAAAGCGAAGGCTTCATTGTTGATTGTGCCTATTCAGCCGAGTCGGCGTTGGCAATCATCGCCGGAGGCACACGCTACAATCTCATACTCCTTGATGTGATGATGGAACGTGTGTCGGGCATAGAAATGGCCCGTCAGCTACGCTCTTCCGGTGACAGCACACCTGTCATTTTCCTCACCGCCATGAGTGCCGAGAGCGACTTGCTCGCAGGGTTTGATGCCGGTGGCGACGACTATGTCACCAAGCCGTTCTCGTTCCCTACGGTGTTGGCACGCATACGTGCCGTGATGAGGCGAAGCGAAGGCAGGTCTGATGCTGATGGCGTTGACAACACCCTGCAGTCCGACGGTCTGTTTGTCGACATTAAGCGTAAATCGGTTAGTGTGGACGGTGTGCCTGTCAGCTTGACAAAGAAGGAATATATGATTCTCACCCTGTTGATGCAGAATGCAGGGCATCACCTCACTCGTGAAAGGATATTGGACGCTGTATGGGACAACGACACTTACGTCAACGACCGCTCTGTCGATGTACATATCGCACGTCTTCGTAAGAAACTTGGCCGGGCAGGCAATGGTATTGTCAACCATACAGGGTTTGGTTATATTTTTAACAATCAGGTCAAAGGTCCTGAATCCTATACGGCTATTAAAGATAAAGAGTCATGAATATCCCTGTATGGACTTATGTTGTCGCTGCTACCGTCTTTCTGATGGTTCTGTTTTTGGCATGGAATCATTTGCGACAGCGCCGTTTGATTAGGCAACTTAAAGACTTGGCACATTCGTTGGAAGATTCCAAGCAGCAGATTATCAAGGAGCAGGAGCGAAATAGGCGTCTGAAACAGGAGATGACGAACAATATCGCTCATGAATTAAAGACTCCTGTGAGCAGTATCCGTGGCTATCTGGAAATATTACTTGGTGACAAGCCTGTTGAGGAGACAAAGAAACAGTTTTTCCTTGAGAGATGCTATTCCCAAACGCTACGTCTGTCGGATCTTATCAACGATGTCTCGCTGATAAATAAATTAGAGGAGTCTTCCGACCTCTTCCCTAAGGAGCATGTCTCTCTCCGCGGCATTGCCGAGGAGGCTGTCCTGGAACTCGAGGAGGCATTCAGGTCCCATTCTATCAAAGTGGATAACAAACTTCAGAAATCTATGAAGGTTTATGGCAACCATGCTTTGATATACAGTATTTTCAGAAATTTGTTCGAGAATGCTATCCTTTATGCAGGTGAATGTATTGATGTTGTCTTGGAGTGCTATAAGGAATCGGATGAGATGTATTATATCCATTTCTATGATACCGGGGCAGGTGTCGAAGAGAGCTATCTTCCCGTCCTTTTCGACCGCTTCCTTCGCATTGACGAAGGCCGTAGCCGTGCCACAGGGGGTACTGGTCTCGGACTCTCCATCGTCAAGCACGCTGTCCTTTTCCATGGTGGAGACATATATGTCCGCAATAGGGAAGAAGGAGGCCTCGAATTCTTTTTCTCTTTGAAGAAAAAGTAAAACAATTTCTTGTTAAATGTTAGAAAAATAAAAAAAGGTTAACGTTAAAGTTGAATGTGAGGTATGAGGTATGAAGTATGAGGTATGAAGTATGATGTATGAGGTTGGTAAAGTTTATAGGTTATAGGTTAAAGTTTAAAGAAAATAATCTTCAAAAAAAGTTAAGGTTTAATTGGTTTTCGTTTTCGTTATAAATAGTTAAGGTTAACGTTTGCTCCACTTCGGTCGCAGGCCATGACCATAGATCAGACAGAAAGTTGATAATAGTTTTTGTTATCGTTTTCGTTGATTAATAGTTAAAGTTATAGTTAAAAATATGCACACACTACCGTTACAGATTCGTTTCAATGACGTGGATATGATGGGTCACGTGAATAATGCCGTAATAATGGAGTTCTTCGATCTGGGGAAAGCATGCTATTTTGCCGCATCAGGCATTCCTGTGACTCCCGAGGAGGGCGATTTCTGTGTTATGGTGGTTCACTTTGAGGTGGATTTCCATAGTCAGATTCATTATGGCGACAACATTGCTGTCACCTCGTATGTTTCCCATTGGGGTAACAAAAGCCTTCAGGTAACTCAGCAGATAATCAACACGGACACCAGCCAGCCTTGTGCAACGTGCAAAACTGTCATGTCGGGATACATGCGTAGCACAGCCTCCAGTGCCGTTATTCCTGATGATATAAAGGCTCTGGTTAGGAAATATGACGAGCTGAACTAATTTTGTTGTTATTTATTTATCACCAACTTCCTTGTTACTGACCCCTGTGCGGTGCGTATTGTTATTGTATATGTCCCGTTTGGCCACGCAGAGGTGTTGACTTTCAACGTCGTGCCGTTACCTTCAGCTGTGACGATGCGTTGACCTTTGACATTGTAGGCCTCGACAGAGAGGATTTCACACTCGGCAGTCACCGTCACGGAATTTGTCGCTGGATTGGGGATTAGTGTAACGTGCTGATGGTCGACAGTCGCTATGCCTGTAGTGTCGTGGTCTGCGGTGTCGTTGGGGTTCACTCCTGTCGTGGTGAAGTCCACACGCTCCCATTCTGAGTACATCTCCGTGTAGTCACACCATGTACGCACATATGCCGTGTATGCCGTGCCGGGCTGAAGGCTGTCCATCATTCTGGAACAGTTTCCCGTGCCGAGGCTGTGGATGGGGCTCAGGAGTCTTCCCTCGCCGTGGCTGAAGCCTGCAGGGCCGTATTCAAGTTCAGAGTAGTCCGAGAGGCTCGTCATTCGCCAGAAGACAATGGCGGTGCTGTCGGTAATGTCTGCGACGGTGACGTTCTGCGGCATGTCGCAGTTCATGGCCGTGGAGAAGAATGCCACTGTGGGCTCTGTGTAGACGCTGTCCGTGGAGCAGAAACTGCTGACATGGACCTCGTAGT
>JAGADZ010000031.1 GCA_017613375.1 Bacteroidales bacterium | reverse complement strand
TTTCCTCCCATATCTGCTTACTCTCTTCTTCTTCATCTTCTTCTGCAACATATTGGGATTGATTCCGATATTCCCCGCAGGAGCCAACATCACCGGCAATATCGCAGTAACCGCCATTTTGGCGCTGATAACGTTCATCATCACCAACATCAACGGCAACAAGCACTATTGGAAAGATATCTTCAACACACCGGGCGTCCCCGCCTGGCTGAAGATTTTCCCGCTGATGCCCGTGGTCGAGCTTGTCGGTGTATTCACGAAACCTATAGTACTTATGATTCGTCTATTTGCTAACATGACGGCAGGACATATCGTGATTCTAGGTTTTGTGGTAATTATTTTCATTCTCTCCAATACTTTCAGTCTATCGGTAGGTGGTGCAGTATCGGTTGTGTCTGTGCTCTTCTCGGTCTTTATCAGCCTGCTTGAATGTCTTGTCGCATATATCCAGGCATTGGTGTTCACAATGCTCTCCGCTCTATACATCAATATGGCAGTGGAAAATCCTGAGGAGGCATGATGTTGAACTGAGAACGGAAAACTGAAAACGGAGAGCGGAAATTATATATTGAATTACCAATAGGACTAATATGACATTTGGATATCTTTCTACTAACACATTCCCACATTAACACATTCAAGCATTAAAATATCGAATCAACAAATTAAAACAACAACATATGAAATCAATTAAAGATATCAATTTCAAAGGCCGCAAGGTATTGTTGCGTGTCGATTTCAACGTCCCTGTGGACGACAACAAGAACATTACTGACGACACCCGTATGCGTGAGTCGATGCCTACCATCAATAAACTCGTTTCCGACGGTGCTTCGATAATTATTATGGCACATTTCGGCCGCCCCAAAAAAGGCGGTTTCGAACCAGAACTCACCCTCGAGCCTGTAGCAAAACATCTTGAGGAACTTACAGGCCGCAAAGTCTACTTTACGCAAGAACTCCTTGGCCCTAAAGTCACGGAGATGGCTGCCAATCTGAAAGAAGGTGAGATTATGCTTCTGGAGAATATACGTTTCTACCCTGGCGAGACAAAGGGAGATGAGGAATTGGCTGAACAGCTCTCGAAATTGGGAGATTGCTATGTCAACGACGCTTTCGGTGCAGCACACCGCGAGCACAGCTCTACGGCTGTCATTGCAAAATTCTTCCCCAATGACAAGTATTTCGGATTCCTTATGGAGAATGAGGTTCGCAACCTCGAAAAACTGATGCAGAATCCTCCGCGTCCCTTCACTGCCATTATCGGCGGCAGCAAGGTGAGTAGCAAGATAGGCATTCTTGAGAACTTGCTCGACAAGGTTGACAATATGGTCATTATCGGTGGAATGCGTTACACTTTCACCAAGGCTATTGGCGGAAAGATTGGCAAGTCTATCTGCGAAGATGACAAGATGGAACTTGCACTTGAGCTTATGCGTCGTATGGATGAGAAAGGCGTGAAATATTTCCTGCCTTCAGATAGCCTTATTGCAGATGATTTCAGCAATAACGCCAATACCAAGATTGTTCCTTCTAATGCCGTGCCTGATGATTGGGAGAGTATGGATATCGGACCTGAAAGCTGCAAGATGCTGAAGGAGGTTATCATGAACAGCAAAACGATACTTTGGAACGGACCGGCGGGTGTCTTCGAGATTCCCGCATTCTCAAAAGGAACTAAGGAAATTGCAACATATGTTGCTGAAGCTTGCGGTAAGGGTGCCTTTGCTGCTGTTGGCGGTGGAGACTCAGTGGCAGCTGTGAAACAGATGCAGCTTGCTGATAAGATGAGCTATGTTTCCACAGGTGGAGGTGCAATGCTTGAATATCTTGAGGGCAAGGAATTGCCGGGTATCAAGGCAATCAAGGAGTGAGATTGATGATATATAAAGATTAAAGTTTAAAAATTTCTAATGTATGGAACTGTTTTGAGGAAACTCAAAACAGTTCCTTTAAATTACAGAGAATCTGTTTTCGCTTTATGGGTGAGGGACAACATCATTATAGGGGGCTTACGGACTCTGAGGTGGTTGCGAGTCGTGAGAGGTATGGCACCAATATTCTGACACCACCAGAAGAGAAATCCGCTTGGGAAAAACTTAAAGACTGTCTGCATTTTTGGTTGTTGAAAGTTATCCTTGTCATGTTGGGGGCTTCGATAATCGTTTTCGCAGCAATCGGACTTGCAGGGGTGTCAATGCCGGACAACATATGGATAGGCAATGTGATACTTTTCGTTCTTGCGGTATTTACATGGTTGGTTGCATACCTTGGAGGCAAATGGGATGAAAAATCTGTCGACAATGTTGTGACTTCAGGTGGGAGATATGTCATGGATCCCCTTATCACCATCTTGCTTGCGGCACTGGTTCTGAGTGGAGCTATCTCCTTCTATCAGGGGGTGTTTGGAGGAGAAACAGGATTCACACCTTATTTCGAACCAATAGGAATAGCTTTTGCTGTTTTGCTTGCAACAGGAGTTGCCCATATTCTCGAGGCAAGGAATGAGAAGACATTCAAGGCTCTCGACGAGGTGAACGACGAGACTCTTGTCAAGGTTATTAGAAACAACAATATCTGCCAGGTGGAACGCAAGGATATTGTTGTCGGGGATATCGTACTACTGAACACAGGAGAAGAGGTTCCGGCAGACTGTCTCCTTCTTGAGGCGGAGCATCTAAGTGTGAATGAGTCGTCGCTAAATGGGGAATCTACAGCGTCTCACAAGACCATAGTTGAGGAGGATTTCGACAAGGAGGCCACATATCCTTCGAATAAGATTCTTAAAGGCACAACAATACTTGTGGGGAATTGTATTGCCGAGGTTGAGAAAGTGGGTGACAGTACGGAATGCGGCAAGGTTTTCGTGGCGGCACAGGTACGGGAGGGAGACGAGACACCGCTCAGTCGGAAACTTAACGGTTTGGCGGAACTAATCACAAAACTGAGCTATATAATTGCAGGATTGATAGTTGTTGGCAGAATACTGGTGTATTTCGTGCAAGGCAACGTCGATTTCTCGGATGCAGAAGGTACGGTAAGTTTTATAAAGTATGTATTGGATACCATAATGATTGCAGTAACTTTGATAGTTGTCGCCGTTCCTGAGGGACTGCCTATGGCGGTGACGCTGAGTCTTGCTTTCAGTATGCGTCGTCTGATGGAACAGAATACACTGCCACGTACCATGCATTCATGTGAGACCATGGGAGCTACGTCTGTTATATGTACAGACAAGACAGGAACACTGACACAGAACCAGATGCAAGTGCATGAGACTTACTTCCCGGAGCTTGAAGGAGGACGGATTGACGACAGTCTTTTTGCAAAGATGGTCGTTGAATCTATGTGTGTCAACACAACTGCCAATCTTGACTATTCCAACAAGGATAGGATTCATGCCATAGGAAGCCCTACAGAAGGTGCACTGTTGCTATGGTTACATGGAGAAGGTATCAACTATCTTGGAGTAAGAGAATCGACAGAGAAACTCGACCGAATACCTTTCTCTACTGAAATAAAGTATATGGCCACGATAGTGCGTTCAAAAGTGACAGGCAAAAGAATGTTATATGTTACCGGTGCTCCAGATATTCTAATGTCGTTGTGCAAGATAGGCGACACCAATGTCTATGAAGAGAAATTGTCACAGTGGCAGAATCAGGCATATCGTACACTTGGTTTGGCTTATGCGGAATTGTCGGATGACGACAATGTGATAATGGACGGCACATTAAGGGACTGTTCTAAATTGAAGATGATGGGTGTTGTGGCTATTTCGGATCCAATCCGTCCGGAGGTGCCGGCGGCTATCAGGGAATGTATCGATGCCGGTATTCAAGTGAAGATAGTCACGGGCGATACCATAGGGACTGCCAAGGAAATTGGCCGTCAAGTGGGACTGTGGTGCGAAAAAGATGGAGACGATAATATTCTTACAGGTGATGAAGTGTCATCAATGAACGCTGACGAACTTAAAAGAAGGCTTCCCGATGTCAAAATCATATCGCGCGCACGTCCCAGTGACAAGGAACGTGTTGTGAGAACCCTTAAGGCGATGAATGAGGTTGTAGCAGTCACGGGAGATGGTACAAACGATGCGCCGGCTCTGAATGCCGCCCATGTGGGCCTGTCTATGGGCGACGGCACGGCGGTGGCAAAAGAGGCTTCTGATATGACCATTCTCGACAATTCGTTCAGTACGATTGCCAATGCGGTGATGTGGGGCCGTTCGTTGTACAAGAATATCAAACGTTTTATTCTATTCCAGATGACAGTTAATGTCACCGCTTGTTTCATTGTTCTTGTCGGAGCATTCATCGGTACGGAATCACCATTGACGGTAACACAGATGTTGTGGGTCAACCTTATCATGGATACCTTTGCGGCTTTGGCATTGGCATCGCTGCCACCGTCACACGTAGTGATGAAGGAAAGACCTCGCTCAATGGATGAACATATCTTGAAAGATATAGGGAAACCGATACTTGTAGTGGGGCTCTCTTTTGCTTTCATCTGTTTGGCGTTGCTGTTGTATTTCCAGCATAATGATGTCTATTCTTTGATGGACATAATTCCTCTGAAATGGGGAGGCTACGATGGAATGACAGCACATGAACTGGGTCTTTTCTTTACTATTTTTGTGATGCTCCACTTTTGGTATATGTTCAATGCGAAGGCTCATTTTACTACAAGCTCGGCATTTAAGGGGCTGTCTTGGAAGAACACACGATGGTTTATAATAATAACAACGGCTGTCTTCTTTGTTCAAATAGCTTTGGTGGAGATTCCCGGCTTGCAGGAAATGTTCAATGTCGCCAAAGGCGGTCTTGGTCTTATGAATTGGATTATTATCCTTGTGACCACATCGTTTGTAGTGTGGATAGGGGAATTGAGAAGGATGTTAAAGAAAGACAAAAATCACACTTAATCCAACAACTCTGGCCGGTACTCGAAATGCATCGAGTCGTAGTGGTACCAGTTACCGCCCCAGATAAAACCATATTTTCGGAATATTTCTACAATTTCCTTTAACATGGTGTTTCTATATATGATAGTGTCTGCTTCGGAAGCTTTGGGGTTATCCCATTTCCAGTAGTTTGACTTGTTGACACCGATGTCTATGGCAATTGCAAAACTGTGAGGACTAAGTCTCTCGGTTCCTGCGACAACACGCCAGAGGAAAGTACCACTGTTCTTTAAATAGGGCTTGAATTCGGGATGTTTGTCGAGCTCCTCAGAAACTTTCTGAAGTTGAACGTCTACATGGTTGATTGTCGTGATTTGAACTTTCTGACCAACTAAAGTAGGACACCAGTCAATGGTTCTTAGATGTTTCGATACTTCGGCGGCACTTTGTCCGTACATTTTCTTGAATAAGGCTTCGCAACGATTCCGGCCCGGATCGCAGAAAGGACGTATGCTGTCGTTGTAACTCCACCGAGCCATGTCTTCAATGTCGCAGCCTTCAAGGATCTGCATATCGCTGCGTACGATACCGTCGTCAAATATCATCCTGCTTCCATCGGCAAAGACTATGCTGTCATTTTCGTATCCGACAATAGTCTCGGGATAGCATTCTATCAGTTTTTGTGCAAAAGAGGGTATTTCGGGCACGCTGTCGTGAATCGGCGGAGTGTCAACGTTGGTGTCGTAGGTTGTTTCCGACACATGGCTGTTTCCACATGAAACAGTAATCATCAACAACGTGGAGACAACAAAAAAAGGATGTTTCATGACGTATTTAGAGCATTTCAACAACGACGGCATGTTTGGTCTTCTTCTTTACACGATAGATCTGTCCGTTGACTTCAATGGTGGATGGGGCAGGCTCGTTTTCGCTAAGAAAGTAGATGATGTATTTGTGCAAGCCGTCTTTCGACTGAGTATAGCGTACATTGCCTTCGGCATATGGGGCCAAGGGACGCGTGCCATATATCGCATAGCCATTAACTCTCAGCCATTCGCCGATTTCTTGCATCCTGGCAAGACAAGGCTGTGGAATTTCTCCGTTGGCATCGGGACCAACATTTAAAAGTAAATTGCCTCCTTTTGCCACGATATCAACAAGTATATGTATCAGAGCGTTGGTCGACTTGTAGTTGTCGTTTTCGACATAAGACCAGCTGTCCCCCATGGTCATACATGTTTCCCATGGATAGGGTAGGGGCTCTGTTGGAATCTGCTGCTCGGGGGTGCGATAGTTCTCATATTTGCCTCCCACACTTCGGTCAACAATAAGAAGATCGGGATTATTCTCGCGTGCCATTCTCGCAATACGTGGAATATTGATGTCCTGAATCTGTCCACGGCAACCTAACCATTCACGGGTTTCGTCATTGACGCTCCATTCTGGACGAATCCAGCCTCCGTCAAGCCACAGAATGTCTATGTCTCCATAATTATGAGTCAGTTCGAATATCTGATTGTAGGTATAGTCGCAGAACCGTTTCCAACGGTCAGGATTCTGGCTGATATCATAATTTACATTCCTGTCGGGAGTGGCCCATTCCGGTGCCCAGTAATCAGGACAATGCCAGTCGGGTTTGGAAAAATAAAGTCCTATCCACATTTGATATTTCCTGAAAGCATCTACCAATGCTTTCGTGATATCACTGTTTTTATTGCGGAAAAACGGACAGCTGCTATGGGTGGAGGAATAATTGGTTTCGGCAGTCTCGAACATACAGAACCCGTCGTGGTGCTTTGTCGTGAATACCAAATATTTCATGCCTGCACCATAGGCCGCTTTTGCCCATCTTTCGGGATTGAACCGCTTTGGATTGAAGGTGATGTTCAACGATTGGTACAGACGTTTGTATTCTTCGTAGGCTGCTCCTCTGCGGTCTATCCATGGCTCACTGCAGATACTCCACGATTCAACAACGCCCCATTGTGAGTACATGCCCCAGTGAACCATGAATCCGAATTTCAGGTCCTGCCATTCATCCAGACGTTGCAGGATGACAGGGTCGCTCTCTTCGCGTTGTTCATCGGCATAGTCTCGTAATCTTCCGTTGGCAGGAGTTGCCACCTGTGCTACGGCCATGCTGCCAAGCATGCAAATAGACAAAAAGAATAATGCTTTTCTCATAATGAGGTGTTTTGTTGATTAATATAAAAACGGGTCGCCGCGATACGGCGACCCGCCTTGATTCTATTGTTTTTATTATTCAAAAGAAGCAATAGCTTCCTTGATAAGTGCGATGGCTTCACGCAATTGCTCTTCGTTGATGACCAGCGGAGGAGCAAAGCGGATGATATGCTGGTGGGTCGGTTTCGCCAAAACACCGAGGTCACGCATCTTCAGGCAAACATCCCATGCCTCCTTGCCGTTGCGAGGCTTGATGATAACGGCATTGAGCAGACCTTTACCACGGACTTTCTCAATCATGGGTGATTTGAAGTTGCTTATTTCCTCACGGAAAATCTTACCGAGACGGTCGGCATTCTCCATCATATGCTCTTCTTTGATTACCTGAAGAGCAGCAATGCTTACTTTTGCAGCGATGGGGTTGCCACCGAATGTTGAGCCGTGTTCGCCGGGCTTGATATTGAGCATGATGTCGTCGTCAGCCAAGACACAGCTTACGGGAACCACTCCGCCACCAAGGGCTTTGCCGAGGATGAGGATGTCGGGACGAACACCTTCATGGTCGCAAGCAAGCATCTTTCCTGTACGAGCGATACCACACTGTACTTCGTCAGCCATGAAAAGAACGTTGTGTTTATGGCAGATATCGTAGCATTTTTTCAGATAGCCTTCGTCTGGAACATAGACACCGGCCTCGCCCTGGATGGGTTCTACGAGGAAACCGGCAATCTTGTCGCCATGCTCTTCAAGTACTTTCTCGAGAGCTGCGGGATCGTTATAAGGTATACGGATGAAACCGGGAGTCATAGGACCATAGTTGGCATAACTCTCAGGATCGTTGCTCATAGTGATGATGGTAATGGTACGGCCGTGGAAGTTTCCTTCGCAGCAGACAATCATTACCTCTTCATTCTTGATACCTTTCTTAACCACACCCCAGCGACGTGCCAGTTTCAGAGCTGTTTCGTCGGCTTCAGCACCACTGTTCATGGGCAGTACTTTCTCATAACCGAAATATTCAGTGACATATTTCTCCCATTCGCCAAGGCAGTTGTTGTAGAATGCACGGCTGCTAAGGGTAAGCTCGTGTGCCTGATCGCAGAGGGCCTTTATGATTTTTGGATGGCAGTGACCTTGGTTTACTGCAGAATAGGCAGACAGGAAGTCAAAATATTTTTTGCCTTCGCAGTCCCATACAAAAGGACCTTCGCCTTTGGCAAGTACTACTGGTAGTGGGTGGTAATTATGGGCGCCGTATTTGGCTTCCATTTCCATGAATTGTTCCGATTTCGTCATTTTTTTTATGTATTAGTAATGTTGATTATGTTTAATGATATTTATTTGCACTATTATGCGTCGTCTAATACGTTAGAATGCATAGACTGACAAAATAATTTGCAAATTTACACACTTTTTTTGGATAAAAATGTGTAATTTTGCATTTTCTTTTAAAAAAAAACAATGCTCAATAATATATTATTGGAAGTCAGTAATCTAAATGTGTCTTTCCGCGATGACGATGGAAATGTACGGCATGTGGTGAAAAATGTATCGTACACAATACAACGTGGCACGACTTTGGGCATTGTTGGTGAGTCTGGCTCTGGGAAGTCGGTGAGCACTATGGCAATAATGGGGCTTTTGCCACCACCTCCAAAATGCGAGGTGTCGGGTTCTGTCAGATTGTTTGATGCCGACGGCAAATCGGTCGAGCTCCTCTCTTTGGACGACAAAGGTATGTGCAGATACCGTGGCAATCGCATATCGATGATTTTTCAGGAGCCCATGACATCGTTAAACCCTGTCCATAAATGTGGACATCAGGTGGTCGAAATGCTTAGACTTCATGAGAATGTCTCTTTCCAGGAAGCGCGAACAAGAGTGATAAAACTGTTTGAAGAGGTCCTTCTTCCGCGCCCGGAGAAGATTTTTGACAGCTATCCCCATGAGATAAGTGGAGGACAAAAACAGCGTGTCATGATTGCTATGGCACTTGTATGTAACCCCGATTTGATTATTGCCGACGAGCCTACTACAGCATTGGATGTCACAGTACAGAAGACTATCCTCGAATTACTTCATTCTCTTCAAAAAAAACATAATATCGCTGTTGTTTTCATTACTCACGATCTCGGAGTTATCGCCCAAATTGCCGATAATATCGCAGTAATGTATCATGGTGAGATAGTTGAGTTTGGCTCTGCCGATAACATTCTCCATTGCCCCGAACATCCATATACGAAAGGTTTGCTCGCCTGCAGGCCTCCGCTTGATTCCCGGCCAAAAAGACTTCTCACGGTGTCTGATTTTATGGAGGAGAACAATGGTATTCAAAGTCAGTATTCAAATACAACAGAAGAAAGGACAATAAAACCTGATTATGATAGCAAACCAATCCTTTCTGTCAAAAATCTTTCGGTGACATACTCACTTAAAAAGAGTTTCTTTGGCAAGACCCTTAGTCAGTTGAATGCTGTAGATGATATAAGTTTCGATGTCTATAAAGGTGAAACTCTCGGATTGGTGGGTGAGTCGGGATGCGGAAAGACGACTTTGGGTAGGGCAATCTTGCAGTTGGTGAATTCATCATCGGGAAATGTTGAGTTCGACGGTAAACGTCTGGATTCCCTTTCACGTAAGGAGTTGCGTCAGCTGAGGACTCGTATGCAGATAATCTTCCAAGACCCTTATTCATCACTAAATCCCCGTCTGACTGTCGGACAAGCAATCATGGAACCTTTGAATACCTACAGAATCGGCAAAGAGGAAGAACGGCAAGGGAAAGTGTTGGAATTGATGGAGAGGGTGGGGCTTATGCCGGAATGGATAAACCGTTATCCCCATGAGTTTTCTGGAGGACAGAGACAACGTATATGCATAGCTCGTGCTCTGATTTTGAATCCCGAATTGGTCATCTGTGACGAATCGGTCTCGGCACTTGATGTGTCTGTGCAGGCTCAGGTGCTAAATCTACTCAACGAACTGAAAGAATTATTCCATTATACATATATCTTTATATCACACGACCTCTCTGTCGTACGTTTTGTCTCCGACAGGATTATGGTGATGCGAAAAGGTAAACTTGTAGAGATGGATGATGCAGACAGGCTTTTTGCCAATCCTAAAGATGCCTATACGAAGGATTTACTGGATGCTATCCCTCGCATAAAATAATCGGGAACTTTTTAACGACGTTTGCTGAGCATCTCTTTTGCCTCAATGGTCATAGTGGTATGAGGCACAATGCGAAGACGCTCTTTGGGAATCAACTTTCCTGTAACTTTACAGATGCCGTAGGTCTTGTTCTCTATTCGGATGAGTGCGGCCTCAAGATCCTTGATGAATTTCTGTTGACGTGCTGCCAATTTGGAATTTTCCTCTTTGGACAATACAGCATTGCCGTCTTCCAACGTCTTGAAAGTGGGTGATGTGTCGGTGACATCATTGCCTTCATTGGCTACAGCGGCATTAAGCAGCTCTAGATTTTTCTTGGCCTCTTCTATCTTTTTAAGGATGATTTCCTTGAATTCCTGCAATTCTTCCGATGAATAATATTTCTTTTCTTCTTTATCGTTCGTAGCCATATCTTAATGTTTTAATTGTGCAAAGTTACAAACTTTTCTGAAACAGAGACCTTAAAAATTTCAACATGAATTGTTATAAAGTTATAAATATAAGTCTATCAGACCGTTCGGAGCGGTTATGTATATTGTTTTTTCTTCCCTGTTTACGTTTTTGATTACAGGATCTATTACGGGAATCAGTATTTCTTTATCATTTTTCATGATTTGGAATAGCGGTTGTGCAGGAAAATCAATAACAGATTGAATATTACCGATATCACCTTTTTCGCTGTCAATCACTCTCCATCCGATTACTTCGTGAAAATAGAACTTGTTCCCTGTTAGCTCTGGCAATACGTCAAGCGGAAGATACAGATCGCATCCGATTAGAGACTGCGCCTCTTTGGCATCGATGTCTTCAAATGTCACAACGGCTTTGTTTCCATTAATGCTGATATCCTTTATGAAATAAGGTATCAGCAAGCCTTTAACCTCTACAAATACGGAGTCAAGGTCGGTGTAATCTTCGGGGCTGTCAACATCCAAGAAGAATATTACCTGACCTTTGTATCCAAAAGGCTTGGTGATTTTGCCCAGTTGGAAGCATTCGTCCTGTGTCATGTTTTATTTAATGTATTAATATAGAAAGAGAACATGCCAAGCATGTTCTCTTTCTGAATGTTATGCATCAAAACGGGTTTTGAACAACATTATGCTTCGGTTGCTTCCTCGGCAGCAGGAGCTTCGCCCTCTTCGGAAGCGGGAGCCTCTGCTTCAGCCTTGGCGGCAGCTTCGGCCTCAGCGGCAGCCTGACGCTTTGCAGCGATGGCAGCGGCTTTGGTTTCGTTGACTTTCTTTTCAGCCTCTAAACGAGTTTTGTCATTGCTGCGCTTCTCGTTCTCAATGGCACTCTTAGCATTGGCAATCTTGCTTTCCTTTGCTTGTTTCCACTCATTGAACTTCACATCGGCCTGTTCCTGAGTGATGGCACCCTTCTCAACACCAATCTGAAGGTGACGTCTCAGAAGAACACCTTTATAAGAAAGTATGCGGTTTACGGTTTGTGAGGGCTGTGCGCCGTTCTTCAACCATTCAACAGCCTTGTCCTCGTTAAGGACAATCTGTGCGGGATTTGTCATCGGATTGTAAGTGCCCAGTTTCTCAATAAATCTACCATCTCGAGGTGCACGACCATCCGCTACGACGATGTGATAAAAAGGTTGATTCTTTTTACCATGACGTTGTAATCTAATTCTTGTAGGCATAATTAATTGTTTTTTAAATTATTAAATAAGTTTTTAACTTTTAATTGCGACTGCAAAAATACTACATTTTTTTATTCTGACAAATTTTTTTTTATTTACTTGATTAATTCATAGTTTTTTCTCCACTCCTAATGTCAGTTTGTTTATGGAAATAAGTAGAGCTATTTATATTTTTTTTTGTATTTTTGCTTTTTCTTTGCGTGATTAATGAAAATACTCAATATAGAAGATATCAGTGCGTTAAGGACTAAAACGATAGTCACTGTGGGTATGTTTGACGGTCTCCATATTGGACATCGCCATCTAATATCACAATTGATGGAGCAGTCTGCGAAGTTCGATTTGGAGCCTGTGGTGGTGACGTTTGATTGTCATCCGCGTATTGTTATGGAACCTTCTACACAACTTACATTGCTCTCGACAGAGAAGGAACGTCTTCAGCAACTTGAAGAATGCGGAGTGCCTACGGTGGCATTGATTCATTTCACTCCGGAAACGGCAGCTCTTAGTGCCTGCTCTTTTGTGCGTGGTTTCCTTTGCGGGAGACTCAATATGAAGTCGCTCCTTTTGGGATATGACAATAGATTCGGAAGCCATTGCAACAACGACTTTGACAAATTACCATCTCTTGCAACTGAATTAGGATTTGATATTTGTCGTGACGAGGCTGTTGTGCTTAACGGTGTTGAAGTGAGCTCTACAAAAATCAGACAGGCTCTGTCTCATGGTGATATTGATACCGCAAATGCCATGCTCGGTGCACCATACAGCCTCAGTGGGACTGTGGTGCATGGCCGTCATGTGGGGACTTCGATGGGATTCCCGACAGCGAACATAATGCCTGACGATTCATACAAAATGTTGCCTTCTACAGGAGTTTACGCATTACGTGCAACAGTAAACGGCAGCAAATATCGTGCCATGGCAAACCTTGGGTCACAACCGACATTCAATCGGCAACAACAGACCCTCGAAGTCCATCTTTTTGACTTTGAGGGTGACTTATATGACAGTATAATAAAAGTTGAATTCTTGAAACACATACGTGATATCAGATTTTTCAACTCTCCTTCGGAACTTGCCGAGCAACTTTCACATGACAAAGTGATGGTAAACAGTTTTTTTGAAAAACTTACGACAAAAGAAAGACTATGAAGAAAATAATCAGATTGTTTTTCACTGGAGTTATCATCGTTGCTTTCGGTTTGTTGAACTCAACACTCCACGCCCAGTGTGATAAGGTCTATAAATCTTTGAAGGATGTCCGTAATCCTGACTCTGTATATGTCCTTAGACTGAATTATAAACGATTGCGTCAAATTCCTCCGAAGGTCTTTATGATGAAAAACCTTAAGGTCTTGGACTTGGGGAAAAATTTCATCGACAGCATCCCTCCTGAAATAGGGAACCTTAGAAACCTTGTGGAACTTGATTTGCGTCGTAATCGCATACGTATAGTTCCGCCGGAATTGGGTAATCTGACAAATTTGCGTATCCTTAATCTTAGCCGTAATCCCATACTCGATTTGCCTGACGAACTGTCTCAACTTACCTCTCTCGAACAACTCATACTTTGGTGTACAGGAGTTATTTCGTTTCCTCCTTCGTTTGTGGCTCTGAACTATAGTCTGAAATTGATAGATCTTCGAGTATGTCCGCTTTCGTGGGACGATCAGCAGGCTATTGAGGACCTATTGCCATCGCCGCGCAAGAGATGGGATTATGTATGTAACTGCAAATGAAATTGCCGATGGTGAAGAAAAAGGTTTTTAATGTCGCAGTATTCCAGCAGGATATTGTTTGGGAAAATTCCAATGCAAATTTTGACAAGGTCGAAAAAGCTTTTGCATCTGCACTGGAAGGCCGTAGTGCCGACCTGCTTGTCATGCCGGAGACGTTTACCACAGGATTCGGCGACCATATGGCACGGCAGGCAGAATCAATGTATGGCCCTGCTTTCGACTTCGCTGTCAGCATGGCAAAAAGATATGATGCAATGTTCGCTGCTTCATGGACGGTGAAAGAGAACGGAAAGGTCTACAACCGTCTGCACTGTGTTCGACCTGACGGCTCGTGTGTTTATTACGACAAAGGTCACACTTTCCGTATGAGTACCGAAGCATCCCAACTTGCCCGAGGCACGTCGCGGCCATTGGTGGAATGGCGAGGATGGGCTATCAGACCTGCTGTATGCTACGATTTGCGTTTCCCCTTGTGGTTGCGTAACAGTGCTGATTTGGAATATGATATTCTCTTGTTGTGCGCTAACTGGCCCGGGTCGCGTCATGAGGCATGGACCACACTGCTGAAGGCACGGGCTATAGAGAATCTCTCCTATGTGGTGGGATGCAACAGGACAGGCACCGACGGTACAGGAATATCATATGCCGGATGTTCGGCAGTGATTGATTTTAAAGGTCTGCCGTTGACAGAACCCTCTCTTTACACTGAACAGGTATTATATGCCTCACTGTCGGCAGAGGCATTGAAAAATTTCCGTGACCACTGGCCTTTCAATATCGATTTTGACACCCCTGCATCATTATGGAAACAAGAATAGGATTTGATAAAATACGACAACTTGTTGCTGAAAACACAACCAATGTGCTTGCTCGAAGAATGGTCGACGAAATGGCATTTTCAAGCAATCTGGAACGTGTTTCGCGTGAGTTGCGTCAAACCGAAGAACTCCGTCGGATAGTACTGATGGAGAACTCTTTCCCGTCGCAGGATTTTATTGATATGTCGGACGAAATGAATCGGTTGAGAGTGGAGAATACTATCGTGGATATCGAAGTGCTGCCCGACATGAAAGCCTCATTACGTACTATTTCCGACTGCTTGCGTTTTCTACTTGCCGAAGACAACGATAAATATCCAGAACTTCGTCAATTGGCACAACATGTAGAACTTGATGACAATATCCTTCGTCGCCTCAATAAGATTGTTGACGATAAGGGTGAGATTTATGACGACGCTTCGCCTGTACTGTTGGATATTAGAAGGCAGATGTCCCGCAAACGCAACGAGGTTGACATACAGATAAACCGCTCGCTCTCCCATGCAAAGAAGGAGGGATGGGCACCTGAAAACGCCGAAGTTACTATACGTAATGGACGTATGGTGATACCTATGCTCGACACCCATCGTCGTAAAATAAAGGGCATCATACAGGATGAGTCGGCAACTCGCCAGACGGCATTTCTTGAACCATCCGAAGTGGTGGAGTTGAACAACGACTTGAGAGAGCTGGAATTTTCTGAGAACCACGAAATCCAAAGGATATTAGCAACATTTACTGATTATCTGCGTCCTCAGATAGATAGTGTTATCAATGCCTATTGGTTTCTTGCACGTATTGATTTCATTCGTGCCAAGACTCGCTTTGCCGTCTCGGTTAAGGCTTGTCTGCCTATTCTAAACGACCGTCCCATGATTGGATGGCTCGAGGCACGACATCCGCTTCTGTATCTAAATTTCATGTCGCAAAAGAAAGAGGTCGTCCCTTTTAATTTGGAACTCGATGAACAGAAGAGAATTCTTGTCATCTCGGGTCCTAATGCTGGCGGTAAATCTGTGTGTCTGAAAGCAGTGGGTCTTATTCAGTATATGTTGCAGTGTGGTATGTTGGTGCCATGTCGTGAGACATCGGAGTTTGGCATTTTTGATAGGATATTTATTGATATCGGTGACCAGCAGTCTATAGACAATGACCTTAGTACATATTCGTCCCATCTGCAGAATATGAAGAATCTGCTCTCTGTCGCCGACGACAAAACACTCTTTCTACTTGATGAACTTGGTGGAGGAACGGAGCCTCGCTCTGGATGTGCCATTGCAGAGGCTCTGCTCGAAGAACTGCATCGCCGCCGCTCTTTCGGAGTTGTGACCACACACTTTGCAGACCTAAAACTACTTGCCGACAGCCATGATGGTATTGTGAATGGAGCAATGCTGTTTGATACAGAACGCATGATGCCTTTGTATCGTCTTGCAATAGGTCATCCAGGTAGCTCGTTTGCTTTCGAAATTGCTACAAAGATAGGGTTCCCAATAGAAATCCTTGAGGCTGCGGAGAGCAAGGTCGGTACAGAAATGTTGAATTTTGAACATCAGCTGCAGCAGATTGAACTCGACAAACAAGAGATAGCACGTCAACGTACGGAATTGGAGGTCTCGGACAATTTTTTGAACGAGGTTATCGCTAAGTATCAGCAATTGAATGATAAACTTGAGGAAAAGAAATACGATATCCTTAGTCAGGCACGACAACAGGCCCGACAAATCATTGCTGACGCCAACCGTACTGTGGAACGCACAATATCCGATATAAAAAGCGCTAATGCCGAGAAGGAACGTACCATTGCAGCCCGTGAACAGATGCGTCTTGATGCTGAGCAATTGCAACGGCAGCAGGAAGAACACGAGCGGCAACGAGAAAAACGTATCAAGGAGAAGAAAACATCCATTCCTGCAGTAAAGGATACAGAGAAGGAATCTGAATGCGATATTGTTGAAGGTCCTTTGTGTGTCGGTGATATTGTTCGTATCGACGACAACAACACGTTTGGTCAGCTCGTCGAGTTGAAAGGCAAGAAGGCCGTCGTGGAGAGTAACAGTATTCGCATGACTATCTCGACAAGTCGCCTTACACGCACCCGCAAAAAAGCCATTCCTGTCGATAAAACGGAACGTCGTAACAATAGATTTCAGTCTATATTCGATGATATCAATGAGAAACGCAAGACTTTTAACACCACGCTTGATTTGCGAGGACATCGTGCAGAAGAAGCCTTGTCTGAATTGCATGGTTTCCTTGACGATGCTCGGCTGTTGAGCGAGAAAGAACTGCGTATACTTCATGGTAAAGGATATGGGATACTGAAGACGGTGATTCGTCAACAGCTGCAATCGGAACAGGATGTCGTGTCGTATGGTTCAGAACGTGTCGAACTTGGGGGCGATGGAATAACAGTGGTGCATCTCAAATAATTCATAAAAAATGTCAATTTACGTTGCGTTCCAAAAAAAAATACTAATTTTGCATCGTAATAATAAAAGCTAAATAACAACATTTAAATAATAAAACGATGAAAAAGTTTTTGTTACCAATTTTGGCTTGCTTCCTGCTCTTCACCAGTTGCACGGAAAAGGCCCGTATTGTTACTTCCTACTACACCGTTCATAACGACCAGTGGCGTCAGAGCAACAATCCAAATATTGATGGCAATTATTTCTATTCTGTTTGGGAGAATATTGACATCACACCGGATGTTATCGAACGCGGTGTTGTTATGGTATACTACATTGACGCTGATGGAAGAGACAACATACTCCCGTTTACTCAGTATCTGATGGGCACAGACGGCTCAGGAAATACTGTCTATTATCAGGAACGTCTCGAATATGATATTGAAGTCGGCAAGATTACCTTCAAGATTAAGGATACAGACTTCGGTACAGACCTCTCAATGCAGAATATCGGTGAAATGAATTTCAAAGTCTGTGTGATTTACAATTCTTAAGATAAAATTTAAGATAAAAAAATGTGGAAGCGGCCTGCTTCCACATTTTTTTTTACCTCTTTTCCCTAAAAAACCTTTAATCGTTATACCCGATTGCTTCAAGATTCTCTTGGATCATCTCTTTTAGCCAATTCATTACTTTTACGTCGTTCATGGACATGCCGTCGAGGGCTTCATGGATTTCGTCGGTGTCAAATACAAACTGGTCGTTGTCGGTTATGTGTGTGTAGATGATATGGATATCCTCGTGTGCTGCACAGAGCATAACTATGGTGCCCGACAAATCACCCATGGGGGGGCGATCCCAATGGTCGTGTTGAAACCAGAATTCCAGTTTCGTTCCTTTGCCTACTTCGCTTTGCAGTTTCATACCCCCACCACAGTTTTCGGTATTCATCTTTATTAGAGGTAGGCCTAACCCCACTTTTCTTGTAGTGCGGGATGTGGTGTATGGATCTGTAACCTTTGCCATGAATTCAGGAGTCATGCCTTTTCCGTTGTCTTCAATGGTGAAAGCGTAGACATTGTCTTTTATGCTGTCGCGTATGGTGAGCTTCACCTCCGTGGAGTTGGCAGCGGTGGAGTTCTCCATAAGGTCATACACATGCATTGCAAGTTCTTTCATTGCTGTAGTATATTATGTTTATCAATAGTGTTTGTCAAATTCACATATTTCAAGGTCTTTGGGTTTGCCGTCAAGGGTCAGTCTCACAAGTGTGGACACTTTTTGGAAACCTTGTCGACCTGCCGCTCCAGGATTGATATGCAATATTGCGTAGGAGTTGTCATACATAACCCTGAGGATATGAGAGTGCCCGGCAACAAAAATATCCGGCTTTTCTTCGTTGAACAACGACAGGAGCCGTTTTTCATAATGACCAGGATACCCACCGATATGAGTCATGATTATTTTGAGTCCTTCCCTGACGAAAAGCTGTGTTTCGGGAAGAATATATCTCATATCCCAGTTGTCCATATTGCCGAAAACAGCTACGACGGGCTTGAAATCCCTCAGGGTGTCAAGTACATTTGGACCAATGTCACCGGCATGCCACAATTCGTCGCATTCTTCGAAGAATGTGTATACTTGCTTGGGGATGGAACCGTGGGTGTCAGACAATATCCCGATGCGTTTCATTTTTTATTTGTACCTTTGCAAAAATTTTTGCAAAGGTACAAATATTTTATGAATGAGGGAATGATAGAATACGAAAACGTGTTTGTTGATGGGTGATTGTACTAATGCTCTTGTAAGTTTGTAGAAATAGTAAAGGTTAACGTCAAGGTCATAGTTTTTTAATGAATCTTATAAAAAAATATCTGCCCCAGCTTCTACTTGTGATATCGTCGGCTTTTTGGGGAGCATCGTTTATATTCACCAAGGATTTGTTTGAGACGGAGCCCAATATAACTCCTCTGATTATTATAACGGGACGTATGTTGGTGGCCACCCTCGTGACATTGCCTTTGCTAAAACTCACAGGCAAACTGGAACCGATAAAGAAAGGTCATCTGGGATATTTCATGCTTCTTGCCTTTGCAGAGCCATTCCTGTACAGCCTTTTTGAGACTGGTGGCGTCCAACTTGTGTCAGGAAGCCTTGCATCGATTATTATTGCGACAATCCCGCTCTTTATTCCTTTTGGTATGGCATTGGTATATCATGAAAAACTGAAGGCGATGACTTTTGTGGGTGTCATACTATCGTTGATAGGTATTTCTATCATGTCTCTAAATGAGGACTTTTCGTTCTCGGCTAATCCTAAAGGACTTGTGTTACTTGCCTGTGCTGTCGTCATTGCTGTCGTTTTCACCATAATTCTTGTCAAGATTCTTGGACATTACAGCCCGATGACGATAACAGCATACCAGAATATGTTTGGATTGATATACTTTTTACCGGTAATGCTGGTTTTCGATTACAATACACTCCCCACTCTTTCATATTCGCCGCATATGCTGCTATTTATAACTTTCTTAGGGATATTCTGCTCCACAGCGGCCTACATGTGCTTCAATTACGGTATGAGGAGCCTTGGAGCGACAGCCGGTTCGGTTTATAACAACATAATTCCTGTCTTCTCATTGCTTTTTGCTCTTATGATGGGACAGGAGAGCCTTAGTATTCTTAAAGTTGTTGGTATTGCCGTGGTGTTTATAGGACTCACCTTGGCCCAAAGAAAAAGATGATAGGAATATAGGTCTTGTTTTCTCTATTGGTTTCAGGACCATTTTATCCCTGTCAGCCGTATTGTCCATATTAGTCTAAAAACCCTTGTTTTTTATTTTAATAGTAGTACAATAAAGAATGGCGGATTACGTTTTAATAAACATGAAGCGCAAAATAAAAATTCTATCATATATCCTTATCTCAGCCATTTTGAGCACATCGTGCGATGGCTATGAAGGCGACCAGACGGTGCCGTCTTACCTAAAAATAGATGCAATTGACCTTGTCGATGACCCAGAAGACTCATGGAGTCAAGAATCAGGTTTCTTTTCAAGCAATATCGACGCTGTAAATATTGTCTTTTATTGCGATGGCGATACTGCGGAGACAGTACTTGGCACATTTCAGTTGCCGTGTAAGGTCCCTATGCTGCGTGAGGGCAATATCAGTTATATGCGTATACAGCCTGTCGTAAAACAAAATGGTATTGCGAGTACGAGAATCTTCTATTCGTTTTATCAGCCGATTCGTCTTGAGAATATACATATGACTGCAGATTCCGTAACAGACCTTGGTACTCTCCAAACAATGTTCATATCCAAAAACAATATGAGGGTTCTGTGGCAGGAATTCTTTGAGCCGGGACCAAGTGAAGTGTCACTTGATACAGTAGTGCAGCGTCTCGTGTATCAATCCGACACGGTTTGTAACGGCTATGGCTGTGGTGTGGTCCGCGTGACACCCGAGACAAAATCCTTGGATTTCTGGAGTGATACCTTGTATTATGTTGGCGACGCATCAACGGTACTTTATCTGGAAATAGATTATTGGTCCGATTTCGATTTCAGAATTGGACTAAAAAACCCTGCATATTCCGAAGGCCCTGATGTGACATACTATGCCGAAACAATTTATTCTACCAAGCCAGGTCGTAAATGGAACAAGATTTATGTCAATTTAGGCAAGCTTTGGTCAAGTCGATACTACAACCATTACCCTTATATCCGCCTGTATTTCACCATTCTCAATTCAGATAAAAAATCTGGCAATCTCTTTATTGATAATATTAAACTACTTGCCCAATAGTCTGTTGTAGTAATGAACAAAAGATTTCAAACAGTAAAATATATCGTTTGGGACATTTTTGCTGCATTGTCGGCATGGGCGTTGTTTTTCTTCTATAGGAAATTGTCCATAGAAAACAACTCTTTCGACGATGTTAATCTTGTTTTTAAGGATTCCAATTTCTGGTGGGGTATTTTTTTGTTACCTATGGCATGGTGCTGTTTCTATGCTATGATTGGAACGTATAAGGATGTCTACCGTAAATCCCGTCTCAAGGAATTACAGATGACATTCTGGGCGTCACTCATAGGTGTGATTGTAATCTTCTTTGCACTTTTGCTTGACGACAAGATTACTTCGTATCATATGTACTATGTGAGTTTTCTGATGCTGTTCCTGCTGCATTTTGGTATAACATACATTGGAAGGCTTGTCATCACATCCCATATGGCACGAATGGTTCATTCACGTCGCATTGGGTTCCCTACATTATTGATTGGAAGTAAGGAAAAAGCTTTTAAGACCTATCTGGATCTCGATAATCAGGCCGTTTATTCTGGAAACAAATTTGTTGGATTTATTACTGTTAATGGGTCTATTAATGAACGTCTGAGGGAAATCATGCTTCATCTTGGCACTGTCGAAGATATCAACAGCTTGATTGAAAAGTACAATATCGAGGAGGTGATTTTTGCTGTCGAGGACTACGAAAATGAGAAAATTACAGAAGTCATACGTCTCTTGAACTGCCGTGATGATGTCATATTGAAGATTACGCCGGACTTGCGTGATATTATATATGGTTCTGTCAAGCAAAATTCCATCTTCCATTCTCCTCTGATAACCATTAATCCCAGGCTGATGGAGGAATGGCAGTATTCGGTAAAGCGTATTATCGACATTGTATTCTCTCTGCTTGCACTTATTCTTCTGTCACCGGTCTTTATAATTACGGCGTTGATTGTAAAATGCACCTCTCCAGGACCAATATTCTATGCTCAGGAACGAATAGGCTATCACGGTAAGCCATTCAAGATGCATAAGTTCCGTTCAATGTATATTGATGCCGAGAAAGGTGGGCCTGCGCTTTCTAAGGACGATGATCCTCGAATCACCCCGTTTGGCCGTATAATGCGCAAATATCGACTTGACGAAATTCCTCAGTTCTATAATGTTCTTAAAGGGACTATGTCTCTTGTGGGACCTCGTCCGGAACGACAGTTTTTCATAGACCAGATTGTCGAGAAAGCACCTGAATATATGCTTCTGCAAAAAGTAAAGCCTGGAATCACTTCTTGGGGGCAGGTAAAGTACGGTTATGCAGAGAATGTTGACGAGATGGTTGATCGTATGCGTTATGATTTGCTCTATCTTGAGAATATGTCATTGGCTACCGATATAAAGATACTCCTTTATACGGTACTGATTATCCTACAAGGTCGCGGAAAATGATTTTACTTATGGTTTTTGTATTATAGGGATAGGCACACTAGTGACCCATATCCCAGATAAATTTTTTAATCCATCTGCATATCAATACTAAATCATTTTGTTACATTCATGGATCTATATATCAAATCCATAATATCGGTACGTATGTTTAGAGAGGCGAGTTTGTTGGTCGTTGCGTTGGGATAAACCCTGTTTGAGAGGAAAATATAAACCATATTGTATTGAGGGTCAACCCATACCATGGTTCCTGTGAATCCAGTATGTCCGAAGCTTTTTTGGCTCGCCAGTGGTGAGATATGAGTGCTTTTACCTTTAATGAAAGGCTTGTCGAAGCCTAACGCACGGCGGTTGCCTTCTTTGGTGAAGTGACGAGAGTTGAAAGTGTTGAATGTCTTTGTCGATATGTATTGCTTGCCTTCGAAGGTACCTTGGTTGAGCATCATCTGGTAAAGGCGGAATAAATCGTTTCCTGTCGAGAACAGACCTGCATGGCCCGACACACCACCCATGGCGGCTGCATTGGGGTCATGAACATAGCCTTGCAACTGCTGGTTACGATAGGTGTTGTCGTTCTCTGTCGGGGCGATACGGCGAATGTCTATGCCATGTTGCAAAGGCTGGAATGTGGTGTTCCTCATCTTAAGAGGTCCGTAAAAATGTTGCTGCATGAATATATCCAGGCTCTGACCGCTTACCTGCTGTACGATGTCTCCGAGTAGGATAAAGCCGAGGTCACTGTAAACATATCCTGCTTTCTTCTGTAGACTGCTTTCTGCAATCTGTTTCAGTACCAAATCACGGTACGAGGCATCTATATATACATCTTTGCCTATGGCAATATATCCGTTTGGAGGATTGGTGCCGCGGTATATTGTGTTGCCCTCCAACGATTTCTTCCAGTATGCGTCGTAGGCTTTCAGCCGTGCACAATGGCTAAGAGTCTGGAGAATAGTAATGCGGCTTTTGTTGGTGTGTTTAAGGTAAGGCAGATAGCGTGACAGATGGTCGTCAAGAGAAATTTTGCCGTTGTCAACGAGCTTCATGATGGCGAGGTTTGTGGCACTAACCTTGGTCAGCGAAGCGAGGTCAAAAACAGTATTTGTGTCTATTGCAGGAGATGTTGCATCATATGTCTGTCGTCCATAGCATTGGTTGTATACAATTTTGCCATCTTTTGCAACCAGAATCTGGCATCCTGGATATGCATGCTGCTTGATTCCGTTGAGTGCTATGGAATCTATCTTCTTGAAACAGGCAACATTCATATTTGCCTTGATAAGAGCTTCATATCTGGTGTCTTTTGGACGAGGGACGGCTTTCAGACCAGTGCCTTCCTTGTAGTTTCCGGCACTTACAGGCAGCCGTCCTTCAAATGGTTTCTCGCCGTACAGAGCAGGGGGGACGGCACGTGCCACATCCGACATGTTCTGATATGCCATTACGATTGCCGAAGGACTTTTATGATAGGCTCCAATGGCATTATTCACGGCATTTATGGCGTTGACGGTTGTCCTGCCGTTTGTTGGCAATGGATGAGGGAACGACTCAAGAATATAAGGAGATCCGTAAATGACAAGAATAGAAACGACACTGTCCATGTCAGCGATGGTGTTGACCATGCGTATCATATCGCTGGAGACTCCGTAGTTGTTGGCAGAACCGACATTCCCAAACAGGGAGATTACAACGGTGCCGGCATCTTTTATCTTGGCAGTCAAGACGGAATCTACTGCTGTTATGGCGGTATCTTTATTGCCTATGGCGACATTTACCACCTTTTGGCTCCTTTTTAGCGGTAGGGCAAAATCATCGTTGTGGACAAGTGTTAAGGCCTTTGTGGCGATACGGAATGTAATATCTGAGCAACGCTGGTAGTCTTTCTTGGTAGGGACTGCCAACTTCTCAATGTTCATCTCGTGGAGTTTGCAACGATATTTTTCGCGGAGGATTCTATGGCATCTGTCGTCAATCATTTTTGAAAAGACAGGGTCTTTCTTTGCCTCTTGGATGAGTGCGGTGACAGTCTTCTCGACATCAATCGGCAGAAGGATTACGTCGTTTCCGGCCCGGATGGCTTTTATGGCACTCTCGCCGTCTTTGTAGCGTTTCGAGACTGCTTTCATATCTATGCCGTCGGTAAAAATAAGACCGTCGAAATGCATCTCGCTGCGTAGTAACGGAATGATGATATTTTCGGATAGGGAAGAGGGCATGTTAGGTCTGTTGTCGTAAGCGTTCACTTGAAGATGCCCCACCATCATGCCACGGATGCCGCTTTTGACCAATTGGCGGAACGGGTACAGGTCGACGGTGTCGATAAAAGCTTTTGTGTGGTTGATGACTGGCAGGTCAATATGACTGTCTGCATCGGTGTCGCCATGACCGGGGAAATGTTTGGCTACTGCCATAATACCCTGACGCTGGAGAGCTCTGGCATACATCACGGCCTTTCTTGCAACGCGGTTCCTGTTCTCTCCGAAAGAACGGCACCCGATGACAGGATTGCGAGGATTGCAGTTGATGTCACAGACAGGTGCGAAATTGACATGAATACCCATCATTCGGCATTGGCGTCCCACCTCGTTGCCGAATTGGGTTATCAGTGAATCGTTTGAAGGTGTGAGAGCACCCATGAGCATCTGGCGTGGAAAAGAGTAACAGTCGGTGAGTCTCATTCCTAATCCCCATTCACCATCGATAGTCACCATCAAAGGAATACGCGACATGCTTTGATACTTCTTTGTGAGTTCCAGCTGATGAGTGGCGGTGCCTTTGAAAAAACAAATACCGCCGACTTCGAAGTCTGTGAAGTTTTTGTCGAAAGCTTTCTGTTGCTTCTTGTTCATGCTTACCGGTACGCGGATAAACAATAGTTGACCCACTTTCTGACTCAATGTCATATGCCTCATCTGCTGGTCAGCCCATGTATTGGCTGCAGCCAACTCTGTGCTGTCGTTTACAGGAGTGTTGGTTCTTGCGGGTGCTGTGGGACGTGCCGCAGGACGTCTGTTGTGTCTGGGTCTTTGTGCTGTCGATGTTACGGCAATGCATACCAATAGAAGCAGACATAATGCTATTTTCAAAGATGTACGTACCATATCTCAAAAACGTAGGAAATACAAAGATATTGTGTACGTATTAAGAAAACTTTTGCTTTAAGCAATCACAATGGACTGTCTTAGTCTGTTTTCATGAGGCCATTATCAATTGATGGATATGGTTCACTTGGCGGTGTCGGGGATTGCCTTCGTAGTTGAGTATGACATAGTCGGCACGGTCCATCTTCTCTTCGGCACTAAGTTGGTTCCGCATTCTCGCTTCAAGCTTTTCCCGCGTGGTATGGTCGCGAAGTTCAAGACGGCGTAGACGCTCCTCTTTGTCAAGATACACGGTGACAATGGCATCCATTAGCCTGTCGAAACCATATTCATATAATATTGCAGATTCAAAAATCACGTATGGTGTTTGCTGCTGAAGACACCAAGTCTTGAAATCTTCAAGTACCATTGGATGTATCAGTGCATTGAGACTTTTCAGTGCTTCTGTATCGTTGAACACAATTGCAGCAATCTTGGCTTTCTCAACGGTGCCGTCATCATTAAAAACGGTGTCGCCAAATAATTCTCTGATTTTGACAAGGAAAAAAGGGTCGTTATAGTATTTGCCGGCTCTTTCGTCTGCAACAAAACAAGGAATTCCAAGCTCTGAAAAGGCTTTCAGAACGGTGGTCTTGCCACAACCGATACCCCCTGTTAATCCTATTAGTTTCATTTCTGTATAACCTTAAAGATAACTATAAGATTTTGTTGATACATCCCCACACTCAGGTGTTTCCGCATTCTATTTTATTATTATATACTGTACCTGAGATGGTTCTATGCTTTTGATTCGTATGTTTGACGGGAAACTGCCTATTGTCAGAGGCAACATGTCGCCACTTCCTGTATTATAGTTTGCAACGATTTTGAAGTCGTCTTTCTTTATCCTGGTATATTCTTTTTTGGGAACCCAGAAATTTACAGTTGCTTCCGAAGGGTAGAGGTTGACTCGGTGGGCATTGTCGTCGGAAACGGCAGTGATGGGTATCGAGAATGACATTTCGACGAAGTCGTCGACAGGGATATATATCAAGACGGTCTCGCAGGAGAGCCTAAGATCGCTGTGTTTCTTCCAACTATTATCAATGTGAATTTTATAGTTCCCGCTTTTCCGTATGTGGGGGACGGTCTGCCTGCTTGCCATCAGGCATGTGAGCTTATCGAGAGATTCACGACTTCCATACACTGTTACGCTGTCAGGCGTAAGAACAGGTTCCCCGCTCAAACCGTACAGCTCCTCGAAGTCGAAAATGACATTGTCTATATTTACTGCAATTTTACGAGACATACGTTCTGCCACATCAATTTCCGCAGTCATTATGACAGGTTTGACGGCACTGACTCCGAACATATCCAATTGCTTTTTTACCGTATCGGCGTATTGTTCCAGATTTACTGAAATCTTCTGTGGCTCGTTGGCAGAATTCTTTATAAGAGCTTTGACATTGATATGGATAGCTCGTTTGGAAGAAAGACTTCTGTTCAGGGCACGGAACCCATTGCTCGTTATGTCGAGTGTCAGTGTGCTGTCACGATGGATTACCACATAACGGGCTGTATCTATGCCGTCGAAACAGAGTCGGTATTCTTCTCTGAATACTTTGGTCTCAGACATGGAAGACAGGACCCAGATGACCGCTATGGCCATAAAGGTGAAAAGAAAAGCCCTTGACTGCTTTAGTTTTTCACGTATATGTCCTGTAGAGTCCATAGGATATGGTTAAGGCCTAACTATTATTTCTTCTCTTCGCTGTTTTCACTGTTAGCCATGGTTTGGATAACGTTCTTCTCAACGGTGAGAATTACGCCATTGGAGACTTCTACCTCAACAGTGGTCTCTCCAACGGAATGAATCTTTCCATAGATGCCTCCGGAGAAAAGTATGCGGTCGCCTTTCTTGAGGTTGTTACGCATCTCTCGTTCTTCTTTTTCCCTCTTTTTCTGTGGACGAATCATAAGCAGCCACATGACGACAAAAAGAAGTATAATCATAAACAGACCGCTTCCACCGGCACCGGGTTGGCCATTGCCTGCAGATTGCAATAATATTAAACTTAAATTCATAATCTATGTTTTTTTTGTTTATTCTTTAATATGTTGATACTGGCTGTAGTCAAGATTAAATCACCTTACATTCGCAGCAATTCTAAGCGTGTTGCGTGATGGCTGGCAGTTCGAGGATACATAAACCTCTTTCAGCTGTGCTCCCGCAAGTCCGCTCGATTTAAATGAAACGGTTATATAGCCTTTCTCACCAGGGGCGATACGCTCTCTGGGATAGTCAGCAACAGTACATCCGCATGACGCACTGCAATTGCTGATTATCAGGTCGGCGTTTCCGGTATTGGTGAACTTGAAACTGTACGAAATATTCTCTCCGGCTTTGAGCTGCCCAAAATCATGGTAGTCTTTCTCGAATTTGATTTGTGGCATTTTTGCACTGTTGTCATAACCCTCTGCACTGTTGGGATTTTGTATCATGTTCACATCGGCTCCTTGTTCGTTGTTGCCGCATCCGGCAAAGAGAGCCATGATTATGGCAAAATAGAGTATCCTGATTGTCTGTTTCATCATTGTTCGGTATTATAGTTTTCTAATTGAGGGTCGTACAGTCCGCGCTCGTCCTTCTCTATTCGTCCTGCAACACGCAGTTCAATGAGTATCTTGTCCAAAATGCCATTGATGAACAATTTGCTTTTCTCGGTGGAGAATTCCTTCGAGAGTTCTATGTATTCATCTACGGTGACGCGTTCCGGTATCGATGGACAGCAGGTGAATTCTGTCACAGCCATGTTTATTAGCAGTATGTCCATCAGAGCCACACGGTCCATGTCCCAGTTTTGAAGATGTTTGCGAATCATTGGCTCCGTGTCGTCGAGGTGCCTGATTGTGTCGAGAACGAGCTGACGTGCAAAATCGTAGTCCAGACAGTCTTTTGTATTGCGTTTGTCATAGATTTGTGGACACTGCATGGCTTCATTGGTGTTCTCTTCAATCAGCTCTTTTATCATCATGAAGTTGTATTGCGCCACTTGGTCGAAATCGTCCTCCCAAAGCAGATCCTTGTCATAAATCAGAGCCCGCAAAGTATCGTCGTTCATCAAGAATTTGAAGGCTATGAGCGCAAAGGCTTTGTCGTCCTCGAATGAAGAGTCGGGTAGGGATATGTATTCGGCATACTGCTTGGAAGCTTTGATGCTGGACAGTATTTTGCGGAATACATCAAAGTTGTCGGACCAGTCTATGTTCATCCGGTTGCATAGCTGTTTGTATTCAAATGAGTCGGATAACCTGCAAATTAGTTTGTTCTCTGCAAAGCGCCTGTTTGGGTTGATTTCAGCCTCGGAAGGATTGAATTTCTGCATGGCGGCTTCCATGATTTTTTCATCAGAGAAAGTGAGCTGCGGCAATGTGCTTAGTTGCAATATGCCTAAATCGTTAAGACGTTGGACATTGTAGTCGAACATCTTTACTATTTCGTCTTCATTCACTGATTTGGAACTGACTCCTGCATATATTGTCTGAAGTGCTTTGGCGCGTAGGAAGTGTCTGCTTAACATACTATGTTGATAATGCGTTTGGGTACAAAAATAACTTTCTTGGGTTCTTTGCCACCAAGCCATTTTTGGCTTTCTTCGGCAGCCATGACGGCGGAAATGGCTTCCTCTTGGGTGCATGTTGCGGACAACTCAAGGGTGAATCTCATTTTGCCGTTGAACGAGACAGGGTATGTG
>JAGADZ010000030.1 GCA_017613375.1 Bacteroidales bacterium | reverse complement strand
GGTTGCTGTCAATTCATACAGAGGCTTCGAGTTGCCATTTGAATACTTATGGATGCTCGCCGATGACCTTTTAATCCATCATGCGCCCGACACGGAGACGGCAGATGGCGAAAGCATCGCCTATGTGTGTGACGACCCGACCAAATTCACGTCACATTCCGACAGTGCCACCACCGTTCCTGATGGCTATGAAGCCATTGCGACATTGCCACGTGCCGACGGTTGGACAAAACAGCTCAGCCACCACTCCAAAGGGTACTCATTCCCAGAGACTCTCGGTGGAGGTGCCAATGTCGGCCCTGGTGACTATTACTACCAGCCTAGTACAACAGCCAGCGGCTGGTATGGGGGGCTTTTGGCTGGCGGTGCGTACTTTGGTACGTCTGCCGGTTGGCGTTGTCTGCTCACGCATTACCGTTCCTCGTATTCGACTGCGGCCGTTGGCTTCCGTTTGTGCCGAAATTAACACAACCGAATTTGCGGCACGCGGCGCGGATTTTTTAATGTAAAATGAATATGTAATAAACTGCATAAGGTGGGGATTGTCGGGGGGCTTTTGGCTGGCAATGCGAACAATGGTACGAATGCCGGTTGGCGTTATCTGAACACGAATAACCGTTCCTCGAATTCGAATGCGAACATTGGCTTCCGTTTATACCGTTTTTTAAGAAATATATGGACAGTCCCACACCTTGCCTCTTGGCAAAATAATAGAACAAAGCTAAAGTATAGTGTTAGTACGAGATGGAAAGCTCTATGAAATAGCAACGGCACACTTATGAATAGGACACCGACATATTACAGATACGAAGACTTCGATGATTGCGGCTACTATATGCGCTATAGTAAACGCATCAAAAATATATATTGGTGTGTCTATGACCCTCAGAACATTGCCAAAGCTGTATATCTGGCTGAAAAAGGCAAAGTTAAAAGAGGGGAAGTGAAACGGTTTAATGAAAATCTGCTTGACAACATGGACGATCTCTGGAGTATGTTGAAATACGAGACATACGAACCAGGGAAATACAAGTCCAAAACCATCCATGAACCAAAGGAAAGGCTCATTAAAATTGCACCTTATTTTCCTGACAGGATTGTTCACCACTGTGTGATCAACGTCTGCCGCGATATATGGGAAACTGTCTTCATTGACAACACCTACTCTTGCATAAAAGGCAAGGGCATTCACAAGTGCATGGAAGATGTGACAAAGGACATGCTTGAAGATTGGAGGGGCACGAGATATTGCCTGAAAATCGACATCAAGAAATTCTATGACAACATCGACCATGATGTCCTGAAAAAGATTATCCGATACAAGATCGGCGACGAACAGCTTCTGAGACTTCTCGACAAGCTCATAGACAGTACTGGCACAGACAAGGGTCTGCCTATCGGCAATTACACAAGCCAGTATTTCGCCAACCTGTACCTGTCGTATTTCGATCACTACATGAAAGAAGTCATCGGTGTGAAATACTACTACAGGTATATGGATGACATCGTGATACTCGACGGCTCGAAGAATAGACTGCACCGCGTGTTGGAAATCATGGCTCTGTATCTCGGTGCCGAACTCAAACTTGAGATCAAGGACAACTGGCAAGTGTTCCCTGTTGACTCAAGACCTATTGATTATGTCGGCTATAAGATGAACCACTACAACATCCTGCTTCGCAAGTCGATATTGCTGAACTTCTACAAGAAGCTGAACAGGACACGCGACAAGTACCATATTGAGGACGAGGACGGCATCAAACACGCCTACAGCTCCGAATACGGATGGATTATAAGGTGTTCCGATGAGCACAAGGATTATCTGTTTAACAAAATTATAAATTTCAATCAAGATGAAACAAAAATTGAATTGCGGTCTGCTTAACGACATCAGACCTGCGAAAATCCAGGATTTGAACAACGGCCAAGGCACATTCCTTTACAACTTCAACATCAAGGAGGTCATGGTCGTAAAAGAAGAGAACGGCGGCATCCGAATCACCACCAAAAAGAAGGAAGCAAACGCCACGATGTTCCAGTATGATTCGTTGCGTGTCGAATATCCGAAAACAGCCGACAACATCTTTGCCACACTGCTCACGGCGAAATATCCGGCTGACACCGAAAGCAAGCTGATCAACGAGTACCAGTCCGCTGAGCTGGGTCTGCTTGACGAGAGCAAGAAACAGCCATACATTGATTTCCTTGAAGACCGTCTCGCCATCAGACAGATGGTGGATGCGGATTGCCAGTCAGAAAACATAATTGAATCGTTATGATAGAAGATTATGTCGATTTCGAGGACACTCCATCAGGCATCGGCTCTGATGAGATGTTCGATTGTGAGTTCTCTTCGATCGATGAGGTCATAAACAAGCCTGTCATCTACACAGGGTTCAAATTCATGAACACTGAAAACGGTGAAAGGCTTGTCGTGGCCTATTCCGATGGGAAGACCAATTCCGCGTTCTTTACCGACAGCAAGGGGATCAGGCAGAAAGTTACGGAACCCGAAAGGAAATATCCTTTCAGGGCAATAATAAAAGTCGTCCGTTTCGGTGACGGATACGGCTTCAAGTTCTTTTCTCCGACCTCCCCTATCACGGAACAGGACAACGAAAACTACAATTATTACAAAAAATACAAATTCAAGAGAAATGGGCGAAATAGAGGTAGCAAAAGGGATTAGCGAATATGGGATACTGATTGTGATGGCTGCATTCTTCCTCACACTGTCAGCCGCCACCTTCAGATGGTTCAAGTCAGTCATCAACAACATCATCAACAACACCGACAAGAATTTCAAGGAGCTGCTGAATGAGACGAAAAACCAGAACATCATGCTTGCCGAAATATCAGAGGGGTTTCGTCCAGAGACCCTGCTGAAGACCAAGAGCATATCAAGCGTGTTCTTTGACCTCGGCATTGAGAAGGTATGCCGCATGATCCGCAAGGTCAGGACTGAAAACCATATCGCTGACAAAGAAAACACGGTCAAGAAGATAAACACTCTTCTCACCAACATCCACGACGACAGAAACAGCAAATTCGACAACTACACGTACCGTGGCAGGAAACTGTCTTCATACACCTCATCAGACTGGATCCAATGGGTTCAGGACGTGGTGGTCTCTGAAGTGTACGCAGAATCAGAGAACAACGGCAGGGCTTACACCAATGTGAACGCTGTCTATGAAAGAATAAAAATTGACTTTTATCACAGACTTACTCAATTATGAAAATCGTTTTACAAAGAAAATACTTGAAACAAGGTTATACTATCGGATATTGGATAGTTGACGGAAAGCTCATGTGCAACACGCTGGAGGACGAGGTGAGAGACCTCAACAAAAACGGCAAGTTCGACAACGGCGAGAAAAAGATATACGGCGAGTCGGCCATACCTTACGGCAAATACAAGATAAAGATGACATATTCGCCAAAATACAAGAGAATGATGCCCCAGGTCATGGATGTTCCGCACTTCACAGGCATCCGCATCCACGCCGCCAACAAGCCCACGGAGCTTGAGGGCTGTATCGCCTTGGGTGAGAACAAGGTCAAGGGCGGCATTATCAATTCACGGTTACATGTCAACGTTTTCATCGACATGCTTGTCAAAGCAGGCGGTGAAGCAGATTTTGAGATTATATGAGAAGGCTATCTGACTTGGCGGTGTTCCTTTTCATTCTGCTGTTCAGCATTTTGGGCACCGCCATCATAACATCAATTATAAACAGTTGCAATAATGGTGGGGGCAACGAACCTGAAGTAACAGTAAAAGACTCCACCTATATTGAAGATAATGTTGTCAGCCTTGTGCCCGATTCGGCCAAGGAGGACACTCGGACGATAGACAGCCTGAAGCTGGTGATTGACGGACTGAACGCCATATTGCTGACTGCAGACGGAGAGTCCGACACGATAAGGAGCACCGACACTGTTACTAAGTACATCACCCTGCCGGTGAAACAGACCCACTATTCATTTCCCGACACTATTGACATCTATATATCGGGCTTTATGGCGAAACTCGACTCCATCAACTTCCATTTTCGGACGGTGCAATCGGTCAAAACAATCGAGACGGTGAGATACCGCCGTCCAATCTTCGAGCTTGAAACTGGTCTGAACTTCATGATGTGTGAGAAGGAGTTTGTCCCTTCGGTGTTCCTGAAAGGCGGATTCACCATCAAGCAGAGGGTGAAAGTCAACATCGGGACGGCGGCATCATACAGTCACGGAGTCGTTCCGAGCGTCTATGGAGAAATAATCTACATAATAAGATGATTTTTTTCTTATTGTGTCAAAAAAATTCCTATTTTTGTGCGGTTCTAATGAACCAAGTGTTTGCTTGTATCCGTCCTGTTAATCAGGACGGATTTTTAGTCAAAATGACAGAAGTTCCACTATTGTTCTACAGAACCGCTTGAAGGATTATGAAAAAGATGAGTCAACTAATTGTGTAACAATGTACTACAAAATCTTGCATGAGAAGTTTCCTAAACTTTAAATTTGGGTTCGATTCCCAGCCGGGGTACTTTTTTTATAATAATTAAAACTTAATTGCGTTAATCTAAAAAGATTATCAATTATGAGGAAAATATTTCTACTTCTTGCAGTACTTACAGCAACATATCTTTGCAAAGCCCAAAGCATAGGCGAATGGCGGACACATTCACCGGGATTGACAATAAACTGCGTGGATTTGATGCACGACAATGTTTATGC
>JAGADZ010000029.1 GCA_017613375.1 Bacteroidales bacterium | reverse complement strand
TACTCCCATGCATCTGTAGAGCGTTCAACGGTAACGCTGTCTGGGTTGAACGGACACCAAAACCAATATCTCTGAGGGTTGCTGTAATCCTCAATAGTCTGGGCAAAGACAGTCAAGCCCGCGACGACAAACAAAAGTATTGACAATGACTTTTTCATGGTAACAAGTTATTAATCATCTGTTTTTCCAAATATCTATATTTTCGTTATCATCTGCAAAAATAGTGATTATTTTGCATTTATGCAAATGTGTATAGTTCTTTGATTCATTTATTCATCTTCTTTTTCGTTTCCTGAATATTTATAATTACAAGGAATAAACAAAAATCTTCGTGCTGGAAGCACGATATCCTATTCTGTCTAACCCCTATGGTCATGGCCTGTGACCGAAGTTGAACAAACCTTTACTATTAGCTATATGAAAAACAGACAAGCACCTGCGACACTTACGACAGCTCCAATCGTCTCTTGGATTGTCACTTTCTGATGGAAAAGCCATGCGGCAGGAGCGATGATTAGCACCGGTGTCAGAGCAAAGAGCGTTTGTGCAATACCCGTGGAGGTGTATTGTGTCGCAAGCAATGAGAGACTTACTCCTATGAAAGGGCCGAAAAGCATGGAACCCAGCACACATCTCATTGCCTTTCGGTCTTTGAGGGCACTTTGTAGTTTGGCTTTCCCGTCGTGAGTGAAAAAAAGCAGCAAGACCATAAAACCTGCCATACCGATTATTGCCCTTATCATTGTTGCTGCGAAAGGGACGCTGAAACACAGTGGAATCGGTATGAGTGCACCGTCGGGAGTTATCTGGTCCGAAATGCCTTGGCACTCCAATGCAAGATGGTAATGAGTCATGCCTATCTTGCTCAATACCAATCCTGCCCCTTGGCAAATTCCAGCCATTGCAGCATAAAAAATGCCTCGTTTCGGAAGAGAAAGATTAATGTTGTGATGTTTGGGATTGTCATCGTCGGCAGGCTTCATATGAGAATGGTGCTGTTTAGGGGAATTGTCACCTCGTGAGAGTATGGACATGGATATCCCACTCAGTGTCACAACCATACCGATTATGGCCAGAGGTTTTAGGACTTCTCCGATAAGCAGATATCCAAGTATGGCTGCTGTCGGTGCCGACAAAGTCATGAATAGTTGTCCAAAACGGGATCCTATGAAGATATAACCCTGCATAAGACAGTAGTCCCCTATGACATAACCCACTATACCAGAAAGTATAAGCCACACCCATGTCCCGGTGTCTGCGTAGCGAGGGTAGGGGACTCCCATCAGGAGCCATATAACCACGAGAAACATAATCAACGACATGGTCATCCGTATCGCATTGAATGGCAGGGACCCCATACGCTTGGAACCCACTTCGGCAAACAATGCCGTGGCAGTCCATGAAAGGGCAACGCACAATGATATTGTTTCTCCTATCAGCATGATGCCCTAACGCCAATACAACGTTTTTATTATCTGCTATAAAACAATAGCAACAAACCCATTCTCAATAGGTTTGAAGTATGATGTTTGAAGTATGAAGTATGAGGTATGAGGTGAGATGTATGATGTTGGTAAAGTTTAAAAGTTATCGTTTTCGTTAATCAGTTAAAGTTGAAAAAGTTTTCGTCAAGATAACGTTAAAGTTATAATAAAAAAACGTATATTTGCATCGTGTTTCATGAATTCTTGTGATTGCTTGATTTGTTGATTTTATTATCATTATACTGAAATGGCTAAAACAAAATCATATTTTTTCTGTTCGGAGTGCGGATACCAGTCCAGTTCGTGGCTTGGTAAGTGCCCCGAATGTGGCAAATGGAACACCTTTACCGAAGAGGTCGTAGAGACATTAAAGAAAGGCACTGGTTCAAAGAATTCTTCCTCTGTAGGCACTTCCACCCCAAAACTTATCGGTCAAGTCACGACATCGGAGACGAAGCGTATCTCGACAGGCTGTTCTGAGTTCGACCGTGTTCTGGGAGGCGGCATAGTCCCCGGCTCTTTATTGCTGCTCGGCGGAGAGCCTGGTATTGGGAAATCGACGCTGTTGCTTCAGACAGCCCTTCGTATTCCAGGCAAACGAATACTCTATGTCAGTGGCGAGGAAAGCGAGGAACAGATTAAGATGCGGGCCGACAGGCTGAGCGAAATGCCGCAAGGTGTAAAATTCTCGGAGAAAGATAGTGATAAAGAGCAACATAAATCTGAATGTTATGTTGTCTCAGAGACTGTCACACAACGTATCTTCGACGATGTCGATGCCGTAAAACCAGATTTGCTTGTCGTTGACTCCATACAGACAATCAGTACCGATGTGATAGATTCTTCAGCAGGAAGTATATCGCAAATCAGGGAATGCACCTCTGAATTTCAGAGATTGGCCAAGGAGAGCGGCCTGCCGATACTCCTAGTGGGGCATATCACCAAAGAGGGCAGTCTTGCAGGCCCCAAAGTCATGGAACATATCGTCGATACCGTCCTACAGTTCGAAGGCGACCGAAACTACGGCTATCGTATGCTCCGCTCATTGAAGAACCGTTTTGGCTCCACGGCGGAGATAGGCATCTTCGAAATGCAGGGCGACGGCTTGCGGCAGGTGACCAACCCTTCGGAATTCCTGCTTTCTCAGCGTGACGAGACTCTCAGCGGTTCTGTCGTCGCCGCCACCCTCGAAGGGGCACGGCCGATGTTCATTGAGGTGCAGTCTCTCGTCTCTTCGGCAGTTTACGGCACCCCGCAGCGTAATGCCAACGGATTTGATTTCCGCCGACTCTCCATGTTGCTCGCAGTTCTCGAGAAACGCTGTGGTTTCAAGTTGGGCGCAAAGGATGTCTTCCTTAATATTGCAGGAGGTATCCGTGTGAACGACCCAGCAATTGACTTGGCCGTGGCTGTCGCAATACTCTCTTCAAATGTGGATATCCCTATTTCAGGACGCTATTGTTTTGCTTCAGAGATGGGCCTGAGCGGGGAATTGCGTTCCGTCAGTCGCGTCGAACAGCGTATCGCCGAAGCAGACAGACTTGGTTTTGAGAAGATTTTCATCTCCAAATACAATGCCCGTTCCATAAACAAGAAACGCTTTGGCATTCAGGTTGTCGAAGTATCGGTGATTGAGGATGTGTTCCGGGCACTCTTCGGGTAACACAAGCCGGACCGCAGACCTTCTGCAGGCAAAAAACAATAGTAATGAGCCTGTGCAAAATAAAAAACAGGTGTTGACGTTAAAAAAAAAGTCACATAGAATAATAAAAGCATGAATCATGAAAAAAATATACAAAATATTTCTCTTTTTGGCATTTGCATTCTCGATGTCATCTTGTGAACGCGATATCTTGTCTACTGAACCTTTTGACGAGAATGGTGCTTCAAAGGCTCTGTTCTCCGTCAGTCCCACCAAAAAGGTGCGTTTCTCCAAAGGCAACCTGCAGTATTGTGCTGCCTCTAATTCTTGGCGTTTTGCACCCCATCAGTATAATTTTATCGGTGAGTCCAATGTAAACATCAGTCCTACCTATGATGGATGGATAGACCTCTTTGGATGGGGGACAAGTGGCTGGAACAGTGGAGCCGTGGCATATCAGCCTTATTCCACCAGCACCACAAATACCGACTACTGGCCGGCAAGCAATCCAGCCAACGACCTCACCAACAATTGCGCCAATGCCGATTGGGGAATTCCCAATGTCATTATCAATGGTGGTAAACAGGCAGGGATGTGGCGTACACTGACCAAGGATGAATGGCTCTATCTATTCAATCGTCCCAACCGTTCGGCTTCCATCTTTGTCGAGTCTTATTGTTGCGGAGTCATCATGCTGCCGGACGATTTCAAGATACCTGACGGTGTTAATCTGGTGTTCAATCAGGAAGGTGCCGGCTGGGCAAACCACGTCACATATGATGACTGGCTTAAACTGGAAAAGGCCGGTGCTATTTTGCTGCCGGCAGGTGGATACAGGGCTGGAACATGGATGAAAACTCCGACCTCTTACTACGATGCTTATGGCGGTTATTGGTCGTCAAGCCATGTGGATGGTCGTAACGAACAAGCATGGGGCGTACATTGGAGCTATGATGTATATGGTACTATCATGCAACTGCGTAGTGCCGGCTTTTCGGTTCGTCTGGTCCGCGATGCCGATTTGTAGTTGTTTTGATAATCAACGAAATCTTTATTTAACCTTAACTTTAACATTCACATTAGCTATTTGTCAACTAAAAAAAACTCATACCTCACACCTCATACCTCATACCTCACACCTCATCATTTTAAAATCTTGTAATTATGAACGTACATATTGTCCAACACAACATCGTAACCAACAATCCTGAAGAAAATCTTAAATGGATTCTGGAAGAAATAGAGTCTCCCGAGGCCAGCAATGCCCTCCTTACTGTTTTTCCCGCCTGTACTCTGTGCGGTTATCCTCTCTTCGGCTCAGTGGCCTACACAGATATCCAGAAACGTGCACAGGCCGCCCTCCAGGAATGTGTTCTCCATTCAGAGCATCGAGCATTCCTTATCGGTATGCCACTGCAGATTCAAGACAAAGGTCTTTGCAACGCCATAGTCTTCGTACAGAACAACGCGATAAGAGCCATTATCACTAAAAAATATCTCGCCCCTGACGAGCAGAAATACTTTGTCCGTGGCGAAGGTGTCCAGACCATAAACTACCAAGGTCAGCAGATTGCCATAGGTTTTTATGAGGATTTAAAGGAACTCACAAAAAGCCATACTGAGCAGCCGGACATGGTCATATGCTGTGGCTGCAATATTTTCGAGTACAACAAACCGTACAGCATTCGCTACAGAATGCATAAAATTGTTGAGAACCTCAACGCCTCCCTCGTTTTCACCAACCGCATCGGTGGCGAGGGACCATATCTGTACGCAGGAGGGAGCATGGCTCTCAACGCTGCAGGCTCAGTACTATGCCAGTTCCCCTATTTCGAGGAACATTCCGAGAGCGTAGACCTCCAACTCTTGAATTCGTGTGAGGACGAAAAGCCAGAGGTGGTGGAACTCGTGTACAAGGCCCTCACAATGGGACTCAGGGAATATTTCGTCAAGAACGGTATCCAAAAGGCTGTTTTGGGCCTCAGTGGCGGTATCGATTCTGCACTTGTCTGCACGCTCGCAGCTGATGCACTTGGTGCCGAGAATGTGCATGGGATTCTTATGCCGTCTCAGTATTCTTCCGACCACTCTGTCAAGGATGCCGAGGATTTGGCCCGTAATCTTGGAGTGGCCTACGATATCGTTCCAATAAAGGACTGCTTCGAGGCTCTCAAGAAGACCATGAAACCTATCTTCGGGGATAGGGCGGAAGATGTTACCGAGGAGAATATGCAGGCTCGCATACGCGGCACCATTCTCATGTCCTATGCCAACAAGTTCGGTGCTATTGTCCTCAACACCACCAACAAGAGCGAGGCTGCCATGGGTTACGGAACCCTCTACGGTGACAGCTGCGGGGCTCTTTCGGTCATTGGAGACCTCTATAAGACCGAAGTCTACGAACTCTCTGAATGGATTAATCGCGACATCGAACGCATCCCCGTCAACACTATCAAGAAAGCACCTTCCGCAGAACTCCGTCCTAACCAGAAAGACAGCGACTCCCTGCCCGAATACAGTGAACTCGACGCCATCCTTAACCTGCATATTGAGGAACAGCTGTCGCTCGACGAGATTGTCCAAGAAGGCTATGATGAGGAACTTGTACGTTCGGTCCTCCGCAAAGTCAAGATGAACGAGTGGAAACGCCTGCAGTTTGCACCTCAGCTCAAAATATCCCCCATGACATTCGGCCTCGATCGCCGCGTGCCGATATCATAGGTTCTGTTAGAAAATAATGATGTATTGGGCTACTTCAGTCTGAGGTCGCCCCAGTTGTCTTTTAGCTTTCCGCCGACTGTAACCGTAGGCTCCTGCAATCTGCCTTGCAGGGATGATTCTCGTTGCAGTTCAAGGTCCACGCTGTTGAATAGGTCGTAATAGTTCACATTTCCCTTGCGACTCTTCAATTCCTTAATAATGAAGTAGGTGAAAAAGCCGTGTCGTTGCTCGTCAAAAGCATACGCTGTCTTGTCGAAGGCCGCTGCCGAAAAGACAACGACATCGTTCCTGATACGTAGACCCTTGGCCTTCTTTGGACTGTGACGCATATTTATCAGCGGATGACCGTCTCGTTGATTGCAGTCGAACGAAGCGTCCAAAATCATCGTCACCGATTTGCACTGCACCCTGTTGAACCAAGTGCACAGCGTGTCGACTCGCAGGCACTGTCCTAACAGACGCTTGGTGTCCCTACGCGACAACCGCGATGTGGTCTTTATCTCTTTCTTACCTTTCATCGCACGGATACGGCTATAGTCCATCCCGGCAGGCACCAGATAAGGATTGTGGTCATAGTCCGTCAATCCATGCCCGGCATAGTAGATGATGAAACTTACATCACCCTTCTGTGCTATGGCGATATCCTTCATCCAGTTGACACCCTCTATTCGTATGTCCTCCAGAGTCGCATCCTCCAATATTTTCACTTGACGAGTCGGGATTCCCAAGGTGTGCACACAATACTGCTGGAACACCTCACCGTCGTTGTATGCATACGGCACATCAGGCAACGGCATTCCGTAACGCTCGTTGGCAACAATCAACACATAAGTCTTCATATTGCTGTTCTCACCAACATGAGGGATATTGTAGTCGACAAACTCGTCATTGATCAACCTCTCGTTCATTTCAACGATTTCCTCGTCGAAAGCACCGTGGACTGTTATCTCTATGCCAATAGTACGGTATTGCGAACCGGACTCGCTGTCGCTGCGTGTATCATAGAAGAATTCATTGTCGGTATTTCTAAGACCGTCGATAATGTTGCACAACCGCAGTCTCACGCCTTGAGCCCTAAGAAATGCCAGCTGTGCATTGGTGGTGATACCAGTGCTCTGTGACACGGAGATTCTCACCGATTCGCCGTTGTAGCGTGCGGCACAGTATTGGTAGTCTCCATACTCCCCGCCATAGTCCAAATGCGTCACCTCCATTATGTCAGTGGACGACTTTATCCTTATCGTTACACTTTTCCCTCCCTTGAAAGCGTCCTTGCTCAATTCATCGACCATCATACGTGTCAGCTCGCACAACGCCATTGCAGCGTTCGACTCCTCAACTCGATACGCTCCCGTGGGGTAGTTGTCTGTAATGCTCTCCACATGATGGCATGTGTAATCCAGGCTTATGCGATAGTTCAGCTCCGGCCTTCCGTCGGCCTTTATACCGCTCACAAGATCAGCCTTTATGTTCACCCTCGATTCATCGTAGAGTTTCTTCTCGTTAGGCAGATTAGTCAGGTAGTCGAAAGCACGCGTACGCATCGTGCCTTCACGCTTCTCGACACTTTTCTGCAACTGCTGTAATATTATCTCTCGGTATTCGCTGTTTATTGCATCTTCCGAAAGCTGTGCCCTGACCCCCTGTCCGCAGGGAAGCAGTACTCCAACAAACAGGAGGAGCCTTATAATCTTGTGAATGTGTAACCTTTGCATCATGATTTCTATTTTTTCAAAATGCAAAGTTAGTAAAAAAAAATATTATGGACTATTTTTCCTCCAATCTGAAAGAAAAATTCTTCTGTAGTCGATTCCGTACGAGGTACAGAATCAGATAGTATACTGTTACAATTGCCAGAGTCAGAAGGACTACAATGCCTTCGGAAAAATGTAATCGGGAAAAAGTGATTACCGTGGCGACAAGGAGTACCGCGGGGATGAAATAGGCGAGGAGTACCGCTAAAAGTCCCATGCTTTCGTTGACACTGACGACTACACTGTCGCCGATGCTGTAGTTCTCCCAGTCTGTTGTCTCTACCTCAACCGTTTTTTCTGCCTTGTCGACAAAAGCACATTTGTCGTGGGCTTTGCAGCTTGCACAGGCTGACACGACATGCATCTGGACTTTTACCTTTCCTTCTTCGACGGCAGTTACAATACCGTCGTGTTCCGCTATCTGGGCCATAATTCTATCTTCGGGAATTTCTTACAGTTTTTTACGCATCTCCCTTCAGGGTTGATTTTGAAGACTTCACTGTTGTAAACCACTTCGGCACGGCCCCATTCAAAGAAAGAGGCGGCATCGAAAATAAAGTCTATGAAGACATTTCCCTCCTTGTCGATGAAGCCCCACATTCTGTCTTTCTGTACAGGGATGAGCCCTTCGGTGCAATGCTGGGCGGATTCATAGATGATGGGTATCACAATGCGACCCCGTTTGTCTACGAATCCGAACCGGCCGCTTTTCTCGACCATGGCGAGCCCTTCGGAAAAGATATATTCCATCGAGCGGTAACCGCTGTTGTCGTATTCCATGGGAAGAATGGTCTTCCCACGGGTGTTGATGATGCCGTAATGACCGTCGCGTGCTACCATGGAGAAGCCTCCAATAAATCCACTAACTTCGTCATAGTATTCGAATCGTTGGCGACCCTTGGTGTCGACAAATGTTTTTTTGCCGTTACGCTCTACTGTGAAGAAGCCCTCGGTGTAGTCCGTTACGTTGTCGTATACAAATTGAGTGATGGGCTTGAATTTGTTGTTGAACAAGGCACACTTGTCCAATTCGCTGTCAAATGCCCAAAAGACACCGTTAATCATGTAGGTGACATGGTCGTATTTGAAGGTGAGTACTTCACGTCCGTTGTGGTCTATCATCCCGAAACGGTCGTATTTCTTCGCGACAGCGTACCCTTCGTGGAAAGGGTAAGCATACTGGAATTGGGGAGGAATGATCATACGGTTTTGATGGTCGATATATCCGTAGGCGATGGAGAAACTGTCGATTTCGACAGCTACAGATGCAAGACCTTCTTCAAATCCGGATACAGCCAGATACTGGGGCTCTATCATGAGCCGTCCTGTGGTGTCGTAAAATCCGTAGAGCTCATTCTGTTTGACACGTATCATGCCATCGGTGGGATAGTTTATCTCTTGAAAGACAGGCTTGAGTATCTCGTTGCCATCGCGGTCGATGAGGCCACACTGTTCGTAGTCGATAAAAACAATGCAGTAATCGCCATGGAACTTATCGACGAATTTGTAGCGCGGCTCTACAATGACGGTGCCGTCTTCACGTTTGAATCCGAAGAGTCCGTCCTCATTCTGGGTTGTCTGTATCCCGTTGACGAAGTAAAGTTCACAGCCGCAGGCCTCGTCGTCAACAATTACGACACTCTCCTTTTGCGGAGTGTCTTTCTTCTGCCTTTGAGCCCATATGGCATTGCCGGGCAGTATCCCTGCCATTATTAGAATTAAACAAACAGTTCGCCGTAGAGATTTCATATGTAAATTATTTTTAACCTTAACTTTAACGTTAACTCTTTGTACTGTGTTTTTTTATTCAACAAATAAACAAACCATCAAATCAACCACACGACCTCAAATCTCTTCGGCTCCACCGTCTATCCAGCCGCTTTTGCCGTCGGATATCTTTATCTGCCACCATTGATCTTGTCTGTCGGTGATGGTTAGTTTTGTACCTTCGTGGAGGACGAATTTGTCTACGCTCTTTTGGTCTGGTGAGCCTTTCACGACGACCAAGGGAGCGGTGATTATCGCCTCATTGTTATTAGTCACATTTTTGGTGGAAATTGCTGCGTTGAGTGCTGAAAAAAATATCAACAGCAGCAGTGGCACTGTGACTATGAACAGCGTCTTACGAATTTTGAAATCGCTGGATATGAAGAAGATGGCCATGGTGATGCATGTGATAATCGTGATGATTATGAGTATTGTGCGCCATCCTCTCGGAGAGGTTATGCTGAGTATTGACTTGAACCATGATGTGAGGAAAAATGGAGATATCTCCTCGATTTTGTCCGCAGTCTTGCTGCGTGCTAACAGAAGGTTCTCTTTTATCTCTTTGCTTGAAGGTTTGAGCCTGAGTGCACGTTCGTAGTATAGGATGCTGTGTCCTATCTCTTCAAGGCGATAGTAAGTGTTGCCGATGTTGTAGTATAGTTCGGGGCTTTCATAGCCTGCTTCTATGACGGTATTGTAGAGAGAAAGAGCCTGCTCGTAGTTGCCGGTATCGTAAGCTTCATTGGCCTGGAGAAATAGGGCTTCGGGGCTTTCCTTGGTATTCTGCGCGGCATTGATGTTTCCCCCTATGAGCAGTGCCGCTATTAACAATGTGGTTATGTTTTTTTGATTTTGTCTCTTGGATTTCGGGCTCTGTATTTTTATAGAACCTATCTGAATTATGGTCTGCATTGCTTCGTGGTAGATGTTCTGTTTTTTGCTCCCATTGTCGCCAGGTGCGAAACGTGCGAAGTCGACGTCTGTGAGAGTTTGCAGGATGCGTTCTTTGAGTTGGCTGTCAACATTCTTTTGTTCAAGATGGCTCTTTATAGTCTCTGATGAGAGCAGCGACTGCTGGATGTTGAATTTGTCAGCGATACCACCCCAGAGAGCTTTGTATATTTCTTCGTAGAAGAGTTCGTCGTTGCCGTTGTTGAGGGCTTTCTCGGCATTGCGGAGCCTTTTCTTGGCTAATTTGGTCGCACGCTGCAGACGCATACTGCTCTCGTCGCCGGCTATCCTCTGTTGACGCCGTGCAAGAGTGATGATGACACTCATGGCGATGATGGGGAGGAGAAGCAACACCCAGAACCATGCCCCGGTGTTGACATTGTACCCGATGGGGTGGAGACGCGTCGTTTTCCTGATATGGTTGATGTCGCTGTTGAGGAGCCGGACATCCCCCTGAGCCACGGAGCCTGGTGCACCTTTAAGCACGTTGACATTTATAGGGTCACTATGTTTTGTGACGTACGATTCCGAGGCCGGGTCGAAATAGACATAGTCAACAGAGGGTATCTGGAATTTGCCTTGTGTCTGTGGCGTGATTATCCATTCGAAAGTGCGGCTGCCTGTTAGACCGTTGTCGGTCTTTGTAATATTGTCGATGATGCGAGGCTCGTAGACTTCGAATCCCTTGGGGAAATTTATCTGTGGAGGCTCCAATAAACTGAGGTTGCCGCGTCCGCTGATGGTAACGCTATAGGTGAGAGCTTCGCCGGCACGCAGTTCTGTGAGGTCGCTCTTGACACTGATGTCGAAATGACCAACCCCGCCGGCAAATCCTGCGGGAGACTCAGGCAATGGTTTGACATTGACGCTAAGGGCGTTGCTCGTAAGGGATTTGACGACGGCTTGTTGCTGCATGGGAGCGAAGAAGGGGTCGTCAAAAAAGTTGTCGATGAAGAAATCAAGCATTGTCCCGGTACGCTGCCTTTGCATCTGGGTGAGGATGATGGCGACGACATCAGTCTTGAGAGGTTCGATTTTCAGGGTTCCGCTCTCTTGTGGATAGAGGGCACCGCGGCGTATCTCGGCGACTTGGTATTGTCGACCATTGACAGTCTCTGAATATTGTCTAACCTGCGTTCTGCCTTCACTGAGATCTTCGCTCCAGAACCCTTTGTTGCGGGGAAGTTTCTCTATTTGGAACTGAGTGAGAGGAATTTGGGTGTAAATCTTATAGACGATTATGGCTTCTTCTCCTTTGTAGAGGTTTGTCTTGTTGATGGAGGCTCGTGCAAACAGTGTGTTGTGGTCTATGTTATTGGATGTTTGCGGTTGAGGCTGTGCCTGACGTTGAGGTTGTGCCTGACGTTGAGGTTGAAAGGGTTGTCGACCACCTCTGTTCCACTGCGATGAGGAACCTTGGGCTGTTTTGTTGTCTGATTTTACAATCTTGATACTAAAAGGCTTGCTGTTGATGGTCTTTCCGTTGACAACACAACTTGCGGGCCCTACGTTGGCAGTGCCTGCATTTTCGGCTTCGACAATGATGGTGAAGGAATATGATATGGAATAGGATTGGCGGCCATTGAAAATTTCACTGTAAACGCTCCGACTTGAGTTTGGGCCTGCGACGAGTTTGAGACCTTTGAGTGTGGGCACTTTGAAATTCCGCGCCTCTCCGTTTATTTCAAAGGTTATCTGGAAGGGCTGTCCTACGGCGGCGGTTTCACGAGTGCGAACATTTATTGTGGCATTCTGCGCTCCTGCCAGAAATGGCAGAAAAAACAGGATTATAAGGGGGATAATATATAATTTCTTCATTATCATATCTGCGAATAATTACCAGTCTTTTTCAATCCGTGTCGAGTTTGCATGACGCTGTTCTCTTCTTGCCCTCGCCTGTTGGAGACGTCTCATGGTTTGCTGTTCGTTGTTTCTCATGGCGTTGAGCATCTGCTCGGCTTCTCTTTGTTGCTGGGGGTTCTGCTGACGCTGTTGTTGCTGTCGGTTCTGTTCTTGTTGGCGTTGCTGCTGGTTCTGTTGTTGGTCGTTGTTCTGTTGGTTCTGGTTCTGTTGCTGCTGGTCCTTGTTGTCTTGGTTCTGATTCTGCTGGTTTTGCTGGTTCTGATTCTGGTTATTGGGATTGTCAGGTCTGAGCAATTGCTTGGCAAGGGACAGGTTGTGCTGGGCATGTCTGTTGTTGCAGTTTAGTCGAAGTGCTGCTTTGTATTGCTCTATGGCGGCTTTAAGGCTTTCACCGTCGTAACCGCCGGTATCGCGAGCGGCAACGGCTTTGCGAAGGAAGATGTTACCGGTGTTGAAATGGGCGTCGCTTCTCACATTTGCAGGAGTGGAAGGATTTTTGATGACTCTGTTGTAAAGAGCGATGGCTGTGTCGTTTTGTCCCAGTCTGCCATGGGCGTAGGCAAGGTTATAAAGGGCCTTGTAATAGTTGCTGTCGGCGGTTATTGATTGGCGGTACAGGTTGACGGCATTGCCGATGTTCGAATTCCTCAATTCCCGGTTGCCTCTGCGATTGGCGACACGTCGCTGTTTCGCTATACGATGAGACACTTTGTATGGAACGGTTATACGTTCGGCTTGGTAGGCAGTCGTGGGTGTGGGCTGCTGAACGTCGGGCCGCTCCTGACATATGGATGTCAAAGGCAAGCCCGAAAGAAGAATGGTCAGTATTATGAGTGTTTTTTTTAACATGATGATGTTGTTTTCAAAAATGTATTGTTAGACCTCTTTCCTTTTAATCAATTTGCCGATATTGATGTGCGGATTGCGACGTTCCAAAAAGAACAGTTCAATAATCAACAATAGTAGAGCGGCGGCGAGAGGATACATATACTGTGTCTTGAAGGAGGAGTATTTGGAGGCGCCGAACTTCTGTTTGTCCAATGTATCAAGTTGCTTTATGACTTTCTCCACAGCTCCACTGCTGGCATTGGCATAAACACCGTTGCCGGCTTTGGCGATATCTTCAAGCATTTGCTCGTTGAGTCGTGTCGTGATAACCTGACCTTCACTGTCTTTTCGCCATCCTGTTGTATTTCCATGACCGTCAACAATGGGAATCTGGCTCCCGTTAGGCGAGCCGATACCTATAGTGCAAACCATGATGCCTTGCTTGGCGGCTTGTTTGGCGGCTTCAACGGCGTCGTCTTCATGGTTCTCTCCGTCAGAGATGATGATGATTGCACGGCTTTTGTTGGGCTCCCATTGTGGAGAATCGTCTGAACCGTCGTCGCCATAGCCAAGGGTTGCCATGCCTTTGTCTATGGCATCTCCAATGGCAGTGCCTTGTTCGCTTATAAGTTCGGTGTTAATCTGGTCAAGAAACATCTTGGTGGCACTGTAGTCGTTTGTTAAAGGCATTTGAATGAACGCACTGCCTGCAAAGACGACAAAAGAGACACGGTCTCCGCCAAGTTGTCCTAATAGATTCAACACCACCTGCTTGCAGCGTTCCATACGGTCCGGTTTCATGTCTTGGGCCAGCATGCTGTTGGAGACATCGATACAGACGGCGATGTCTATCCCGCTGTGTTCTCCTTCGGCAATGGTGGCACCGGCTCTTGGATTGGCAAGGGCGACGATGAGAAATCCTGTCGCCAGACAGATGAGTGTCAGTTTGATTATGGGTCTCCGACGAGAGGCATCGGGGGTGAGACGACCAATCATGGCTTTGTTTGCAAAGCTGTCAAGGCTTTTCTTCCTGCGGTATTGCTGCAGGATGAACAGCCCTACAATCAATGGTATCACTCCCAAAAACCACAATATTTGTATATGTTCGAAATACATGATTCTATTTTATTAATTCATTAAGAGAAATCCTCTTGTCCCTATCTTTCAAGACCTCTCAAGAGTAACTCCAATCCCAAGGCTATCAGTGCCAACAATAGGAATATCATATATTCGTCTTTTGTCTGCCGGTACTGGGTAACATCTATTCGTGTTTTCTCAATTTTGTCTATCTGTGAGAAAATCTCGTCAAGGGCGTTGTTGTTTGTCGCGCGGTAGTATTGGCCGCCGTCGGTCTGCTGTGCCATACGTGTCAGCAAATCTTCGTCAATGTCGACTTTTGCACGGAAGGGACGTCCGTATTCGTCATGGAACTGCACCTCTCCTCGTTTTCCGACGCCGATTGTGTAAAGCCGTATACCGTAGTTTCCGCACAATTCTGCTGCACTCTCAGGGTCTATAAAGCCTCTGTTGTTGACACCGTCTGTAAGCAGGATGATTACTTTGCTGGCGGCTTCACTTTCTTTAATCCTGTTTATTGCCGTGGCAAGTCCGTCGCCTATGGCCGTTCCATCTTCCAGCAATCCAGTCTTCATGGCCGAAAGCTGTCGGTTCAGCACAGCATGGTCTATCGTTAGAGGTGTCTGGGTGAAGGCTTCGCCTGCAAACTCCACCAGGGCGATACGGTCGTTTTTGCGGCCTTCGATGAATTTTTCCGCCACCCTCTTTGCCGCTTCCAAACGGTTCGGTTTGAAGTCCTCGGCTGTCATGCTGCCGCTGACATCCATGGCAAGGACGATGTCGATGCCTTCAATCTCCATCTCTTCACGTTCGAGTTTGCTCTGGGGACGGGCAAGGGCGACAATAAGTAGAGCCACAGTGATGCATCGAAGCACAAAACGCAAATGGTACAGGCGGTGACGCCATGTTTTGCGACTGCTTTCGAACATATCGGTGGACGAAATATGTATCGGAGCCTTTATCCGATT
>JAGADZ010000028.1 GCA_017613375.1 Bacteroidales bacterium | reverse complement strand
GGAGAGCGACGACAGCATTGCCATAGCCCAGCCGAAACTGTTGATGTACGACCAACGCGACACCTTTGAATATGCCGGCGGTGCCGGCGGATTCATCGACAGCTACGGCTATCCTTTCTGCCGTGGACGTATCTTCAGCACAATCGAGAAAGACAATGGTCAGTACGACGACTCGCGTGAAATCTTCTGGGCATCGGGAGCCGCCATGTTTGTCAAATCATCTGTTTGGAAAGAGATGGGTGGCTTGGACGGAGACTTCTTCGCCCACATGGAAGAGATAGATTTCTGCTGGCGTTGCAAGAACCGCGGTTACAAAGTGGTCTATTGCCCCGACGCTGTGGTCTATCATGTCGGTGGCGGCACCCTCCCAAAAAGCTCGCCTTTCAAGACCCAGCTCAATTTCCGCAACAACCTCGCCATGCTTTACAAGAACCTGCCCGAAAAACGCCGTGGCAAGGTCATAAGGCTTCGCATAATCCTCGACGGGGTGGCGGCAATGACCTTCCTACTACAGGGCAAAAGCGGCGAGTTCAAGGCCGTCTTCAAGGCTCACAAGGAATACCGCCAATGGAAACCTTCCCTGAAAGAGAAACGCTCAAGACTCAGCCCTCAAGAAGTAAGCTGCGTCTACAAAGGAAAACTGCTGCTGGACTATCACCTTAGGGGCAAGAAGAACTTCAGCCAGTTGGGGATAGGGTGATGTTATTAGCCAATCCTCAACAAAATCCGAGCGATGAGGGGACACTATTTTTCCGGCACTTTATCACGAAGCTCAAACTGAATTGGCAACGTAAATTCAGAACGTACAAGTCTACCAATCTGCTTGCCAGGATTCCATCGAGGCATGGCATTGACGACACGGAGAGCTTCCTTACCACAACCACCTCCAATATCTCGTAGTACTTGTGCACAAGTAATGCTGCCATCCTTCTCAACCACGAATTTAACAACCACCACTCCTTCGATACCGTTCTCAGCCGCCTCCTCAGGATAGTGGATATTTTTGTTGAGGTATTCCATGAGATCCTCATCTCCTCCTGGGAAAGAGGCTTGCTCATCAACAAAAATAAACACTTCGTCATCATCATCTTCATCTTCATCATTTATCAACTGAACATATTTAACCCCATCTTCATCAAAATAATAATCTGGTTCATATTCTTGTTCTGGTTCTGGCTCCAGTTCAATTACATTCTCGAAAATTATATCGACTGGTACATATGACATACCTTGAACATATGCTTCCTCTGAATAAACATCTCCCCATCTAGATGTCTGAACTACAAAAATATTACCAGGTGCCACATCCGAAATATTAATTTTATCAATTTCTAAACGGCTATCTATGTCTAGTCCAAGATCAAATGCACGTCTTGCTATGTGTCCATTATACACAATACAATCGTACTCATCAATAATTGTATCACGTATTTCACTTGCTTTTGGAGCACGGGTCTGACCCTCAAAGGCACAATAGTATAATGTTCTCTCTCCTGTGGAGTTATCCGTCTCCTCCACATAAACCAGAGCCCCATTTCTATATAATCTTCTTTGAACAATCCCCATTTTTGATTCTTGTGTCACTGTCCAAATTCCTTTTGGCAAACCGTCTTTCCCTACTTCTCCTACAATCTCCATATCAAAGAATCCTGATTGTTTTTCTGTCACCTTACCTATTATCAATCCTTCAATTACGGTACCACTACAGACATCCTTAACTTTATCATCAAAAATAGTACGTGTATATGGACCATTCAGACGGTCATCTTTAAATTCAACTTCAAGTCGATAATTATAGTCAGTATCCACATTTCCCTCATACGATATAACCCATTTGCCTGTTTTCTTACCATGATTATACCGTCCCGTAATAACAACAGGAATATCTTTTTCAGATGACTTTTTTGACATTATTCTGAACTCGCCATGCCATACCCTGTCACCATCGGCATTATTATAATAGGCATATTTCCCATGTGTATACTCACCATTATTACCCTCCTCCACATCATCATTTTGGCACAGCGGCATAATATCCCTCGGTATTCTCATTGCACCTTCGTAGTATTTGATATTCTGAGCAAAAGCATTAATGCTTACCAAGGAAACAAGGACAAAAACAAGATATTTCTTCATATGAAATTAAGTATTAAGGAATTGACAATGCAAAAATACATGTTTTCCGAAAAATAAAAAAAATATTTTGCCACTAAATAAAAAAGATGTATTTTTGCATTACGAAATTATTGTAACGAAATTTACGTAATAAAAACTTTTTCAACAAAGAAGGCTAATAATGAAATCCGCGGTTATAAATCCCTTTATATGTCAAGGTTACGAAAGTCCGAAATATTTTTGCGATAGAGTAGAGGAGACAGAAAAACTCAAATCTGCCCTCTATAATGGCAGAAATATCACACTTGTTTCTCCTCGAAGAATGGGGAAAACAGGTCTAATATGGCACCTTTTTCATCAAATAAGTGCAGAAAACAAGGATGCCCTTTGCATATATATTGACATTTTCCCATCCAAAAACCAGAACGACTTTGTTCAAATGTTTGGTGAAGCCGTAATGAACGCAGCCATATCGAAAGGGAAACAGATAGGTCGCAAAATAATGGAGCTTTTTGCCTCCATGAGACCAACAATAGGACTGGATCCTTTGACAGGAATGCCTAACGTCACATTGAACATCGACACATCTCTGACCGAAACAACGATAAAAAACATTTTTGGATATCTAAAAAAAATACCTCGCGAAATCTTCATAGCAATAGACGAATTCCAACAAGTCACCAATTATCCCGAACAAGGTACCGAGGCATTGCTTCGCTCACAGATACAGTTCACTAGAAATGTCCACTTCATCTTCTCAGGCAGCCGCCAACATTTGATGTCCGAAATGTTTCTTTCGCCTCAACGACCTTTTTTCCAGAGTACCGACATGATGAATCTTGAGCCTCTTGATATAGCTGTATACTATTCTTTTGCATCTAATTTCTTCAATATCAGGAGATGGAGTCTCGACAAAGACATCTTCAGAAAACTTTACAGCACCTTCGATGGTCACACCTGGTACATACAATCCATTCTTAACCGTCTATATGAAGTCGGAGGCAACATAAAGAGCGACAGTCAAGTAAATGAAGCCATCTACAAAGTCTCCGAAAGCAACAGGACTCAGTACGAAACCATAATACTGTTTCTAACTGACAACCAAACTTCTGTAATCAAGGCCATCGCAAAGGAAGAGAAAGTTGCAGAACCCCTAAGCAAAGACTTCCTGAAAAAATACCGTCTGCCGAGTGCAAGCAGCGTCAAGGCTTCCTTGGATGTCCTCACAAAAAGAGAGCTGATTTACCATGCTTCCGACGGGTATATTATTTATGATCGTTTCTTTAACCAGTGGCTGAAACGGATATAGATTTTTTTAATGACATTTTGACAATATATCATCAATCATCGCGTTTTCATAAAAAAAATAATCTATCACTAATGTCACAAGAAGTACGAGTTAGATTCGCACCGAGCCCGACGGGGCCTTTACACATCGGCGGCGTCCGCACTGCCCTATACAACTATTTGTTTGCCCGCCAGAATGGCGGTAAAATGATACTCCGCATAGAAGACACCGACCAGACCCGTTTTGTGCCCGGTGCCGAGGACTACATCATTGAGGCACTCACATGGCTTGGAATCAAATTCGACGAGGGCGTCCATATTGGAGGCGACTACGGTCCCTACCGCCAGAGCGACCGCAAGCCTATGTACAAGCAATATGCCGACCAGCTGCTACGCGACGGATGGGCCTACTACGCATTCGACAAGCCCGAGGAGCTGGAAGCTAAACGCAAAGAGTATGAAGCTCAGAAAAAGACTTTCCAATATGACTGCAACACACGTGGCATGATGCAGAACAGCATCAGCCTCAGTGCCGACGAAGTACAACGGCGGTTAGAGAGCGGTGAGCCTTACGTGGTGCGTTTCAAGTTCCCTGCCGATACTGAGATTACAGTCCACGACCTTATTCGTGGCGACGTGACAATGAATTCCAACCTGTTGGATGACAAGGTGCTCTTTAAGAGTGACGGCATGCCCACATATCACCTGGCAAACATCGTTGACGACCACACCATGGAGATAAGCCATGTAATCCGTGGCGAGGAATGGCTGCCTTCGGCGCCGCTCCATGTGATGCTTTACAAAGCTTTTGGCTGGGAAGAGACCATGCCGCAGTTCGCCCACCTGCCCCTGCTGCTAAAGCCTGAAGGCAACGGCAAGCTGAGCAAACGCGACGGCGACAGGCTCGGATTCCCCGTATTCCCCCTCGACTGGCACGACCCAAAGAGCGGCGAACTAAGCAGCGGATACCGTGAACGCGGCTATTTTCCAGAGGCTGTGGTCAACATACTTGCTTTATTAGGATGGAACCCAGGCACCGAGCAGGAGATTCTCTCCATGGACGAGCTGATAAAACTGTTCGATATCGCCCATATCAGCAAGAGCGGTGCCAAGTTCAACGTGGAGAAGGCCAAATGGTTCAATCACGAATACATGCAGATGCACAGCGACGAAGAAGTTGCAGAGATGTTCCAACCCTGCCTTGACGAACATGGTGTAAAAGCCAGTCACGACTACGTGGTCAAAGTATGCGGCATGATGAAGGAACGCATCAACTTCATCAGCGAGATGTGGGACACGACGAGTTATTTCTTCGAGGCTCCTACCGAGTACGACCCGGCAGCCATCAAGAAACGCTGGAAACCTGGCATGACGACACATATGGCCAAAGTGATAGAGATTCTCAATACCGTCCCATTTGAGTACGATGCCATCCACAAGGCACTGCTCGACGATTACATCGTAGGCAACCAGCTGAATATGGGACAAGTGATGAACTCGCTACGCCTCGCCGTGGTCGGCAAGACTGTCGGTCCCGACATGCTGACCCTCGTCATAATGCTGGGCAAGGAAGAGACCATACGTCGCGTGCAACGTGCCATCGACACAATAGGCGAAATCGAAAATTAATAATTGTAAAAAAATGGAAATAATAAAAAAAATGGAAGAAGATAAATTAGATGAAAACGCTGTCACCTTTGAGGCCAACGATACAGCAAGCAACGCCGTAGAGCCAAAGGACATCATTCCCGAGCCCACCGCACCCATTTGTGAATGCAAAGAAGAAAAGAAATGCAAATGCCTGCCCGTCATCAATATCATTTTGCTGGCAGGACTTGTGCTGCTCTACATTTTTCATTTCACTGGAATCGGAGCAAAAAACGGCAGCAAGGTGAATCCCAACGCCAAAGAACCAGTAGTTGCCAACGAGGGTGGCCTGAAGATAGCCTATGTAAATACTGACACCTTGATGGCAAAATATCAATATGCCAAGGATTTGGAGAAGCAGCTGACTGACTTCAAAACCGCCAAGGAGAACAGCTACAAAGCACAGATGGCACAGTGGCAGAGAGACTACGAGGCCTACACCAAAGGAGGAGCAGACAACATGACTCTGGCACAGCAGCAAGCCAAAGAGAAAGAACTCCAGGCCCGTCTGCAGAAGCTCCAGAGTCTTGAAGGCGAATATACTATGCAGATTCAGAACAAGACCATTGCCGAGAGCGAGAAAATGACGAGAGCAGTGTATAACTTCATCCGCGAATACAACGCACAGAACCAGCAGTTCGACCTGATTCTGGCACGCTCATTCAGCAGCAGCCCCATCTTATACGGCAATGAGGGTATGGATATTACCGAAGAAATCGTCAATGGGCTGAATGCAGAATACGCAAATCTCAAGAAAGAAAACAAAGAAGACAAATAATTAAAATCGGACAGATGTAATTAACCCCGAAAGTTTTTTCCAACTTTCGGGGTTAATTATTTGAGATGTATCCAGGGGATTAAAATCTGTTTATCGGCAACTGGTAGCCAACGCTGAACATGATAGCCTGGTTGGTACCGGTATATGAGTTACGGTTACGGATTGTCGTCTGAGTGGTATGACCGCTTTCGTCAGTATTGGTCACCGTTCCGCCTGTCTGATTTATCTCCATTGAATTCAGCACGTCGTCCTTTTTCATCAGAGCGATGAAACCATGGTCAAGGTGGAGGTCGAAAGTGAGGTTATGCCATTGGTAGCCTACACCGACGATGACACCAACGTCAAATCTGCGCATGTGACGGAATGAGCGACGGGAGAACTTGTCGCCAGTGATATAGGTATCGTAGTTGATTGACGTCTGAGGTGTTCCAGGGGTCACTTGTCTGTCCCACAAACGGCCAAAGATACCGACATTAAGAGTGGGTCCGATATAGAAATTAACGAAATTCTCGGCAGGGAGTTGAGGAATCTCATATTTAAACCCAAACAGCACAGGTATCTGTGCATACCAATTATGATAATAGCCTTGGCGTATCGAGCGAGGTTCGTTGACGAAGACCTGCTGGAATGTCGAACCGCGGCGTATGATATTGAATCCAACCTGCAGATAGATATTGTCAGCCCATGGGTTTTTCATATCGGTGAACATATAGTCGGCATACCCACCCATATTGAAGCCAAGGATAGGCGAATGGGTAAGAAGGTCGTCAGAGATATAAGAAGCTCCAAAACCGACGCGACCGCCATAACGGACGAACTGTGCATTGGCCGAAACTTGCAGCAGGATGGCAAAAGCCAATATGGTAAATATCTTCCTCATTTTACATACATTATTATAAAACAAACCGTTGGGTACTTTTTAACCCAATATAACAAGATACAAAAATACAAAAAATCCCGAACAAATCGGGATTTTTATGAAATATTTTTTATCTGTTATAATTTCCGCAAGATGAAGTCGGTCATCAATTTGTAGAGATTCAGGCGTGTGTTGCCACCATAGATGCTGTGGTTCTTGTTTGGATACACACGCATCTCAAATTGTTTGTCGGCCTTTTCGAGAGCGGTGATGAGGTCCAGAGCATTCTGGAAATGCACGTTGTCATCGCCTGTGCCATGGACAAGCAGATAGTTGCCTGTAAGCCTGTCAGCGAAATTGATCGGTGAATTATCGTCGTATCCGGCGGGATTGTCCTGAGGACGCTGCAGGAAACGTTCTGTGTAGATGTTATCGTAATAACGCCATGTGGTGACGGGAGCAACGGCAATGGCAGTCTTGAAGACATCGTTTCCTTTGAGGATGCAGAGCGACGAGAGGTAACCACCAAAGCTCCATCCGAAGATACCGATACGGCTCTCGTCAATCCATGGTTGTTTGGCAAACCATCTGGCAGCCTCGATAGCGTCGATGCACTCGTAATGACCAAGATTTTTGTAAGTCACTTTCTTAAAAGCAGCACCACGTCCACCTGTACCGCGGCCGTCGAAACAAGCCACGACATAGCCCTTCTGAGCGAGCATACGGAACCAGTTGTAGTCGCTCCAGCCGTAGCTATTGGTGACCTGCTGGTTGCCAGGGCCACCATAGACATAGAAAAACAACGGGTATTTCTTATTGGGGTCGAAATTGGCAGGCTTGATGATATAATAGTTCAGTTCAATACCCTCAGATGTAGTCAAAACACCGAATTCTTTCTTTTCACGGCCATACTGGACGAGTCGTTGCTGCAACTCGGCATTGTCCTGCAATACCTTTATCAATTTTCCTTTGGCGTCGTGAAGAGTGTATATCGGAGGTGTGTTTGCATCGCTGAAAATGCTGATATAGTACTTACAGCCGTTGCTGAAAGAGGCCTGATATGTGCCAAGACGACCGTCATTGTTCAGGCACTGTTTCTTCTTGCCTTTGAAGTCAATGACATAGAGATCTGTATTAATAGGACTGCTCTCATGGCTGCGATAGTAAATCTTCTGGTTTTTCTCGTCGATACCACAAATATCAACAACGTCGAAGTTGCCTGTTGTAATCTGCCTTATCAAGTTGCCGTCCATACCATAAAGGTAGATATGGTTATAGCCGTCCTTTTCGCTGGTTATGATGAATGACTTGCCGTCGTTGAGGAATTTCCATGTATCGGGGACATCAACATATGTCGAGCTCTCCTCAAGATAGAGCAAATCAATCTTTCCCGTAGTTGCATTGGCAAGCAGCAGTTCCATCTTGTTCTGCAGACGGTTCATACGCATAAAAGCCAATATGTTGGCATCCTTTGTCCACTGCATCCGTGGCAGATACTGGTCGTTCTCACTGCCTGTGTTGAGACGGATGGACCTGTTTGCCTCCAAATCATAAATATAGATATCCACGACAGAGTTGTCCTCACCTGCCTTAGGGTATTTGTAGGTGTAGTTATCCGGATAGAGCTCGCCCCATGTCTGCATGGTGAATTCCTTGACGTTGCTTTCATCGAAACGGTAGAAGGCTATGCGACGCGAGTCTGGACTCCAATAAAAGCCCTGAGTTATAGCAAACTCTTCCTCATAGACCCAGTCGGTTGTACCATTGATGATGGCGTTCATTCTGCCGTCAGTGGTAATCTGATGTTCCGAACCGTCGGCGAGGTCAATATAAAAAAGATTGTTGTCACGTACAAAAGCCACCTTGGTGCCGTCGGGCGAGAAAGTGGTCAGTCGTTGCTTGCCTTGTTGCGAAATCATCTCGAAAGTACCTGCCTCGACATCATAGATGTAATAGTCCGACACGCCGCTATGACGGTAAATAGGCTCAAAACCGGCACTGAGCAATATCTTCTTCTCATCGGCGGAGAACTCATAAGACTCGATAGGAGGCAGCGGCTTGGCTTTCTTGGACATGGCGGGGCCATTGAAGACACATAGCGTGGCCACCTTCTCGCCAGTCTTGTACGAATATTTTTCTATACCGCTGCGAGTCAGCACACAATAATGCTCTCCATCGTTCATGGAGCGTATGGACGATATGCCCCTGGGTAAGAAGGTCCCCTTAGCCCAGATATCCTCCAATGTGATATGTTTGGTCGGCTGGGCAGCCAGACTGCCGATGACGGCAAACAATGAAATCAAGAAAGTTATACGTTTCATAAGCTAATCTTTTACTACTGTAATAAAATGCAAATATACTAAATTAATCCAAACCGCTGTCAGAAATTATATTTCACCAAGGCACAGATTCTGTGATTCACCACCTGCCGCAGATTGTCGTTTCCAGCCACCGTTCCGTCAGCCTGAAGGTCGCCATATGTCACTGCCGTGCACTCATATTCGAGGCCGATATTGAAAGCCGATGTATTGAAACTGATGGATGGGGCGACTCTGTATATGCTGTTGATATTGTCGACACCTTTCTTCATATAGAGGTTGTCGGCTCCGACAAGGGCGAATCCGGCAATGTTGTATCCTTCGGCGAGACCGAGGTTTTTCTGATAGCCCAAAAAGAGGTCGGCACGCCATCGTGTGCCATAGGCGAAATTGAGATAGCTTACCGAAGAACGCATAGGCTTGTAGCCCATAAATGACGGGTCGGACTGTTTTGTCACCATGGCATATCCGCTGAGCATCGTGAGATGTCCAAGATTCTCGGCAAGGGTGGAGCGGAATTTCATTGCAAACTTGCCTTCAGTGTATTGGAAATAGAGTGTCGGCGAGAAAGAGAGACAATGACTCTCGTCAAGGTGCTTGTATAGTTCAAGGCCTGAAATACCATCCACGATAGCAATCTCCCGACGGATATCCAGATTGGTATAGTCAACACCTAACTGTGCATTGATTCTTTCATCGGAATAGTTGAGTCCCACAAACAATTCGGGAGCCAGTGCACGGTTGGCATAGGCTGCAGATTCTCCGTCAGGACCCGGGGACGTGAATTGGTACTGCCACAATGCTGCAGCGGTGAAGCCGAAACGCCAAGGCAGCCAGCAGGTGTAACTCACCTGAGGTGTGCGACTGTGGGGACGGAACGGGGCTCCTGCCGCCATACCAAGCACTTCGGGCATAATATCACCGCTCAGAGGATGCCAATCCTGACCTATGGTGAGGCTCTGCCCTATTTTGCCGCCCCAGTCCAGACGCATATAGGCGAGTCTGAGACGCAACACGGTATTGTTATTGCCAAAACCGGCAAAATCGGTCTCTATCCTACCCGACGAGTTGGCACCGAGCAGCTGGGGACCCTCAAGCTTCAACCCAAAACGTGTACTCAACGCTAGAAGGTGCGTCTCGGGGACAGCATTGCGGTCGAAACGCTCCTCGTCGCCGTAAACGGCCGCCTGGACCTCCGTAATATTCCAGTCCTCGTCGTAAGGAATCATATTGTATTCTCCTCCACAGACCGTCATGGTGCGACGCGAGTCGAAATTCAGATAATTGCGTACAAAACCGTAGGGTGTGATCATCACCTTCTGCGGAGTCTCCGGCTTGGCTTTCTCCTTTGGCTTAGCCGGCTGAGCGATGGCAGCCACAGCAGGCATTAGAAAAAACACATACAATAAAACAGTCCGTTTCATATTCGTTAAGCTATAAGAACCAAAAGCTGTGCGGTGAAAATACGTAAAAACATGGTCAACGGGTAAACAGTGGCATAGCCAGTATTTGGGAGTTTGCACCCCTCTGGAGCGACGGTATTGGCGAAAGCCAGCGTAGGTGGGTCGGTATGGCTACCGCCGATGAAGCCCATAAGGGTATAGTAATTCATCTTGAGCACCAGACGGCCGAACAGACCCACTAATATGGGAGGTATTATTGTAATAATCACGCCATAGACAACCCACATGTAGCCACCGGTCTGAATGGTGGAGAGGAAGCTGCTGCCGGCACTCAGCCCCACACCTGCGAGGAAGAGGGCGATGCCCACCTCGCGCAACATCCAAACACCATGGCTATCGGTGAATTCAATGGTGAACCAGCCTTTCTTCACTCCCAACCAGCTGCCGATAAGTGCAACAACAAGGGGTCCGCCTGCCAATCCTAATTTGACGGGAGCCGACATGCCGACAGGTATCGGTATCGAACCCAGCACAATACCAAGGGCGACGATGACGAATATGGGAATCAGATTGACCTTACGACTCTGCGATGTCGGAGAGGCTTTCTTCTCGGCCTTGAGTTCAAGAGAGTCCTCGGTCATGGGTTCCTTTTTCAGGTCAATACAGCAGATCGGACGCAACAGAATACAGGTCATAATCATGCCTACCACTGCCAGAGGATAGGCCACCGCATAGCCGCTTGCCATCTGGTCGGCGACTCCATTCATACCGAGGTCGCGCACAGTTTGCTGTGCAGCCGACAGACCTGGAGTATTGGTGACAGCACCGGTGTAGACACCAGCCATGGCCTTCAGGTCTTGGTTGGCCAGTTTGGCAATAACAACGGTGATGACCACACCGAGAGTTACATTGACCAATGCCATGCCGTTCATGGCCAGTCCGCCCTTCTTGAAACTCTTGAAGAAACCGGGGCCCACCTGCAAGCCGACAGCCGTGACAAAGAGCATCAGTCCGAACTCCTTGATGACATGTAACATATCGTGGTTGCACTCCACTCCGAAAGCACTGAGGGCAATGCCCACAAAGAGCACCCAAGTAATGCCAAGAGTAATGCCTTTGATTTTGAATTTACCAAGAATAAGACCTGCAAAGATGGAAACGGAAAGCATAAGCACCGTAGTACCAACACCACCATTGGTAAGAAGATTAACAAACCAATTCATCTTGTTATAAATGAAAACAAACTAAAAAGTGAATGTTGAATTCTGAACGGCAAGCCATTCAAAATTCAACATTCAGAATATAACATTGGTATTAGTCGCCCAAAGTGGCAACCATGACAGCCTTGATGGTGTGCATACGGTTCTCTGCCTCGTCGAAGACGATACTGTTCTCGCTTTCGAACACATCTTCAGTGACTTCGATTCCGTTCAGACCGAACTTTTCGTAAACATCGCGGCCGGCCTTGGTCTCCAGATTATGGTACGACGGAAGGCAGTGCATGAATTTGCACTTGGGATTGCCGGTCTTCTTCATCAGATCAGCATTGACCTGGTAAGGCATAAGCATCTTGATACGCTCTTTCCACACACTGTCGGGTTCGCCCATTGACACCCAGATGTCGGTGTAGATGAAATCGAGACCCTTCACGCCCTTCTCGACGTCGTCGGTGACGGTGAGTTTGGCACCGGTTTCCTTGGCGATAGCCTGGCACTGTTTGACAAGGTCTTTAGAAGGCTGCAGTTTCTTGGGTGCGATGATGCGGATATCCATACCCATCTTCACGCCGCCAACCATCAAGCTGTTGCCCATATTATAGCGAGAATCGCCAATATAGGCGAACTTCACCTGGTTGAGGGGCTTGTCAGTGTGCTCCTGGATAGTAAGGAAATCGGCAAGAATCTGAGTAGGGTGAGCTTCAGCGGTAAGACCGTTCCAAACGGGGACGCCAGCATATTGGGCGAGTTCCTCGACGGTGGCCTGATCGAAGCCACGGTACTCGATACCGTCAAACATACGTCCAAGCACGCGAGCAGTGTCCTTCATACTTTCCTTGATGCCTATCTGACTACCGGTAGGTCCAAGATAGGTAACGTGAGCACCTTGGTCCTTAGCGGCAACCTCGAAGGCGCAACGAGTACGGGTTGAAGTTTTCTCAAAGATAAGGGCAATGTTCTTGCCAGTCATCGTGGGCTTCTCACATCCTGCATATTTGGCGCGTTTGAGGTCACGGGCCAAGTCAAGCAAATAATTGAGTTCCTTCGGGCTGAAGTCTAAAATCTTCAGGAAATTGCGGTTTCTTAAATTGTAAGCCATAATATTTATTTTTGAATTATGAATTTTGAATTTCGAAATTGTCATCTTTGTGTTTTGAATTTTGAACTTTTATTCTACGAATTTTGAACGGACTCTTTTTTATTACGAATTACTGTCACAAGTATTTTAATAACCTCTTCTGTTTGAAAATTTAGTTTATCAAACGTCTCATTATCTATATAACCTGATTCTGACAGCAATTCCAACCAATACTGAGTTTCTTCTGCTTCCTTTAAAGCTATTGACCATTTGCTGATCAAATCTGCATCACTTTGCGGACGTTTACCTTCTCTAATATTGGCACCAATGCTTGTTCCACTGCGAAGAATCTGATTTGACATTGCATATTCCTTTTTTTCAAGCAGACACTTGTTCAATTGAATAATATCCAATGCCAACCTTTTACTCTTTGTATACAGTGGATTCTCCATTTCAAAATTCGAAATTCAAAATTCAAAATTGGATTGTTCGTTATCGAACAATCCTCGTTCCGCAGTGCGGGTTGTTGAGTTGGCCTGCTTCGGTAATGATGCACTCCTTGCCGCCGTTCTCGACGAACATGATGGCAGCACGCACCTTGGGAGCCATCGAGCCTTCGGCAAACTGACCTTCGTCGAGGTACTTCTTGGCCTGGGCGATGGTTATAGTGTCAAGAGCCTGCTCATTCTCCTTGCGGAAATTGATGTATACCTTAGGCACATCGGTGAGGATGAAGAACTCGTCGGCTCCGATTTCGATAGCACAGAGTGCACTGGCAAGGTCCTTGTCGATGACAGCCTCGACACCAGTCACACGGTCGCTTTCCTCAACCACGGGAATGCCGCCGCCACCTACAGTGACGACGATATTGCCGGCCTTGGCTAATTTCTCGACAATTTTAATATTGTTGATACGCACCGGCCTCGGCGACGCCACAACTTTACGCCAGCCGTTGCCCTTAGGATCCTCCTTATACTTGGCGCCAGTCTCGGCGGCAAACTGTTCTGCCTGTTCCTTTGTGTAGTAAGGTCCAACAGGTTTGGTAGGGTTCTGGAACATCGGGTCAAGTTTGTTGACAGACACCTGAGTGATGAGTGTCACCACATTACGCTGGATGTCATTACGTGCCATGACATTGCGAAGACCCATCTCTATCAGATAAGCGATAGAACCTTGTGTTTCGGCTACACAGAAATCCATAGGCATAGCCTCGATGCCCTTGGCACGGCCAGCTTCATGCTGCAGCATGACATTGCCGACCTGAGGGCCGTTGCCGTGTCCAATAACGACGTTATAGCCTCGTTTCAGCAAATTGCACAAACTCTCGCAAGTCTGTTCCACATTTGCAAGTTGTTCTTTATATGTACCTTTCTGGCCGCTGCGAAGCAGGGCATTACCGCCGAAAGCGACCACTGCAAGCTTTCTCATTTATTGCTTATTTTGTTTTTTTTCAATAAATTAACATCCTTTCTACTATCAGAAAGGAATTGCAAATATACAGATTTTGTGTAAAATAGCAGAATTTTTTTTATTAATTCAAAAAAAGGATATAATCCATTACCAATGTCATTGCCCACGCGACTCATATTGAGATTTATCCGCTGTATTTCAACATTTGTTCCGTGGTAGAGTCTCACACCAATGTGCCACCCTTACGATTGCAGTAATCCGTCAAGTCCTCCACTGTGTTTTCAAAAGAGTGTACATGAAGAAAGGCGGACATTTTCACTCCTCCGAAATAATCTCATGCACGAATGTAATTTCAAAAATACCACAAGTTTTATGCTATGCAAATAACTAAAAAAACATTAAATCAGATTAACTGATTTTAACGGACGCGAGTGCCAAACGTTATTTTTTTTGAATTCTATTTTTTTACTTTATAATATAATTAACGCATTATCAAATATTTACCCCCCCACAACATAATCTAACAGAAAAAAACAAATAATTCTCTGAAAAAAGAAAAAAAAACGTATCTTTGCACTTGCAATGTTTTGTTAAACAGTGATCATCTAACAGATTAAAGGGTTCTGTCTGTTTGAATGAACAAAAAGTGAATAAATTGGACCCTCTTTTAAAAGTTGTGCCCGACACGGATTAGGGAAATTAGTATGTCAGAGGAAATTACAAAAACAAACCAACAAAAAAATCGTCATGGTTTTGTTACATTCTGGTTATGGTTAGGCATCATTGCCAATGCAATCACTGTTATTAGGTCTCTGTTACAATTTGGGAGCACTAACATTGTTCAACAAATCCAATCATTACCTTTTTCGATTGACTTATCTCCATATCAAACAATCCAAACTTGCTTACGTCTTATGCTAGTAATCGGAATATTAGCTTGCATTGGAATAATTATTGGTAACGGTATGATATTAAACTGGAAGAAAAAAGGATTTTGGTTAAATTGCATTGTTGCCGCAATATGCTTAGTGTCAACCCTTATTCTTTGGTTTATTATGAAGGGAAAGTTTTCAGAGATTGGCTCTTCACCAGACAATTCTCAAATAATTACCCAAGCCATTATAACTCCAATATCTCTGGTTATTATGTGGGCAATTTTACAAATCAAAAAAGACGACATCAGCTGCTGGAAACAATTGGAGTAATTACCATTTGTTAATAATCAGACTCGAGTAAACGCCGATAGCACAGAACTATCGGCGTTTTTATATAACCTCCCATTATCTAACGAAACAACTGACATTCATTTTTGAGGTGGATTTACAAATACACTGCAACAAAAAGAATCTTGTCTCAGTTATTAAACAATCCTCTTATCGTTGTCTCTTTCACAAAATAAAACCCCGAAAGTTTTTCCAACCTTCGGGGTTCACTCCTACATGGAATGTTTTTTCACCTTTTTAATCATGTTTTAAAGTTTGTCGTTCGAGCCAAGCACGTTGACAATCTTGTGGATGTACATCTTCTTCATGCTCTCGCGGGCAGGCTTCAGATACTGACGCGGGTCGAAATGGTCGGGGTGCTCAGCCATATGCTTGCGGATGGCGGCAGTCATTGCCAGACGACTGTCGCTGTCGATGTTGATCTTGCAAACGGCACTCTTGGCCGCCTTGCGAAGCTGTTCTTCGGGAATACCCACAGCGGCCTTGAGGGCTCCGCCATTAGCGTTGATAATGTCGACTTCGTCCTGTGGCACTGAACTGGAACCGTGAAGAACGATGGGGAAGCCGGGGAGTTTCTTCTCAACAGCCTCGAGAACATCGAAAGCCAGCGGAGGAGGCACAAGGCGACCGGTCTGTGGGTCAATGGTGCACTGCTCCGGTTTGAACTTGTAAGCACCATGCGAGGTTCCAATTGAGATAGCCAGAGAGTCGCAACCGGTACGGGTGGCGAAATCAATGACCTCCTCGGGTTTGGTGTAGTGGCTCACCTCGGAGGCCACTTCATCCTCAACGCCGGCCAAGACACCGAGCTCGCACTCTACAGTGACATCGTACTTGTGGGCATACTCTACCACCTGGCGCGAAATCTTGATATTCTCCTCATAGGGCAGAGCACTACCATCGTACATCACGCTGGAGAAACCCATATCAATGCAACTCTTGCAGGTCTCGAAACTGTCGCCGTGGTCGAGATGCAGCACAATCTGGGGATTGGGGCAGCCAAGCTCTTTTGCGTATTCGACGGCACCTTCGGCCATGTAGCGCAGAAGAGTCGGGTTGGCATAGTCGCGGGCGCCCTTACTGACCTGCAAAATGACAGGGCTCTTGGTCTCGACAGCAGCCTGGATAATGGCCTGCATCTGTTCCATGTTGTTGAAGTTGAATGCGGGGATAGCATAGCCGCCGTCCACTGCTTTGGCGAACATCGCACGGGTGTTTACCAATCCTATTTTTTTGTAATCTACCATATTATTGTTGTTTTAAGTAATGACAAAAATAAAGCAAAATGGTATATCTGCTGATTATAAGAGCGAAATACCCTTTGACAGTTAAACTTTAAACCTTACCAAGTTATACCTTATTTGAATTTGCAAAAATACGAACTTTCTCCGATGTAGACAAATATTTTGAGCAAAAAAAAATGCATTTTTCAAAAAAACAAGAAAGTTAGAAACGAGAGGATTATAACTTTTTTTAAAACTTTTTCAGAAATAATCGCTCTTTTTTTGTACTTTTGCATTGTTAACAGAATTACAAATATTACAATAACATCATGAGAAAAGCACTAACAAGTTTACTTGTCTTATCGTTCCTGTGTGTCAGCACTACTTATGCAGGAAACGGGAAAGAATTGTCCCTCACAAAAATCAACAATGATTGTTTTTCATCATTCAAGACAACACCTGACACAAGGTATTTTTCCAGTCCCACAATCAACTGGGGCGATTTCTTCAATGTGGATAATATCTGGACAGGATTCGCAGGTTATTTTCACCAAGCACATTACCCTGGAGGATTCTATTTAGGCAACCTTATGTTCGGATTTGGAAACGGGGAACAGATTGTCATCTCCAATTCTGAATACCGCGAACCGACATGGTCCATACACTGGAGCGTCATAGGTTTCAAGTTCGGTAAAAAAGCCATCTGGATCAGGCCTTCCCTCAGCATGGGATTGAACATCGCAAAGAAATACACTCTTAACTCCACAACCAATTTATACGAACCTGACAAAACACCTTATTTCGGTATCTCTCCTATGCTGAAAGCAAATGTATATATGTTTAATTTCTTTGCAGGATATGAATTTGTCCCAGCATTCAAAGAACTCAACGGATGGTTTTACGGCTTTGGCCTGTCTCTGCCTGTTTCCTCTATTTTAAATATGTAATTCCTAATAATAAGGGAATACCGCACTCTCTCACGGAGCAGGCTTGTCTGCTCCGTTTTTTTTCAACAGCAACAATAATCAGCAGAGTATTCCGTTTTAAATCATCATGATTTCCACCACAAAAACGAACATCCGCTTTTTAGTCAAGATAGGGCTGTTGCTCTGTATGGCCACATTGTCCGCAGCATGTTCATGCAGCGGCTCAAGGTCTACCGCCAAGAACGCCATTGAACAGACAACAGAAGACCCTCAAAAATACACCCGCGGTATCGACATCCCCATTCTAAACGACAGCATACCGCAACAACTACTCTACCGCAAAGCCTATATTGCATCATATAACAAAGAGACCCGTTGCCCCAACTGGGTGGCATGGAAGCTCACCGCCGAGCATGTCAACGGCAACGTCCAACGACCCGGAACAGCATGGCATGAGGACGTAGAAGTCCCAACTCCGAGGGCCGACAACAACGACTACCGCAACAGCGGATGGACTCGCGGACACATGTGCCCCGCTGCCGACAACAAATGGGACGAGACAGCCATGTACGAGAGCTTCCTCTTTACCAACGCCTGTCCACAGCACAAAGCCCTGAACAGCGGCGACTGGAACGAAATTGAGATATCCTGCCGCCAATGGGCAAAGAAATATGGTGAGATAATAATCATTTGCGGTCCTCTGTTCCTAAAACAAGAGCACCAGACCATAGGAGTTCATAGAGTGCTTGTCCCCGAAGCATTCTTTAAAGTCATAGTCTGTCTTGACCCTGAACACCCAAGAGGCATAGGCTTCATTTGCCGCAACAACGAAGGCAATCGCAATAAAGATTTCTACACCAACAGTATCAAACAAGTGGAGAGAATCACCGGAATACAGTTTTTCCCCAACCTGCCGGAAGAGATGATCACCGCAGTAAAAAACAACGACGATATTAACCAATTCTAATAACAAGTCATGAAAAAAGCAACACGTGCCATAGTTGCAGCATTTACAATAGCATTGCTGCTCACAATCCCTGCAAAACAGACTCAAGCCCAAGACAGCCGCATAGAGCGTCTGCGCAGTCACCTATACTATCTGGCATCCGATAGCCTGCAAGGCCGCCTCGCCGGCAGCGAGGGTGCCGCATTGGCACGCACCTATATACTTAATAATTATAAAGAGATAGGCCTGCTACCTTATCAGGGAAGTTTTATCCATAAATCCACTCCAAATCAGTCAATCCGTTCTGCCATTTTGAAAAGTGACACCATTTTCAATATCGTGGCTGTAATACCTGGGAACGACCCTGTCCTGAAAAATGAATACATCGTTCTCGGAGCACACTATGACCATCTCGGAGTCAAAGGCGGTCAAATCTACAACGGCGCTGACGACAATGCCTCTGGCAGCTCGGCACTAATAGAGATAGCACGTCAGCTGTATGCCCACCGCAACGAACTGAAGAGGACCGTCATCATCGCAGCCTTCGACGCGGAAGAAGAAGGCCTTTTCGGCTCGAATGCACTGGTAAACGAAATGCAAGAAAACAGCGACATCAACAGAGTGAAACTTATGATGAGCATAGACATGGTCGGATGGCTGAGAGCCAACGAGGCTTTGGAGTTATCAGGTGTCTCCTCATTGAAAGACGCACGCAAAACAATAATGCAACTGGCCGAGACACAAGGTATCCGTGTCAAGACAGCCCCTTTCGAGGAATCCATCTTCACCGCTACGGACACCGAGCCTTTCGCCAAAATCGGCCAAGTGCCCACTCTCGCTGTCACGACAGGACTGAAATCGCCATACCATAAACCCGAAGACGACGCCAACCTGATTGACTATGACGGGATGGACAAAGTTTGCGAATATCTCTCCTCTCTCACACTTCTATGGGCTAGCAACCAGGCTCCTCTCGTCGCGTCAGGACGTGTAGCACCCAAACATCGGGAAAAACTGCCACTTTTTGAGATAGGACCTTCTGTGAATGTCGGCTATGCCAGTCTACGCTACCCGGGGTCTGCACTGAAAGGCAAGGATGGAGTAGGTCTGAATGTCGGAATCAACAGCCGTATCAACATTAACAAAATATCGTTAAGAGTGGCCGGATATTTCAATTATGCCGTATTGCCCACGCCGAATCTGTTCGGGACAGTCTATGACGTTTTCAGCGACAGAGACGAAAAAGGCCAAAAGAGTATCCTTGCCCCCGTTTCCATACTTTATTCTCCATTCCCCAATGGAGAGTTTTTCTTAGGAGGCGGTGTAAACTACAAACTCCTTCTCGACATGGACAAAAGTGTTTACAACACCAATCTATGGGGATGGCACTGGGAACTTGGATTCAGAATGTCGAGAATAGAGATGTCCTTTATCGAAATATTCCAAATCACGCCATATTTCATCAACAGCACCATGCCTACGGTAAAATCACGGCAATTCCTGCTGAACATAAATTATATGTTATGAACACAGGTGTAATCTGGGCTATTGTTTGCGCACTGCTATGGACAGCGGGAATGATATATTTTGACTGGAAAAAAGATAAGAAAAAATAGACATACTTTTAACAATCAGATAGTTATTTAAAAAATCTTGTTTCGCTCAAAAAAAACAGTCAAAAATAGATAATTGAAACATTTAGAATAGAAAAAAAAGAAACTTTTCAGCTGACAACATATAAAAAAATAATAATATATCAGACTATAAATAAACTATTTACCAAGAGATATCAAAAATAATTCAAAAAAAATAGTTGTCAATTGAAAAAAAGTAGTACTTTTGCAACTCCAAAAAAGAAAAGAAAATGGCAAAGAAAAATAAAGACGCAAGAGTACAAGTGATACTGGAATGCACTGAGCAAAAGGCCAGTGGTGTACTGGGCATGTCGCGTTATGTCACGACAAAGAACAAGAAGAACACCCCGGATCGTCTGGAACTGAAGAAATACAACCCGTTCCTGAAGAAAGTAACCGTTCATAAAGAAATCAAATAAATCAAGGAAGGAAATAGATTATGGCAAAGAAAGTTGTTGCAACATTAAAGACCTCCACCGGCAAAAGTTTCGCCAAGGTGATCCGTATGGTTCGTTCTCCCAAGACCAACGCATACGTCTTCAAGGAAGAGATTGTTCCTTCTGACAATGTACAGGAATACTTAAAGAAGAAATGATATTTTTTTTCATACGCTTTTGTTTTGCCTCGCTGAGAAGCGAGGTTTTTTTTTGTCAAAATGAAAAGCAAAGGGTAATGTCTAAAGTTTAACGGTTACGGATCTTTCATTACTCACAATCAAATTATTAAAACCAACAATTATTACCACTTTGGCCCGCGAGCTTGATGAGTGAACTTATTTTTTCATCATTTCTGATAAAAAAATTGACAGGGACATTACTTGTAAATGAAAAAAAATCACTATCTTTGCAAACTCAATAAGTAAAAGTTAAAGTTTAAAGGGTAAAGGTTATAGTTTGCTTCACACCTACAATCAGCAAAACAAACAATCACATCCTTTTACTTTGTTTTTTATCATTACTAAATAGATTTTTACCATGGGACTGCTCTCGTTTTTCAGCAAAGAAAAAAAAGAAACCCTCGACAAGGGTCTGGACAAAACCAAGCAAAGCCTTTTTTCAAAAATATCAAAATCAATACTTGGCAAATCCACTGTTGACGATGAGGTACTGGACAATCTTGAAGAGACCCTTATCTCCTCTGATGTCGGAGTAGAGACAACTCTAAAGATTATCGACAACATACAAGAACGTGTAAAACGAGACAAATATATAGGTGTTTCCGAGCTGAACAATATTTTGAAAGCGGAAATCACCGAACTATTGAACCAGCACCATAATGACGAGTTTACCGACTTTGACTCTCCCATGCCCAAGAAACCATATGTTATTCTTGTAGTCGGCGTAAACGGTGTTGGCAAGACAACAACCATTGGCAAACTGGCATACCAATTCAAACAAGCCGGCAAGAATGTCATGCTCGGAGCTTCGGACACTTTCAGGGCCGCAGCCGTTGACCAACTGACAATCTGGTCGGAACGTGTCGGTGTCCCCATAGTGTCACAAGGAATGAATGCCGACCCCGCATCTGTCGCCTACGACACCCTGCAATCCGCACTGTCCAAAGACGTAGACGTTGTTCTGATTGACACCGCAGGACGTTTACATAACAAGATTGGCTTGATGAACGAATTGTCGAAAATCAAGAAAGTCATGCAAAAACTGATTCCCGACGCTCCTCATGAAGTATTGTTAGTTCTGGATGCATCGACAGGGCAAAACGCCATAGAACAGGCTCGTCAATTCACAGCCGCCACGGAGGTCAATGCCTTGGCTTTGACCAAACTGGACGGAACAGCCAAAGGCGGCGTTATCATAGGAATCAGCGACCAATTCAAAATCCCGGTTCGTTATATTGGACTTGGCGAGCAGATGACAGACCTGCAAGTGTTCAATGCCGAGGAATTTGTTGACTCGCTTTTTGAGAATTGATACCAGTATCACATTAGCATAAACAAACTGTACTGTTTTGAAGATAAACATCATCACTCTCGGTTGCTCAAAAAACATAGCCGACTCGGAACATATAGCAGGACACCTGAAAAAATCAGGATTTCAAGTATACTTTGACCGTAACCGTAAAGATTGCGACATAATAATAGTAAACACCTGTGGTTTTATCGGCGATGCTAAAGAAGAGTCCATTCTCGCGCTGTTAGAACAGGTGGAGATAAAACGTCGTGGCAGGAAACAGCGTAAAATCATTGCCATAGGATGCCTTATTGAACGTTATCGCGAAGAGCTTAAAAAAGAGATTCCTGAAATAGATGCGTTCTACGGCGTACACCAATGGGGAGAGCTTGTAAAATCTTTAAAGGCCGAATATCATGACAGACTTGAAGCCGAACGGCTCCAAAGCACTCCAAAGCATTACGCTTATCTGAAAATATCCGAAGGATGCAACCGAAGTTGCTCTTATTGTGCCATACCATTGATTCGCGGCAAACATATTTCTCGTCCCATTGATGATATCGTCAGCGAAGCCAAACAGATGGTCTCCAATGGCGTGAAAGAGCTGATAGTCATTGCCCAAGACACTACCTACTATGGAATAGACTTGTATGGCAAACGCAAGCTCGGCGAACTATTGGAACGTCTCGCAAACGAGAGCGGTGCCGAATGGATACGACTTCATTACACATACCCGACCTCATTCCCTGAAGATGCCATTGAGGCAATCGCAAAGCACGACAACATTTGCAAATACATAGACATCCCTCTACAACACATAAACAGCAACATCCTGAGTTCCATGAACAGGGGCATAGACCGCAATGGCACATTGGAGCTACTCAAGAAATTCCGTGAGAGAATACCCGATGTCAGCATTCGGACCACTCTGATTGTAGGCTACCCTGGGGAGGGCAAACCTGAATATGAGGAACTGAAAGCATTTGTGAGAGAAGCCCGATTCAACCGTCTCGGTATTTTTGCATATTCGCCTGAAGAAAACACTTCGGCTTACAGTCTTGGCGACCCTGTCAATGACGATGAGAAAGAACGTCGACTAAGCGAATTGATGCAAATCCAAGAGAACATTTCGTTAGAATACAACGAACAACGAATTGGCAAAGTGTACAAAACCATAATTGACCGAAAAGAGGGTGATTATTTTGTGGGACGCACGGAGTTTGATTCTCCTGATGTTGATGACGAAGTACTTATCAGACAACATCCATCGTTACGTATTGGTCATTTTGCCAATGTAATCATCACCGAAGCCTACGAACACGACCTCATTGGAGAGGTGAAATAATTGACGTTCTGTAGACAAAAAAAACAATAAAAATAATCTTTTTTTGTGTAGAATAAAAAAAGTTTGTAATTTTGCAAACTCATTAGGTGTGTACAAATGGAACGCAACGTTGACACAGAGATACAGTTCAGCGGTTTGAAATCAGGCACTTATACTTATGATTTCACCCTGAATGATAGTTTTTTTTCAGAGTATAAAAATGAAAAAATACTGGGAGGAAGTATCGTTTTCAACGTTAGATTGGAGAAGAAAGAGCGATTGATGATGTTTTTTTTCGTATACTCCGGAAAGGTGAGAACGATGTGTGACAGATGTCTTGAGGAGATGGAATGGCCTGTAGAAGGAGAACAGACTCTGTGCGTCAAATTCAGCGACACAGAGAAGTGCGACGACGAGGATGTCGTGATTCTACCCGAGAGTGCATACAAAATAGATCTGGCACAATGGATGTACGAATATGTAGCGATAGCAATGCCGATACAATGCGTCCATCCCGATGATGAGGAAGGGCATCCTACATGCAACCCGGAAATGTTGAAATACCTCTCCGAGCCGCAAAACGAGGATGACGGACAAGCCGACGAAGAGACCATAGACCCTCGCTGGGCAGTCCTTAAAGATTTGAAATAAATAAAACAATAAAAAATATTAATTATGCCACATCCAAAACACAGATTCTCTCAAACGAGAACAAGAAAGAGAAGAACGCATGACAGCTTGGATACTCCACAGCTGACCACATGCAGCAACTGTGGTGCACAGATCATGTACCACCATGTATGTCCCGAATGCGGATATTACAGAGGTAAACTTGCCATCGAAAAGAACGTCGAGGCATAAGCACCTGGTTGCTATCGAAAAAAAAGAGTCACCTGAAAAAGGTGGCTCTTTTTTTTTTACAACTTTTATTATTTCAGTAAAGATTATTTCGGCTATATTAACTCAAGTTTCGGAAGTAAAGATGGAAGAAGTAAAAGAAAGTAAAAAAGGATTATACGGATTAGCAATCACGGGGCATTGACCGAAGGCAAAGCAGATTGGTTTGTTCAATACGATATCACTTAATATTTTTACTTTTTCTCTTTGGCAGTCATTTGGAATTACGTACTTTTGCAAACAGAAAAACAACATTTATTTATTACTAATATTCTAAACGAAAAACAGTTATGAACAAAGTTCTAAGTATTATAGCCACCAAAAAATTCTGGATAGAGTTACTTATCATGACCCTCGGAATGACAGTGACTGCCGCCGCCGTGTATTACTTCCTCGTGCCCAGCAAACTAATCATCGGCACCATTTCAGGTCTATCCATTGTGCTCAGCAATATCTTCACCAATGGTCAAGGACTCGGAATATGGATTATGGCCATCAATATTGTGCTTCTCATTCTTGCATTCATACTTATAGGTCACGAATTCGGCTTTAAGACAGTTTATACCGCTTTGATTCTCGGTCCTTTGACCGATTTTTGGGCAAAAGTGATGCCTTGGGATGCAAAGAATGCCGCAGGCGAATATATCCTTGCAAACCAAAATCATGTGACAGGAGCACCATCCATCATGGGCGATCCATGGCTGGACCTATGCTGCTTTGTACTGCTACTCAGTGCAGCACAGGCCCTGATGTTCAGCATCAACGCCTCAACAGGCGGACTGGATATCTTGGCGAAAATAGTAAACAAATACTTACATTTCGATATCGGAGCATCGGTCTCTGTGGCAGGAGCCGTCATCTGCTGCACCGCCTTTGCCATCAACCCATTTCGTATGGTCATCATAGGTCTTATCGGCACTTGGATTAATGGGCTCGTGGTGGATTATTTCACCGCATCACTAAACAACAAAAAAAGAGTATGTATTGTATCGAAAGAATATGACCGTCTACGCCAGTTCATCATAAACGACTTACAGAGAGGATGCACCCTGTATGAAGTCATAGGCGGTTACACCAATGAGAAATCCATAGAGCTGGAGGCTTTGCTAAACAAAGACGAATTCTCAAAACTGATGAATTACATCAACAAGAACGAGATAAGTGCCTTCACCACGGCTGGAAACGTCAGCGAGGTATATGGTTTCTGGAACAAGCACAAGAAGAAATCCAAACTACATGCTGAACAACGATAAACGTATAAAACGGCGGCGTAATGAAAACGTCGCCGTTTTTCTCTTTATTGTTCCTATCTGATACCAAACTCACCACTTTTTATAAAAAAAGCCTCGTCTTATTAAAATAAAATATGTATATTTGCAATTCATAATATACAGACAATAAACATATAACATACTGATAATGAGACCCAATTTTTCAAATGTTGATTTCAAAGCTCAAAAAGAATCCAAAGAATCCTTTGAGCAATGGGAAAAAGATAACCATATTGAGAAAAACTGGACAACACCGGAACAGATTGATGTAAAGCCTGTTTACGGCAAGGAAGATTTGCAAGGCATGGAGCATCTGAACTATGCTGCAGGTATTGCGCCTTTCCTTCGTGGACCTTACAGCACGATGTATGTCATGCGTCCCTGGACAGTGCGTCAATACGCAGGTTTCTCCACCGCCGAGGAATCCAACGCCTTCTATCGCCGTAATATCGCTGCAGGTCAGAAAGGTCTTTCTGTGGCTTTCGACCTCGCGACACACCGCGGATATGACTCCGACCACGAGCGTGTTGTAGGTGACGTCGGAAAAGCCGGCGTAGCCGTCGACAGCATATTGGATATGAAGATTCTCTTCGACCAGATCCCGCTGGACAAGATGAGTGTCTCTATGACAATGAACGGTGCCGTGCTTCCTGTTTTGGCATTTTACATTATCGCAGCCGAGGAGCAAGGTGTCAGCCAGGAGCAGTTGCAGGGTACCATCCAGAATGATATCCTCAAGGAGTTCATGGTGCGTAACACCTACATCTATCCTCCCCTGCCGTCGATGAAGATTATCGCCGACATTTTCGAGTATACTTCCAAGCACATGCCCAAGTTCAACAGTATCAGTATTAGCGGATACCATATGCAGGAAGCCGGTGCAACTGCAGATATTGAGTTGGCATATACTCTTGCCGACGGTCTTGAATATCTGCGTGCAGGCATCAATGCCGGAATGAGTGTCGACGACTTCGCTCCGCGTCTGAGTTTCTTCTGGGGAGTCGGCATGAACCACTTCATGGAAATCGCCAAGATGCGTGCAGCACGTATGCTCTGGGCAAAGATTGTCAAGCAATTCAATCCTCAGAACCCAAAATCACTGGCACTGCGTACCCACTGTCAGACCTCTGGATGGTCGCTCACAGAGCAAGACCCCTTCAACAATGTCGCACGCACATGTATCGAGGCAATGGGGGCAGCCCTTGGCCATACCCAATCACTGCACACCAACGCACTTGACGAAGCCATAGCACTGCCTACGGACTTCAGCGCTCGTATCGCTCGTAACACCCAGCTCTATATTCAGGAAGAGACCAATATATGCCGTGTGGTAGACCCATGGGCAGGAAGCTACTATATTGAGACCTTGACTCACGAACTTGCACACCGTGCTTGGGCCCACATACAAGAAGTCGAGAAACTGGGCGGTATGGCAAAAGCTATCGAAAGCGGCATTCCAAAGATGCGTATCGAGGAAGCTTCAGCACGCAAACAGTCGCGTATAGACTCTAATGTCGACACCATCGTCGGTATCAACAAGTACCGTCTTGACCACGAAGATCCCATCGACACATTGGAAGTCGACAACACCGCAGTCCGTAAAGCTCAGATTGAGCGTCTCGCCAAGTTGCGTGCCGAACGTAACAACGATGATGTCCAGGCTGCTCTTGACGCACTCACAAAATGTGCCGAAAGTGGACAGGGTAACTTGTTGGAACTCTCAATCGACGCAGCCCGCAAGCGTGCATCGTTGGGTGAGATCTCCTATGCTCTCGAAAAAGTTTATGGACGTTATAAAGCAAAAATCAATCTGATTACAAACGTGTACAGCACTCAGACTAAAAACAGCGAACTCTTCAAGAAAGCACAGGCATTGACTGATGAATTTGCCAAGCTCGAAGGTCGCCGTCCCCGTATTATGGTGGCCAAGATGGGACAGGATGGTCACGACCGTGGTGCAAAAGTTGTCGCCACAGGATATGCCGACCTCGGATTCGATGTCGATATGGGTCCTTTGTTCCAAACTCCGGCAGAAGCTGCCAAACAGGCCGTGGAGAACGATGTCCACATCCTCGGTGTCAGCTCACTGGCGGCAGGACACAAAACTCTCGTCCCTCAAGTTATTGAAGAACTCAAGAAACTTGGTCGCGAAGACATCATGGTTGTCGTCGGCGGTGTCATCCCACCACAGGACTACGACTTCCTGTTCAAATCAGGTGCCGCTGCAATATTCGGTCCCGGCACAGTAATCAGCGTAAGCGCTATCAAGATGATGGAACTACTGTTGGAAGCAAGAAAGAATTAATAGAAAAGAGGTCGTAAGACCTCTTTTTTTTGTACTGCCGTATAATTCCCGGCAATTATTTCCCAAATTACATCACTCTGTGCTTTTATCAGTCATATCATAATATCGAATAAACAATATTCGACAGGATTCTGTTAACATCAATCTCTGACCTGATTTTCAAGGCATCATTCTTCTCTCTGTTTCTTCAGCTCTCTTAGTTCATCAAGATAGCTTGCCGTGATGACACCAGAGGGAAGGGCTATTACAGCCACACCGAAAATAGCGGAAATCATACTAATGAGACGGCCCAATTCAGACACCGGTGAAATGTCTCCATAACCAACCGTTGTCAATGTTGTTGTAGCCCAATAAAGTGCATCAAAGAATGTGGCAAAGACCGCCGTTCCTTCTTCTCCTGCCTCTGCATTGAACATGATAATGGCAGTGATAAAAATATAGAAGACAGCAAAACACATAACAGCAAACAGAATCTTGCGTTCCTTTTGTATCACTTTGACAATAACCTGTATTTGACGCGAATATCTCAGAAAACGAAACAGACGCAACGTTTTCATAAGACGTACAATACGGAGCATTTTCAGTGTCCGCCATAAAAAGCCCAACGACGGGAGTATTGAGACCAAGTCAAGAATAGCCATCGGAGTAAAAGGATGGATGATAAAAGCCAACCATGGTTTGACAGTCTTATGCTTTAAATCCGCGGTCAGCCATCGTAAAATATAGTCAATAATGAAAAAACTGACCGCTATACGATCCATCCACACAAACGTCACAGTCTCTTCGCGAAACATCAACGGTACAATACTCACTATTATCAGCACCATCATCAATGCATCGTAGGCAGTGCTCCAAAACGACCTATGCTCATAATCATACTCTATGATATCAAAAACTGTGGCTCTCTTCATGGATAATATTATTATAATGTAAAATAAGCCATGCAGGCTCTCTTAAGAATGTCACTTCTTCTTAACCAACTGGTTATTCATTACCTTCTCAAGAGTTTTCTTTGGGTTTTGGCCATCGTTAGACTGGACTTTTGACGAAGTTGATACAACCATAAATATTGCAAATCCAATCAAGATGACACCAACACATTTATTGAATATCTTGAGGAAGCGGAATGTTATGATTCGTTGCAGCAGAGAAGCCAATTTACATTTCAGGATATCCATCAAGAGAGTGGCAGAAAGCACACCTCCAAAAAACAGATATCGCTGGCCGAGAGATATCTCAGAGTCTCCATACAAGAGCAATGTCACGAGAGAGCACCAGTAGACCCAAATAACAGGATTTAAGAAATTCAGCATTAGTCCTCGCATAAAGACATTGAACCGTGAAGGAGCCTGGACATTGTGGAATTTAAGTTTATCATTCTCGTTGGCCTCTGTCACATGCTTTGTTTTCAACAGCATGGTATATAATCCAAAGCCTCCAACGACACCCGCACCTATATATATCACCCAGCGGTTTTCAAACACATGCACCATCTCGTCAATGGGAATGTTATGCGAAATAAGCAGCAATATAGACACTATCAAGATGTCGCCGCAACTGACACCAAAAGGAAAGGGGACTGAATTCCTGAAGCCATAATGTATGCTCGCTTGAATCTGCGAAAAAAAAGCAGGTCCAAAACTGAAAAACAAGGACAAAGCAATGCCTCCAACTATACCGAGTAAAAACAGTCCCATTTTAATGTAAAATAGGATAACGCTGAAATATCAGAATATTGTATATCATTGATTCTTTATTTTCATGATTATTGTTCATACTCTTTTTTTATCGTACCTTTGCATAATGAAACATAGCCCTGCAGCATAAATGGACAATACCTCAACAAAACTGAATGACAGCGAAATAATCAGCGAAGAGATACTCGAAGCCATGGGTATCAGTTCTGCAGCATATGAAGAAATCCTGACAATCATAGGACGGCTTCCGACCGTGGATGAGCTAAGCACACTGCTGGCCATGTGGCATTCCTCGGGCAACAAGCAGGGGCTTCTTACATGGCTGAAAGGGCAGCCACACAGCACAGAGCGTCACGACTATATAGAAAACCAAAACGAGCCTCAAAGTCGCGAAATCAGAGAACCGCGTATAAAGGACTGTGTGTCCATAGCGAAAAAACTATATCTCAACAAAGGCATAATACCCTTAACATCTGATCATGAAACATTTCTCCATAGGGGCGACGCAATTTACATGGTCGGAGATGTGTCCGAACTGTTTGTAAACTCCAACTACGGACGAGAATATCTGCATCTCGTCGAAAATCCAATAGAACTACAGGGAGAGGAAGAGACTTCCGAATACCTTGAACTGATACTCGGCACCTTGCTTGAAAACATGACAATTTTCAGCATCTGTAAGATTGGCACGGGAGGATTGTTCGGGACCCTGTTACGATGTTCTGCGACAAAAAAACTTGGATTCGATATACTGAGCTATCGCGAGGTGCGTCTTGATGCCTTCCTTTTCGGAGAGCAGGGTGTACGATATCTGATAACCATTGAAGAGAAGAACGAGGATTTCTTCCTCCAGAAACTCACAGAGGCTCGTGTCAACTGCTGTTTTCTTGGCCGAACAACAAAAGGGCGCGTGCTGGTTGACGGCATGGACTTCGGCGACGTATCTGCATACATATAAAAAAGAGCAGTCCTGTGAAAGAACTGCCCTCTTTTGCATATAACCATCTCCGACTGGAGGTCCGATTAGTATCTTTTCTCCTTGATACGAGCTTTCTTACCGGTAAGATTACGCAGGTAGAATATTCTTGCTCTACGTACGGAACCACGCTTGTTGATATCGATTTGCTCGATAAAAGGTGAAGCGATGGGGAAAATTCTTTCCACACCAATTCCGTTAGCTATCTTACGGACAGTAAAGGTTTCAGTAGAACCACTTCCGGAACGCTGAAGAACAACACCCTGGAAATTCTGGATACGTTCTTTGTTGCCTTCCTTGATTTTATAATGGACAGTGATGGTATCTCCGGCCTTAAATTCAGGGAACGATTTGCGTTCCACCAAATTCTCTACATATTGCATTATTTCTGTTTTTCCCATGACATTTATTTTTTACAGGTTAAACAATTACAAAATCACGATGTGACTCTGCATTTATTTCTTTACCATCTTAACAACAGCGGTGAAAGCCTCAGGATTGTTCATAGCCAGGTCGGCCAGAACCTTGCGGTTCAACTCGATGTTGTTCTTATGTAATTCGCCCATAAATACGGAATAAGAGATACCGTTCATGCGGCAACCGGCGTTGATACGGTTGATCCACAGTGCGCGGAACTCTCTCTTCTTGTTCTTACGGTCACGATAAGCGTAGGTCTGACCTTTTTCCCATTTGTTTTTGGCTACTGTCCAAACGTTTTTACCTCTACCCCAATAGCCTTTGGTACGGTTGAGGATTTTTTTTCTGCGTGCTCTTGAAGCAACAGCGTTTACTGATCTTGGCATAGTTTAATTTGTTTTTCGTTTAAGCGACGGATCAATTCCGTTCTTTTGTGCATTAAACAATGGTTAATAACTCCGTTTTTTAGTGAAGCAGCAT
>JAGADZ010000027.1 GCA_017613375.1 Bacteroidales bacterium | reverse complement strand
GAAATTAGAATAATATAAAAATATAATAAACATGGAAAAACTCATTATCACTGCCGCCATATGCGGAGCCGAAGTCACCAAAGAACAGAATCCCAATGTGCCCTATACCGTAGAGGAGATTGTACGCGAAGCCAAGTCAGCCGTTGACGCCGGTGCCGCCATAGTACACCTTCATGTGCGTGAAGACGACGGCACACCGACACAAAGCCACGTCCGTTTCCAAGAATGTACGGAAGCCATCTTGAAGGCTTGCCCGAATGTCATCCTTATTCCTTCAACAGGAGGAGCTGTTGGAATGACACCCGACGAACGACTTGATTCAACCAACACGACACCCATTCCCGAAATGGCTACTCTCGACTGCGGAACCTGCAATTTCGGCGATGAAATTTTCGACAACACAATGCCTACCATGCGTGCTTTCGGCAAACGCATGATTGAGAAAGGGATAAAACCCGAATATGAATGCTTCGAGATGGGTCACCTCGACACCATCCTCACCATGGCCCGCAAAGGCGAAGTACCAGGAGCCCCAATGCAGTTCAACTTCGTCCTCGGAGTCCCTGGATGCACTCCTGCAACCGTCGACAACCTCTGCTGGCTCGTCAACAAGATTCCTGCAGGCAGCACCTGGACCGCCACCGGTATCGGCCGTCATGCCTTCACCCTTGCAGCCCCTGCCATCGTGATGGGCGGCAATGTCCGCGTGGGTTTTGAGGACAACCTCTACCTTGAACGCGGTGTCCTCGCCAAATCGAACGGTGAGCTCGTCGACAAAGTGGTTCGCATGGCCAAACTTCTGGGACGTCAGGTAGCAACAAGCGACGAGGCTCGCGAAATTCTCAGTCTAAAGAAAAGATAATCCACACTAACAGCATAATAACATAACAATGAAAAAAGTTTTTCTTTTTGCAACATTAATTGCCCTTGCCATCACAGCATCGGCACAACGTCCGACAGAGGAGATGATGCGTCAATTCCGCAGCACCGTCCAGAAACGAGATATTTCCATGCGTCATCTTGAGAGCAACATTCCTCTCGGTGAGAGCGTAATGCCTCCCGCAAAAGCGACAAAAGAGATGCCTTCAGGCCGTGTATGGTTCCCCGGCGAATGGGAAGAAGTGCAGGCTATCGTTGTCACCCCATACTACGAATATTCCCCCGACACAAACCTCGGTGCCGGATATTGGGCTGCCGACCCTCTCGTTACCGGTGTCGCCCAATACTATAAATATTCCGGCGGACAATGGCAGGAAAAAGGCATGGGTCCCTACAAAGCCGAAATGGACACCTCCTCTACATTCAGCAAAGTCAGTTTCTACCTTATGGATGCCATACAGCTTGGCGGTGCCGAAGCATGGGTACGCATTGAGCAGATGTCCGATTCCTCTTTGGTATTACGCAGACTTGAACGCATGAATCTGAGACACGACAATGTCCGCTTCATCGTCGGTCCCGGCAACTCATTCTGGTATCGCGACTGCGGTCCTATCTGTTTCTATCACGGAGACAACGACGATGTCGCCATGCTTGACTTCACCTACTATCCCGGTCGTGCCCTCGACGACTCGCTGCCGACACTCATCTACCAGCAGATGGGCATTCCAAACTATATCACCCGCATCGAATGGGAAGGCGGCAACTGCCTCGTCGACGGTGCCGGAATGGTGTTCTCATCCGACGCCATCTATAGCAACAACAACGACCGTTACGGCCAGCTCACATGGGACGGCAAGAACCCCAACACCATCAACTATTCACAGGTGACACCCCTCTCAGCAGCACAAGTGAGACAAGGTCTGCGTCAACTTCTTGGTCAGCGAGCCACCCATATCCTTCCTGCTTACCGTTATGATGGCGGCACAGGACACATAGACCTCTATGCCGACATGTGGGACGAGAACGGATTCGTTTTCTCTGTCATGCCCGACAATTACAGCAGTTGGGTGGATTACCAAACCGGAATGAAAAACATTGACTCACTTTGCTCATATAATTCGATTTTTGACCGTGACTACTACACTATGGGAACTCTTCCGTTCCCCAAAAAAGACAACGGTTCGAACTTCAATTCCCAGACAGAGTACAACAACAACTACACCCGCACCTACTCCAACCACACTTTCGTCAACAACGTCATACTACAGCCCTGTTTCTCAACAGTCGGAGCCGACGGAAAACCGACAGCAGAATGGGACCGTTCCAATCTGGAAGCCATCCAACAAGCATATCCCGGCTATACCATCTACTGTGTCGACGTGCGTGAATTCGACGGAACAGGCGGTGCCATTCACTGCATCACGAAACAGATTCCAGCCGAGAACCCCATCCGTATCCTCCATAAAAACATCTACGGTTTTATCGATGCCATGCAAGGCCACGACGTACCCGTCAGTGCTATCATCACCAACAAAAGCGGCATAAGCCACGCCGAAGTAATGTATCGTTTCAACGGTGGTGACTGGCACACCCTCAACCTCAATGCCAATGGCAATCGCTTCTACGGTATACTGCCAACTTCCGCATACGACACAATTTATTCAGAATACAACACCGTCACCGTGGAGTATTACATCAGTGCCACCAGCAACAACGGCAAAACTATTACCAAGCCTATGACTGCTCCTCAGGGCGGATATTACAATTTCTTTTATCACAACAGCTTAGACACATTAGCCGTTGTTGACAGCTCATTCTTCGATTTCGACACCACTGCCATGGACATGGACCTTATCACTTTTGAACTTGGCACATCATGGCTGGTCGAAGACACAACACAACCTCGTACAGTCTCCATTGAGACACCTGACACCCCCGAACAGCTTTTCAGCCAGTTCTACCCGAATCCCGCCATTAATCAGGCCAATATCGACATTGACCTTCTTGACGGCACAACCTATCGTGTCGACATCATCGACATCATGGGTCGCCTAATCCACAGTTCAACGCTGTCAGATGCAGGACTGATACGCTACACCATCAACACTCAGAAACTGGCATCCGGTATCTACAATGTCGTTTTCTCATCCAAGTCGCAACGCATTGTCCGTAGGCTTGTGGTAAAATAAAAAACATTGGAAGAGTATCATTTAATTGATATCCATACCCATGGCGAGACTGCGGAGGGAGTAATCACCCCCCGCAGTTTTGCTATTCATCCATTTGATGCCGACAAGGAGCTGTCGAAGAACTTCCAACAATTCTCAGACCGCTATCTTGCTAAATTTAAAGAAGTTCAAACCATCGGTGAATGTGGACTGGACAAGGTCTGTTCGTCAGATTGGCATCGCCAACTGGAACTCTTCGACTGGCATCTGCAGATTGCCGAGCAACTGCAAAAAACAGTAATAATACATTGTGTACGTGCCATTGACGTCCTCCTCTCTTTTCGCAAGACCTATGCTTCCACGCCTTGGGTGTTTCACGGATTCACAGGCTCGCTCTCAACAGCGGAACAGCTGACAAAAGCCAATATTTTTCCGTCATTCGGAGCAGCCATTATCGATAATCGACGGATTAAAGTACGCGACACTCTGGCAAGACTCCAACAGCCTTTCTTTTTAGAGACAGACACTTCCTCCATCGCGATAGAAAAAATCTACCAAGAGACAGCCGATCTACGAAAAACGACAATTCCCGAACTAATCTCCACAATAAACAAGTTCTACAACTCGTTATTTGAAAGTGCGAACAAGTGATTGTCCAAAATTGGGGATATGAGCCCTCACACATTTACATGTCAACAAATTAACACATCAATATGATATCCGGTATCATTACAACTCTGAACGAAGAATCCAATATCGGCGAAGCCATAAAATCACTCGCTCAAGTCTGCGACCAGATTGTCGTCGTCGACTCGCTGAGTTCCGACAGGACGGTGGAAGAGGCCCGTGCCGCCGGTGCATTGGTAATATCGCAGAAATATCTTGGTGACGGGATACAGAAGAACGTCGCTCTTGCACATGTCACCAATAAATGGGTTCTCAGCATCGATGCCGATGAGCGATTGAGTGACGAACTTGTGGAGTTCATCCGCCGAACAGACTTTGAGAACACACCCTATGACGGATTTGCAGTCCGTCGGCGTAACTATGTGGGATCACGATGGATTCGCTGCTGTGGATGGTACCCCGACTATCTCGTCAGGCTATACCGACACGACAAACTGCAGTTCCGTCCTGTCAAGCAACACTCCACTGTCCCCACAGACAACACCCTGCGAATCAAAGCCGACTTGATACATTACCGTTACCATTCCACCGCCGACCTTTTCGCAAAACCGCAACGCAACTATGCTTCCCGTGGTGCCAAGCTGATATATCTGTCTCACAAACGTGTACATGCGTGGTCTCCCATCCTGCATGGCAGCTTTGCACTTTTTGCAAATCTATTCCTCCGAGGCGGTATTTTGGGAGGAGTTGACGGCATCAGCGTTTCTCTTGCCGTGGCACAAAACAGTTACCTAAAATACGCCAAAGTACTCGAATGGCAACGTGACCCCAAAGTTCGCGATGCGGAAAATTTCGACGATATTTGGTAAGTTTAACGTTAATGCTTTAACGTTAAACTTAACGATGACGAAAACGAAAACTTTTTTATTCAACGTTAATTTTAACCTTAACCTCAACTTTTTTCAACTTAATAAAATATCATACTTCATACCTCATACCTCAAACTTCATACCTCGCACCTCTTCTTTAACCTTTAAACTATTAACTTTAAACTTTACCAACATCACACAATATGCCAAAAAAAGACCCCAATATTACTGATCCCATTGAGATTCTTCCCCTTGAGAAGAAAGAGTTACTGTACCAATCGCTTGCTGAATTCCTGTCCGACAACAAACGTCAGCTGTTCGACAGACTTGCACCGATGCGCACAAGACACATAACCCTTCTGCTCGAAGACATATACCAGCCTCACAACGCCTCTGCCGTGATGCGTTCTTGCGACTGTTTCGGAATACAAGATTTGCATGTCGTGGCCACAAGGAATGCGTACAACCCCAACGACCAAGTATCGATGGGATCATCCAAATGGGTGGACTATTTCAGTCATTCTGACATATCCACAGCATACAATTATCTACGCGAGAAAGGGTACAGAATTGTAGCCACCACACCACACACCAACGACACCACAATATCAGAGCTTGATTTAAGCCAACCTGTTGCACTTGTCTTCGGCACAGAGCTTACAGGGCTCACACAAGAAGCCATATCAAACGCCGACGCATATGTGAAGATACCGATGTTCGGATTTACCGAATCGTTCAATATATCTGTTTCGGCGGCTCTCTCACTCTATGACACCACCACCCGACTCCGCAGTAACGAAACGATTCCATGGCGGCTCTCAGAGTCCGACATTCTTGACATCAAGCTTCACTGGTGTCTGTCAGCCATCAACGACGGGCAGGCAATAATGAAACAGCTTCTCGAAAGACTCGGACTGTGATTTATTTTTTTCTAAAGGTATTTATTCTTGACATTAAATATTTTTCGTATATTTGTATTTCATTAAATGTATTTAAAAAATTAATAATATATTAACAATGAAAAAGATATTTGCAATCCTGCTGACCTTGTTTGTCAGTCAATCCATTCTCTTTGCCCAAAACGGGACAAAAGTTTCAGAGAAAGATGTACCGGAACGCTACGTCAAAGATTTTCAACGTCTCGCACCAGATGTAAAAAATGTAGAATGGCAGCATGTCGACTCTCTTGTCTATGACGCCTATTACGAGAACGAGTCAGGTACCCTTACGGCTTACAGATTCTCACCCAAAGGCACCGAGACACGTTGGTATATCGAATCACGCTACTATCCTCATGCCATTCTGGACTACATCTCTGCCAACTATCCCAACTACAAAATCAAGGAGCTTTATGTTCTCATGATCAAAAACAAAGCCACCTACCGTGCTCTCATAGGAAAACGTAAAGGCATCTTCTCTAAGAAATGGAGAAATATGCGTTATATCAATTTTGAGACAGACTATAAATTCATAGACGAAATCGAATTATAAATAATTATACACTTATAGAAATGAAAAGGCTAATCCCCATCCTGCTTGCCGTCATAGTATTGCTTCCTGCATGCAAAAAGCATTCTATGGAAAAAGACGCACGCTTACTTGCAGAAAAAACCTCACAGTGCTTCAACATCATCGACCTCAATGATCCTGCAACAATGGACAACTCTGATTTCGAGTCATGTCTTACAGAACTTGAGAGTCTTGAAGCCAAATATGACTCAATCTACAAAGAGGAAGAGCAGTCCAAAGCTTTTGGAAAACTATACATAGAAGAGCTCAAAAAGACTGACATGCCTCCAGAGTTAATGGAATATCTTGAATTGCTTTTCTCTCTTAGCAGCGAAGACGTACTTCTTGATGGCGACACACCGCTCTTCAGCGACACTGATGAAGACGAAGAGTTTCCCGATAACGACAGTATCCAGTAAAGGTTAAAGAAGAGGTGCGAGGTATGAGGTATGAAGTTTGAGGTGTGAAGTATGATGTATGATGTGTGAGGTTGTTTTAGTCAATAAGAGTTAACGATTGCTCCTCTTCGGTCGCAGGCCATGGCCATAGGTCAGGCAGAAAGTTAAAAGCATTTTATTACTTACAATCAAATTTACAAAGACAACAATTGTTACTGCTTTGGCCCGAGAGCTTGATGAGCGAAATTATTCTTTAATCAATACTTAAGTTAAACAGTAATAAATATCAAAAAAAAGCAGCGGTGTTTGCCGCTGCTTTTTTTTCTTGTCAAATAGTGATTTAGAAAATCAATCCGACGCCTGCCCTATAAAACAGATTCCCGTCTGAGAAGCGTGTCACACGGGCATCGACATACAGCAAATTGAGCAAATCAATACCAACACCTGCGAGTATTGAATAGTCGTTGAAATTGAAGTTTCCGCTTGTAGCAGTCTCTATCGACGTATAGAACTCCGGACCTGCAAAGATACGCAGAGCCATGAAATCCTCTATCTGGATTAGACGGAATCCCAACAAAATCGGAACCGAAAGATTAACCTGCTGGAGTTTATCAAAACTGGTGATAATTTTATCCATAAAGTTGTCTGCATTATCGACAGAGTCCCATACCGAACTGATTGAGAAGTTCGCCTCGGGTTGGAGATAAACTATTCTACCGAATTTCAGGCGGAACATAAGACCCAAATCGCATTGCTGAAGGAATTCTGTAGAAAAATCCGAAACCTCAGTCTGCACATCACCAATCATCTGGTCGATGGTGGCAGTGGAATACTCTAATTTCAGACCTAACTGCAGGAATTGGGCATTTGCTGTCATCACTGTTCCACATAGAATCAGTAATAATGTAATAATTTGTTTTTTCATGGCTGAAATGATTTTGTTATTTGAAACGATGAATTATCTTTTTTATTCTGCGTCACGACCGTGACAGTTTTTATATTTCTTTCCACTACCGCAAGGACAGGGGTCATTGCGGCCAACTTTCTTCTCGACATGGACAGGCTGAGATTTTTCCCTTGGGGCTGTACGTTGAGCCTCGGGGGCGTCATTCCTGCTTGTACGCAGTCCCTTTTGGTTCGAAGTGGGCTGGTGAGCTTCTTTCATATCACTCTCCTGCTTGACAGGCAGAGATGCACGGCTAAGGAAAGAAGCAATCTGTCGGTTGATATCCAGCAGCATCTTCTCAAAGAGGTTGAAAGACTCGAACTTGTAAATCAACAACGGGTCTTTCTGTTCATAGGAAGCATTCTGCACAGAAGTCTTGAGGTCATCAAGTTCACGCAGATGCTCTTTCCACATGTCGTCGATAATGGCAAGAGTAATATTCTTCTCAATTGAGAGCTGAACCTCACGACCACCGTTCTCATAAGATTTCTGTACCGGACAAATGACATTCATGGTCTTCACACCATCGGTGATGGGGAACACGACGTTAAGATATCTGGTATTGTCATGGATATTCTTGATAAAAGGATATGCCATCTCAGCGAGATGCTGCATACGTTCCTTGTATGAATTATAAGTCAATTCATACAGTTTCTCAATCATATCGGAAGCACGGGAGTTGAACAGTTCACGTTCAGTGTAAGGCACATCCAAGGCGAACACGCGAATCATCTCCATCTTGAAACCCTCATAGTCGTGAGCCTGATCTGCCTCATTGTAAAGCAGCTCACAGGTATCATAGAACATATTAGAGATATCTATGGAGAGTCGGTCACCGTAGAGTGCATTACGACGTTTGTTATAAATCACGGTACGCTGGTTGTTCATAACGTCGTCGTATTCCAACAGACGTTTACGCATACCGAAGTTGTTCTCTTCAACTTTCTTCTGGGCTCGCTCTATCTGTTTGGTTATCATCGAGTGCTGTATAACCTCCCCCTCTTGTAAACCCATACGGTCCATGATAGAAGCGATACGCTCAGAACCGAAGATACGCATCAGGTCATCCTCGAGAGAGACGAAAAACAGTGACGATCCCGGGTCTCCCTGACGGCCGGCACGGCCACGAAGCTGACGGTCTACACGACGTGACTCGTGACGTTCCGTACCGATGATTGCGAGACCTCCGCGTTCGCGGACATCGCCCTTGAGTTTGATATCGGTACCACGTCCGGCCATATTTGTCGCGATAGTGACACGACCGGGCTCGCCAGCCTCAGCGACGATATCAGCCTCTTTTTTGTGCAGCTTGGCATTAAGGACATTATGCTTGATACCCTTCATGGTGAGCATCTTGCTAAGCAACTCCGAAGTCTCCACGGATGTCGTACCTACAAGGACTGGACGGCCTTCATGACGCATACGTTCTATTTCCTCGATGACCGCTTTGAATTTCTCTCGTTTTGTCTTATAAATCATATCGTCCATATCGACACGGGCGATAGGACGGTTGGTGGGAATCACGACAACATCGAGTTTATAGATATTCCAAAACTCGCCGGCCTCTGTCTCGGCAGTACCGGTCATACCCGCCAGTTTCTTGTACATGCGGAAATAGTTCTGGAGCGTGATAGTGGCGTAGGTCTGTGTAGCCGCTTCGACTTTGGCGTTTTCCTTAGCTTCGACAGCCTGATGCAAACCGTCGCTCCAACGACGGCCCTCCATGATACGGCCCGTCTGCTCGTCGACAATCTTCACCTGACGGTCCTCTGTCAACACATAGTCGACATCCTTCTCGAAAAGGGTATATGCCTTAAGCAGCTGGTCAACAGTGTGGACGCGGTCGCTCTGGATAGCGAAATTATTATATATTTCCTCTTTTTTCTTTGCTTTCTCTTCAGGAGAAAGGGACTCTTTCTCCAATTCAGCTATTTCAGCACCTACATCAGGGAGCTGATAGAAACGACGATCTTCTCCAAGGTCTGCGAGAAAATCCATACCCTTGTCCGTCAGTTCACAGGAACGCTGTTTCTCATCGACAACGAAATACAACTCATCGTCAATGATATGCATATACTTGTTCTGTTCCTGCATATAGAAGTTCTCTGTTTTCTGAAGAAGAGCCTTTACGCCCGTCTCGCTGAGGAACTTGATGAGAGCCTTGTTTTTCGGAAGACCTCTATAAGCACGAAGCAATGCCATGGCTCCAGGCTGGTCGGGTTTCTGCTCAAGGTTACCGGAAAGTTCGCGCTTGGCATCGGCGAGTATGGAAGTCACCAGCATACGCTGGGTGTTGTATAGCTTCTCAATCACAGGCTTAAAGCGGTCGAACTCCTGATCGTCGCCCTTTGCCGTGGGACCGGATATAATAAGAGGGGTACGGGCATCGTCAATCAACACCGAGTCGACCTCGTCAACTATAGCGTAGTTATGACCACGTTGGACGAGTTCGTCAGGGTTGCGACTCATATTGTCGCGAAGATAGTCAAAACCAAATTCATTGTTGGTACCATAGGTGATATCAGCGTTATAGGCAGCCTTACGTGCATCGCTATGAGGTTCATGCTTATCTATACAGTCGACAGTCAGCCCATGGAATTCGAAAAGCATACCCATCCACTCAGAGTCACGCTTTGCCAAATAATCGTTGACGGTCACGACATGGACACCCTTGCCAGGGAGGGCATTGAGATAAACCGGCAATGTAGCCACAAGGGTCTTACCCTCGCCAGTGGCCATCTCGGCAATTTTTCCGCTATGCAGGACGACACCACCGATGAGCTGGACATCATAGTGGACCATATCCCAAGTAATCATATTTCCACCTGCCATCCACGAATTCTTGTAATGAGCCATGCCTTGGTCGTCGATATTGACGTTGTCACGTGTGGCGGAAAGGTCTCTGTCATGGTCTGTAGCGGTAACGACAACCTCCTCGTTTTCAGCAAAACGGCGGGCCGTTTCCTTAACTACGGCAAAAGCCTCAGGCAGTATCTCATTCAGGATATCCTGAGTCTTTTCATAAGAAATTTTCTCCAATTCTTCGATACGCTTATAAATCTGTTCTTTCTCGTCTATAGGCATATCATATTCATCCTCTACACGTTTCCGCAGGGAAGCAAGTTCTTCCTCCTCTGAACGGATTTCATCCTGAATACGTTGCTTGAATTCAATTGTTTTTGCACGCAACTGGTCATTGCTGAGTTCCTTGATTGTCGGATATATATTAAGAGTCGCTTCCTTGTATGGATTGACTTCTCTAAGGTCACGCTGAGATTTATTACCAAAAAGTTTAGATAAAAAGTTAGCCATTTTGCCTTAACGTAGTTTATTTATTTCTCTATATTACAAAAAGTTGAGTTATTATTATAACATTATATTAATTTACAAAGTTACAAAAGTAACGTGATAATGCAAAATTTATTTTCTGAGAGACAAAAGACCCAAGGTTTATCCTCTGACAGATTATTACCCGCAGGTTTGTTTTTATGAAACAATTCTGAAATTATGCGTATATTTGCATTTTGAAAAATAACAACAATGGTAAACAACTGCATTATGAATAAAACAGTTAAGACTGCTATAATTATTTCTGTTGCATTAATAGCATGTTGCTCATGCAGCAAAGGCGATCCTCGAAAGAGAGGCGTCGAGGCCGGCAAAGCGGCTTGTGAGTGCTATAAACTGAACGATTCAAAAGAAATAGAGTCCTGTCTCTCAAAAATAGAGAATGAAAATCAAGAAATTCTCACAGACAGTGCCTATCTGAACGCCGTGGACGAACAGTTGCTGCAATGCATCAGCGACGGCGTGATAGACATTGAGAATCCTATAAAAATAGTCAAAGACACTGCAACAAAAAAGGACTAATATGGAGACTGTTGTTTTAGGAAAGTCGGGACTCGTTGTCCCCAAAAACGGTTTCGGAGCATTACCTATCCAGCGCATATCGATGTCTGAGACAATACATCTGATACAAAAGGCTCTGGATAACGGCATGTACTATTTCGACACTGCCCGATTCTATACCGACAGTGAGGAAAAACTCGGCAACGCCCTGCATGACCGTCGTGACAAAGCGATAATCAGCACCAAGACCGGTGCAACAAATGCCGAAGGATTTTGGAAAGACCTGGAGACTTCACTATGTCTGCTCCAGACAGACTACGTAGACTTGTATCAGTTCCACAACCCCGCATTCTGCCCTCTTCCCGGCGATGGAAGTGGTCTGTACGAAGCCATGCTCGAAGCTCAGAAACAAGGCAAAGTGCGTCATATCGGAATCACCAACCACCGCCTCGCTGTAGCACAACAGGCTATCGATTCAGGACTCTACGAGACTCTGCAGTTCCCGTTCTCATATTTAGCCTCTGACAAAGAGCTAAACCTCGTCAACCAATGTGCAGAGAAAAATATCGGATTCATCGCCATGAAGGCTCTTTCTGGCGGACTTATCAGCCATGCTGCCACGGCATATGCCTATCTCGCCCAATTCCCACATGTAGAACCAATATGGGGCATACAGCGCGAGAGCGAACTGGATGAGTTCATCTCCTTCCAAGAGAATCCCCCTACCCTCACCGCCGAGATGCGTGAACGTATAGAAAAAGACCGCCGCGAACTGACCGGCGACTTCTGCCGTGGATGCGGCTACTGCCAGCCCTGCACGGTGGGCATCGAAATAGAAAGCTGCAACCGCATGTACCTGTTTCTACGCCGAGCGCCCTACTCAGTATATCTCACCGAGGAATTCAACAAGAAAATGCACCAAATTGAGGACTGTGTACATTGCGACGTATGCAAAACACGCTGTCCCTATGGACTCGACATACCTAATCTGCTGCAGCGCAACCTTGAGGACTGGAACGAGCATTGGGCAAACCGTGACAAATATTTTGCTCAGCAATGACCGCCGATGTTTTTACATTCTTCAATGAGCTTGCGGCCAACAACAACCGCGAGTGGTTCATGGACAACAAAAGCCGCTATGACGCCATACGAGAAGAGTTCATTGACTTCACAGCACAGATTATAGACGAGCTGTCTGTACTTGACCCCACCATCGGCCATCCCGACCCCAAAAAATGCCTATACCGTATATATCGCGACCTTCGTTTCACAACAGACAAACGCCCCTATAAGACGCACATAGCGTTCTTCCTCAGCAGTTACGGCATAAAACGCTGCGGAGAAGCCGGTTATTATCTACAAATTGGGCAAGAAGATGAAGAAAAGTCCAGTGGACTTTTCGACAGTGAAACGGAGAACAAAAAAAGGCCTCACGGCAATTGCAGCCTCGGCGGAGGCACATTCATGCCAGACAAGGCAAAACTGGCAGCCATTCGACAAGAAATATTCTATAACACTGACCAGTTCCTATCCATCGTCAATGAGAAGAAATACAAGAAATATTTCGGCAACACATTCTTTACAACAAAAATACTAAGCCGTGCTCCAAAGGGATATCCGAATGACTGGGAATATGTCGATTGGATAAAATACAACGACTACTGCACAATGCATGAAGTGCCGAACGACATAGTTCTGAGCAACGGTTTCAAAGACTATGTAATGGATGTGTTCAAGACAAGCGTCCCCTTAAATAAGTTTCTTTTACAGGCAAATGATTTTCAATGATAGAATCTTTTCAACGAAAACGAAAACCATTATCAACCTTAACTTTCTGCCTGACCTATAGTCATGGCCTGCGACCAAAGTGGAGCAAACGTTAACTTTAACTATTATTCTAACCTTAACTTTAACATTAACCTTAACTATAAGTTGACTTTAAAAAACATCATACTTCATACTTTATACATCACACCTCATACATCTTATTTCACACATCTTATTCAACTTTAACTTTTTTGACGAAAACGAAAACCGTTTTTTGACGCAGCAAATAGTATCGTTTTTGTGACTATATATTGAAACAGTTCACTTCGCGAAATGTAATGTTTCACAGTTTATATTATTCACAAAAAAAACGGTACAACTATGAAACATTATTTCTATTGGACTCTTGCAGTCCTTACGACAATTAGTGTCACGATAATCACTTCTTGTGACAAACCTGAGAATAATCCAGAAGACGAGTCCTCAATCATTGTAGACCCTACGGAGACTGGAGATTCCATACTGTTACACGCAAACTTCGACAACGCCATCCCTGCGACATGGAAGAATCTCGACCAAGACGGCGATGGAAACAAATGGCTTCTATTCTCTGATGTTTTTGGCCATGATTTCATGAATGGGTACTGTAATACCGACTGTGCCATTTCTTCGTCAAAAAACGAGCTGCATCCCGACAATTGGCTCATATCTCCTCAATTCCACATCCCTGGCAGTGGGGGTTACAAGCTACAATTCTATATCGGCAGCCTCGATGCCAACCGATTTGAGGAGAACTATTCGGTGTATGTAGGCAAAATAAAGAACGGTGTCTTCGAGCAACAAGGCACTCTCGGCACCGGAACGACACAGGGTTCTTTTCTGCAATATATTGAGTACAGCCTTGAAGCATATAAGGGCCACGACATCTGTATAGCGTTCCGTCATCACAACACTACAGAGATGAGCTTCCTGCTACTTGACGAGGTACAGATCTCGCTTGCCGAATAAACAATATAAACAACAAAAGGGCGGTGCATAAAGCATCGCCCTTAATCTATCATTATTTCATAGAATCAATATCAGCCTTTGATATTGGGTTCTTCGAGGCCGAGACCTTTCTTCTTGTCTACTGCCTTGAGGTATACGCCGATAACCAATGCTGCCACACCAAGGCATGCCAGCATCACCAATGCCCACTTGTAGTCGTATGGTACAAGAATGCCTGATTGACCAGCATCAATAGCAGCTTTAGCATCAATTACAGCCTGATTGGTGGCATTTGAACTTTCAAGGACCTTGCCGATAAGCAGCGGGAATAGCCAGAGACCGATATTCTGAATCCAGAAAATCAGTGCATATGCCGAACCGATAATCTTCTCGTCAACGAGTTTGGGAACTGAAGGCCACAGGGCTGCAGGAACCAGCGAGAAAGATGCTCCGAGCACGAGAATGGTGACATAAGCCACAACCGTACCTCCAACAGCACTACCCTTGCACATTGGCAGAATGAAAGCAAAAGTGAGGTGGCAGATAACCAACAGTATTGAGCCTATCATAAGCATTGAAGCAGCTTTACCCTTGTGGTCGACATAGTTGCCAAGAATAGGAGTGATAGCAACTGCCAAGAGGGGGAATACAGCGAAGATAGTCTCTGCCGTGCCACGCATGTAGCCCATGTAGCAGTATACGACAAGTGCGATCACAGCTATAGCCATAAGTCCAAACTTCAAGCCTTTCTTCTTGGAGAAATTGCTGGCGAAAGCACACACAGCGACAAGCAGCATCACAACATACTGAATTATTGTCACAGAGTCACCGCCCCAGAAACTATTGGGATCAGCCTCGGTGAGAGTAAGGTTGCACTGCAACATGTTGACAGCATATTTCTGGAATGGGAATATGGCAGAGTAGTAGAGAACACAGAGCAAAGCAACCAGCCAGAATCCAAGGCTTGAGAGGATCTTGCCAATATCAGAGATTTTGAATGGGTCGTCTTTTTCTTCAGCCTCACCTGTCTGGCTGTCGAGTTTCTTGTCCATAAAGAAATATGTGACAAACATAATAAGGGCGATGCAAAGCAGTACGACACCGAACTTCACGGAATTCTCCACATGGACTTCACCGCCAAGTTTTGCAAAATAGGGTGAGAAAATCATACAAGTTGCAACGCCAAGACGTGCAAGGGCCATTTCGGAGCCCATGGCAAGAGCAGTCTCACGACCTTTAAACCATTTCACGATACCACGGCTCACAGTAATACCCGCCATCTCGGCACCGCATCCGAAAATCATGAAACCAAAAGCTGCAAGTTTGGCAGAGGCAGGCATACCCTCATAGAAAGGCGATACACCCAGTTGTTCGAATACAGGTATGTGATTCAGGTGAGTAGTAAACCAAGCCTGCAGTGATGTTCCATCAAAAGCAGGGCTGACAGCGTAAAACTTAATCAAGCCACCGGCAAGCATCACTGCACCAGAAAGGACAGCCGTGAAGCGAACACCCATCTTGTCAAGAATAATACCTGCAAAGATGAGGAAGAACACAAATACGTTGAGGAATGTCTCTGCCCCCTGCATCGTACCAAATGCATTGGAATCCCAACCTCTTGTTGACTCCATCAAATCCTTGATAGGTGACAGAATATCCATAAAAATGTAGGCGCAGAACATGGCAAGCGCCAACAGCAAGAGAGCAATCCAACGCATTGCTGCACTGTCTCTCAAAGTTTTAATACCAGTTTGTGTCATATTTCTGTTTTTTAGATAATTTTTGCAAAGATACAAATAAAGATAATAATGACAAAATAAAAACTAATCCACGTTGATTAGATAGTAATTTTTCTTGCCTTTCTGCACTAAAATACATCCGCTATCCAAGATATTATCAGTGCAGAGAGTACAATCCTCGCCTACTTTCTGTTTATTGACACTAATACTATTCTGCTTTAACTCGCGGCGTATCTCGCCCTTACTGGCAAACATACCCGTCTCGGCAGCGATATCAATAAGTGTGGGGTTCTCGTCAATACGGCTACGACTAACCGTATACTGTGGCACTCCTTCGAAGACGCTGAGCAGAGTCTCGCGATCCAAAGCGTTGAGTTGCTCGGTAGTACCCTTTCCGAACAGCAGTTCTGATGCCGCCACGGCATCCTCGTAGGCCTTGCGACCATGGACGCGCACAGTGATATCCTCAGCCAATGCTTTCTGCAGAATACGGCGTTCCGGTGCCTCATTATGTTGACGTTCCAGCTCTTCGACTTCCTCTTTTGATAAGAGCGTGAAGATGCGGATATAGCGGGCAGTGTCGACATCGGAGCAATTGAGCCAGAATTGGTAGAACTTATAGGGGCTCGTCTTAGTGGCATCGAGCCATACATTGCCGCCCTCGGTCTTGCCGAACTTGGTACCGTCGGCTTTGGTGATAAGGGGACAGGTCAATGCAAAAGCCTCCCCTCCTTCCATACGGCGAATCAACTCGGTACCAGTGGTGATGTTGCCCCATTGGTCGGAGCCGCCCATCTGAAGCTTACAACCCTTGGTACGATACAGAGTGAGGAAATCGTATCCCTGAAGCAGCTGGTATGAGAACTCGGTGAACGAGATACCCGTCTCCATACGTTTCTTGACAGAATCCTTGGTCATCATATAATTGACAGTTATATGTTTTCCAACATCACGGATAAAGTCAAGGAAGAGATAGTCTTTCATCCAGTCATAGTTGTTCAATATCTCTGCACCATTGACAGAATTATCGAAATCAAGGAATCGTTCCAGCTGTTTCTTTATGCATGAAACATTATGTTGAATTTCCTCAGGAGTAAGCAATTTGCGCTCTGCGGCCTTGAAAGAAGGGTCGCCAATCATACCTGTGGCACCGCCGACAACAGCCAAAGGCTTGTGGCCTGCCATTTGTAGATGTTTCAACAGCATGATACTTACAAGATGGCCAATATGCAGACTGTCGGCTGTAGGGTCAATACCGACATATGCCGTTGTAACTTCCTTACTCAGTTGTTCCTCTGTTCCGGGCATGATGTCGTGTATCATGCCACGCCATTTTAATTCTTCAACGAGGTTGCTCATCTATATATATATTTAAATGTATACATTTAATAATAAAAAAAGAGGTACCGCTTTTGAGTCAGTACCTCTTTCCTCTTATTATTATTATTATCGAACAATCAGTTTAGTGGTAGCGGACTCTTTACCGAGATTGATATTCACCAGATACATACCATGACTGAATTTGTTGCAGTTGATGTTGTAGTTGTGAACACCCTCAGAGAGGTAACCCATATTCTCGGTGTAAATGAGTTTGCCGGTGATGTCATAAATCTTCATGACAGCATTTGCGGCGTTGCTTACAGTAATCTCAATGCTTGCGTTATTGCTGACAGGGTTAGGATAGATGCGGACGTGGTTGTCACCCTTGTCAACATTGGTGATGCCGACAAAGTCGTCAGGATCGCAAACCTCGGGAGTCATATCAGTAACATATTCAGTATCCATGAAGATACCGCGGCCATAAGTACCGAAATAGATAGCATATGGATATTTGGTTCTTGCGAAGAGGTTCAGTTCAGTCTTAACGCCCTCATGAGTCTCATATCTTTCACGAGGAAGGACTTTGTTCTGCTGAACAATTGATGTCACAGGAACACCGTTGAAGTCTCCATATTCCTGCCAGTTGGTGCTGCCGAAATTGTCGACATAGAAGACACCTTTTTCCGTACCGACGAATATGCGTCCCGTTGTATATTCAATCATTGCAGTGTATACGGGGTCAGCAGCCGTCATTGCGTTAGCGGCGAATGTCACATTCATAGGTGTGACGGTACGAGTGGCACGGTTGCTATAGTTGTGGACATAAAGCATATTGGGTGTATTGGTGGTGTCATAGCCGCCAAAAGTGATAAGAAGGTCATCCTTATTGTCACGAGTGTCAACAACGATAGAGGTCACAGGACGTCTGAACAATGAACCGTCAGAGAACTTGATGGTATCGAATATAGAGGTACGGTTAATATCTGTTGTTGTACTGTCATCCTTTATGAATCCAAGTTTGTCACTGACATCTTTCACGCTATTGGGATTAGCGCTGGTGAGATTGTAGCAACGGAAGATAAAGTTGGCCTTTGTGGTGTCGTTGATAACGTTGACGAGGACAGCGTCGCCGTCACGGCTGAAAGCGATATTGTCCACAGAGTAACCGTAATCCGATTTATAGATAGGAACCCAGTTCATAATCTTGTCGACGACAGAAGCCTCAGAAGCCGACCACACTCTACGGAAATCGGTAGGAGTCATAGTCATATAGACGTTACCAAGACCATTGACGTCACGACCGTTGATAATGGCGCGGCTCACGACCGGGTTAGGAACGCGGTGTGTCATTTGATCCTTGGCAGTGAAAGACTCTGTAAATGTATAACGGAAAGGATAGCCGAACTGTGCGGGGCTCGGGACAATAACTTCGTCACCAGCCACGATAGTTGTGTTGCCGTGCAGAGGAGTCTCTGTTCCGTTGTGGAAATAATTTCCAAGAGTGTCAAGTGTGAAGCTGATACTATCACGCCAGAGGGTGTTGTGGTTCGTCTCCCAAAGTCTTATCTGAGGTATTTTGTTTGACGAGATAGCAATGGTGCCAAGGAAAGCGTCAGCGCTTGTCCAAGTCTGGGTATTGTAGAAATCTGCATAGTCGTCGCAGGCACGGCCGAAACTCGACACATTGGAAGACTCACGCATGAAATAACCAGGATCTGATGAAACGAATATCGTGCGACGGTTATAAGGCAGGAGAGCCTGGAACATTGAAGAGGCAACTCCGGCACCGCTACCGATCCAAAGCACATTAGCCATATGGTTTAGGATAGAAGCAGTATCGCCATCATACCATGTAGCTCCGACATTTTCAGGAGTACCGTTATGAGCGTTACGAGACTGGATGAACGGGCAGCTGTTTGAGACAGCACCTCCAATCAAAGAGCCGTCAGGTGATACAGCAATATGGTTGTACTGGACAGTGTTCAGACCCTTGTTCAAAGAAGTGAATCTCGTTGAGAAGTTATCGCTATTCTTATACACGCCACCGTCAGTAGCAATATAATATACCCAAGTAGTGTCTCCATTCACAACTTCCGGAGCAGGAACTATCTGGTGGATACCCGAGTGAACAAAAAGAGGAGAGCTATATACCATACCCATATAGTTACCGCCGTTCAATTCATTCTCCGAGTACGAAGACTTTGTCCACTGATAATATGAATTCTCCACGAAGCCTTCGCCAACCCATATTGAAGAACCTCCGATGATGATTCGCTGATAGTTCTGCGGGTCAATAGTGATTGCAGAATTGATATAACCGGGGTTTGTAGTGTTGAACGGGGTAATCGTGTTTGTCGTCAGACGTGTCCAGTTCTGCTGGTCATTGGTGAGATAGACAGCTTGGAGCAGGCCGTTCTTGTCAGAGACAACAGCGTATAAATAGGTTTTATGGATATAGCCATCGCCCACGGCGGTGTGGGAGGTCGTGGCTGTAAGTTCTATACGGCTTGCGGTAGCAAAAGCGCTGTTCGACGAAGTAATATCAACCAAACCATTCTGGCTTGTAACATTACCAATACGATAAAGTTTGCCAGGAGCGGAGACGTAGGCGATATTGTCAGCCGATACAATCACAACATCGTGGAACGTGCCTGCCATTACGAGAGCCGGTGTTGCATTCCAGTTTGGATTCTCGGTATTCCATACGAAAGAGAAAAGACCGCCATTGGTGGTAACATAGACATAGGTGTTGCCGTCGCGTTCGAGGCAATCCATTTGGTTGATATATTCCCATCTGCTGTCTGTAGCCGGGTCTGTACCGGGCATAATCTGGAACGTTCCGTCTGTCGGGTTGTAACGATAGAGGCCACGACCCTTTGGAGACATACGATTGCTTGTAATACCATGATGTAGTTCGAAGCCCTCTCCTGTTGCAATAAGTAATGAGTTGTCGGGGAGCTGAATCATGTAAGAAATGGGGAGTGTGACCTGTTTCCCATTGATAAGGCAAGGAATGAATTCCCAGTTATTGTCACCAGTCTTTTTGTAAAGACCACCAGCGACACCTCCTGCATAAACTGTAGTGTTCGAGGGGTCAGCCTTGTCGACTACAATAGAACGCACACGACCACTGATGTTATCAGGGCCAATTTCAATGAGATTGTTTTGGTAATTAGCCTTCGGCTGGGCGGACACATAGTTGAATCCGCCGACAAAAGCAGCAACAATTAGGCCGATCAGTACTTTTTTACTTTTCATAAGATATTAATAATTAATAAGATTTTTGATTTCACGCTAAAAATATAATATGCAAAGATAATAATAATTTTTGGAATAAATACAATTTCGTATTAAAAAAACAAAAAAAAACATTCCGGCAACAATTTTTTTTTCTGCGATGCGTTTGGAAGACATCTAAAAAGAGAAACTGTTTAGAGAAGAAAAAACAACAAAAAATATGAACGAATCGGTAAACATTCAGGAGTTGAACATGCGCATAGAGCGAGAGAGTGCTGTTGTTGACGCACTCGTTATGGAAATGCGCAAAAATATTGTAGGACAGAAACATATGGTAGAAGGGCTAATGATTGGACTACTTTCCAACGGACATGTGTTGTTAGAAGGTGTGCCCGGCCTTGCCAAGACACTGACCATCACGTCGCTGGCCAAAGCAATAGATGCAAAATTCAGCAGAATACAGTTCACACCCGACCTGCTCCCTGCCGACCTTATCGGAACAATGATATACAGTCAGAAAAGCGAGACTTTCCAAGTGAAGAAAGGCCCCATTTTCTCCAATTTCATCCTTGCCGACGAAATAAACCGTGCTCCTGCCAAAGTGCAGAGCGCCCTTCTCGAAGCCATGCAGGAACGCCAAGTCACCATAGGAGAGACGACATTCAAATTGGACGAACCGTTTCTTGTCATGGCCACACAGAACCCCATAGAACAGGAAGGCACCTATCCCCTGCCTGAGGCCCAAGTGGACCGTTTCATGCTTAAAGTAGTAATCAGCTACCCCGAGAAAGACGAGGAACGTCAGATATTACACCAGAGCCTGCATGAAGGATTCAACCGCCAGACTGCCATGATGCAGCCGTCGGATATCCTGAAAGCACGAGAGCTGGTCAAGGAAGTCTATATGGACGAGAAAATTGAGAACTATATCACCGACATCGTCTTCGCTTCAAGATACCCGGAACAGTACAATCTGAACAAGCTTAAAGGAATGATAAGCTATGGTGCCTCTCCGCGTGGTTCTATTAGTCTTGCACAAGCATCAAAGAGTTACGCATTCCTGAAACGCCGCGGATACGTGATTCCCGAAGACGTCCGTGCCATTGCGATGGACGTGCTGCGTCACAGGATAGGGCTCACCTACGAGGCCGAGGCTGAGAATGTAAAGAGTGAGGAAATTGTTAACGAAATACTTAATCGGGTTGATGTACCGTAAGTTCAGAGTTAACGTCACGTTAACCTTGACGAAAACGAAAACTTTTTTCAACATCAACTTTAACGTTAACTTTAACTATTAGTTGACTCAAAAAAATATACATCTCACCTCATACATCATACCTCATACCTCTTATTTAACATTGACTTTTACATTTTTCTCAACAAATCAACAGTTTTGAATGCAAGAGAGTGACATAATCAGACAGGTAAGGAGAATTGAGATACGGGCTCGCGGTCTTTCGCAGCAGATGTTTTCCGGCGAATACCACAGTGCGTTCAAAGGGCGAGGCATGGCTTTCAGCGAAGTACGAGAATATCAATATGGTGACGATGTGCGAAATATCGACTGGAATGTCACGGCACGTCTCAACCACCCTTACGTGAAAGTGTTTGAAGAGGAACGTGAACTGACAGTCATGCTGCTTATTGACATGAGCGGCTCAAATCTATTCGGAACGACAAGCCAGTACAAATCTGAATTAATAGCTGAAATCGCAGCCACATTGGCCTTTTCAGCCATACATAACAACGACAAAGTCGGCGTGATTATGTACACCGACAGGATAGAGAAATTCATACCTCCTAAAAAAGGCAGCAGTCATATCCTTAGAATCATCAGGGAATTGATTGGATTCAAACCTGTCGGACGCGGCACGGACATTGCACAAGCCCTGCAATATTTCACCAATGTGACAAAGAAACGTTCAACGGCTTTTTTGCTAAGCGACATGTACGACGACGACTACGAGAATGCATTGAAAATAGCTGCCGGAAAGCACGACCTTGTAGTGCTTAACATCGACGATCCAAGAGAGCATGAGCTTCCGCCGATGGGTCTCGTTGCTTTTGAGGACATGGAAAGCGGAGTCATCAAATGGGTCGACACCTCTTCGACTGCGGTTCGTGAACAGTACAGCAAACACTTCCGCACACAATCAGAGCGCAACAACCAGCTACTACACAAATATGGCATCGACCACACCACCATAACTACAGGGGAAGACTTTGTAAAGCCTATGATTTCACTATTTAAAAGGAGAAGCTGACAAAAGGAGAGAGCGACATGAACAAAGTATCAGAATTGAAAAAGACAATCATAAAAATGAGCATGCTTGCCGCGATGGCTTTGCTATCGGCAATACCGTCAGGCATGGCTCAAAACGTTGACAATATCAAACTCACGGCATCGCTTGATTCCACACATATCATCATAGGAGACCAGACCCTACTCCATATACGTGCCGAAGGTGTAGGAAAGAGCCACATAGTGTTTCCCTGCCTCGCAGAACTGACACAAGGTCCCATAGAGGCTCTTGACTTTTCCATGGACACGACTATCAAGGGCGGTTCCATCAGCCAGATAGAACAAATTGTCGTCGTGACATCATTCGACACAGGTAAGCACCTGATAGATAACATAGCTGTAAAGGTCGTGAATGGCGGAGACAGTATCATTATGACAATCTCCGACTCAAGCCTGATACTTTCCGTCGACTATCTGTCCAGTGCCGACACCAACAAATGCGAGGTCAAGGCAGATATCGGGAACATCAGTGAGCCATTCACTTTTTGGGAGATTTTCCGTTGGGTTCTTCTCGGCCTTTTAGTTGTCGCCATTATCGTCGGACTATGGTGGGTTGTCTCGCGTCGCAAAGCCGACAAGCCGATCATTGTAATGCCTAAGTCCAAGCCCGTTTCGCCCGACAGGAGAGCTTTGGCGGATCTCGAGGCCCTGCGAAGGAAAGAACTGTGGCAGAAAGGGCGTATCAAAAAATACTATACCGACATGACGGACATTGTCAGACGTTTCCTCCACAACATGTATGGCATGCCTGCCGGTGAAATGACCACACGTCAGACCTTGCGTGCCTTTCACAACATTAGTGACTGGAGCGAGGAGAGTGAATCGTTGCTACGCCGTCTGTTGCAGAGTGCCGACATGGTGAAATTCGCCAAATCCCAACCTGCAGACTACGAGCATGACCAGGCCATGCAATATGCTATTGATTTCGTACGGCTTGTCGCCGAAACACACAAAATAAACAATCCTGAAAACGAAGGGAATAAATAATGTTTGGAAATATAGTTTTTGCCCATCCTTGGATTCTGCTGATGTTGTTCATCATACCGCTGATGGTGGTATGGTATGTGATGCGGCATAATCGGATAAAGGCTCCGATACATATTTCGTCCACCGATATGTTCGAAAGCAGTCGCAAAACATGGCGTCACCGCCTGTACCATTTGCGTTTTGTGCTTCGATGCATCACTGTGGCTCTACTTATTGTCGCCCTTGCCCGT
>JAGADZ010000026.1 GCA_017613375.1 Bacteroidales bacterium | reverse complement strand
GTACTGCTGGAGCGTTTCCTTCCAGAAGCGGATGATGTTGTACTCGGTCTCGCTGGTGGCTGTGGCCAGCAGGTCGGCGATGGCCTGGAGGATGGAGCCGACGGTCTCAGGCGAGATGCTTTCTTTCTCGGTCTCGACGCGGAATGCGGAGATCAACGATGTCAATTGTTGGATGTCAATCATAATTTTTGCTGATTTCAGTTTTCAGCAAAAGTAGAATGACACCTTCATCCAGCAAAAGACAAGACTTTTGGGCAAAAAAAGTTGCTAGAAACACTCTTTAGAATTATTTTTGTACCAAGTTATCAAAAGGCATATCTGAATGGTATTCGTTTAGTAATATAAGAATATGAACAAGCAAACCTTTATAACCATCCTACTCGCCATCACCGTCATAACGGCAAATGCGCAACTGACGGAGTGGCGGAACATTGTGAGCAAAAATTTTGTGTATAAAATCATCCACGACCAGGAGTATCTATATGTCGGCACAAAAGGCGGCGGCATCGTGAAGATTGATAAACTGAGCGGAGAGCAGACGGTGCTCAACCGAGCCGACAGGAGCATGACAGGCAACTCCATTACTGACATGGCTCTGCACAATGACGAGCTATGGGTAGGCACGGAGTACAACGGATTGGCAAGGTTGTCTGCCAGTGGCATCGAGAAATTCGACAAGAAGAATGCTGGATTTCTTAATAACCAGCACTTTTCCGGCATCTATTTCAATGATGACGGAACCATGCTAGTGGGCGGTATCGCATTTTTATATATGTTCAATGGCAAACAATGCACAGCCGAATACTACATCAATCCTCTTAGCCCCTATGCATACGTTAAGAAGATTAAGGCGGATGCCGACGGGCGTATTTGGGTAGCGTGCTACGATGCATTGAACAGTTATAACCTCTGCATCTTCACGTCCGAAGGTCTGATGCGTTTCAATAATCCGTATGGTAGTGTAAACAATATTGAAACCGACAAAGACGGATGCCTGTGGATGGTGACAGACAAGGGGCTGACAAGGTTTGACGGCAAAGATTTCACACACTACTCGCCCGACAATTCAGCACTGCCAGAGGCGAACATCACAGATGTGACTATCGACGAAAACGGCAACCTTTGGATGTTTGGTGACCGCTTTATCACCAAGTTTGACGGCGAGAACTTCACGGCCTATCCCTATCAACTGAGCGTTGCGAACGACTATTTGTTGACCATTGACGTTGATAACAATAATGTTTATGTGGGTTCACGTTTCGAGGGCTTGCTAAAGCTCACAGAAAACGGATTGGCACCGATTAATCTCATTGACAACGTGCTATATGATAATACGATGTCCTATAACGGCTGCATCGATGCAGGCAGCAATTTTTATGTCGGCTCATTGTATGGCCTCCAGATCTATAACATCGACACGGGTGACTACACGTTTGAGCCTATGTCACAGACCGCTCAAATGGAAGCTGACCGCAACGGCAATGTCTGGATTCTATGGCCCTGGTTCGCCACCGATACATGCCTCGTGGAAATCACCCCAATGGGTAAGATAGCCTACATGAGAACCGACTATCCTTTCAGCGAGACAAATGCCAACCTCATCAAGTTTGACCGACAAAACCGCCTCTGGATAGCCACGTACCAGGGTATCTACATGCGAGACGGCGAGACGTGGACGACCTACAACAACAGCAATTCTAGCCTCACAGAGACAGTCCAATGCATGGCCTTCGACAGCAGCAACCGCCTTTGGTGCGGCACATTCGGCAGCGGTCTGTTCTGTTTCGACGGCACGAAATGGGACAACTACACCACCTCCAATTCCTCACTTCCGTCTGATTACGTTGGAGCAATTGCCATCGACAAAAACAACGTCGTGTGGCTGAACTGCCGCGACCCTCGCTATCCCGACAAAATGGGCTCAGAATACGGCTTAGGACTGACACGCTTCGACGGAAACACATGGATGACCTACAGCAGTGCCAACTCGCCGCTTCCAAGCGACTGTTTTTGGGACCTGCAAATCGATGTCGACAACAGGAAATGGATTGCCACAGCTGGCGATGTCGGCCTCGTCTGCTTCGATGAGACTAAATGGACTACCTATGACACCGATAACTCTGGCATCGCGCTCAACGAGGTTACCAAAATCACGCTTGACTCCAAGCGTGACCTTATCTGGCTCACCCAATATCCCGGCCTCGGTATTTCGGTAGCCCGCATGAATTGCCAATCCTCCGGCATTCCAACTATCACTATTCCCAAATTTCCCGACACTTATTTTGACTTGCAGGGCAGGCCAGTAAAGTATCCGACACACGGTATTTATATCAAGAATGGTCAGAAAGTATTATTATGAAGGCATTTTGTCAAAAAAAACAGGCGACGCTCACGCGTGGCCTGCTTTTCTCCTTCAAATCTGATTACAATGTAAAAACACCAATTTATCTGTGATTTTGTTTAAAATCTTTCGACAAAGCTGAACTAATTATGCCACAGAACTCTCGCCCGATGTTCTCTTCAAGGAACTCCTTCAAGTTCATGACTGAAGCGTAATACTTGCGGGAGAACCAGCGGCGTCGCTGGCGTTTCTTGGCTCTGCCAAGATCGCCTGTGTTGCCCCGGGGCGTTTCGCGCCCCGTGCCATAGTCCTGCCACAATCCGTATTCGAGGAAGGTTTGTGACAGGCCGACCTCCATAAAGCG
>JAGADZ010000025.1 GCA_017613375.1 Bacteroidales bacterium | reverse complement strand
CTACCGCGACGACACTCTACTGATGAAGAGCAACTACAAGCTCAGTTACAACACAAACACATTGAATGTCAAAGTCCAACTTGTAGCACAACAATTCCTAACCCTTTGGCTCGACACCGTTGGTGACGGCAACTTCTTCCTCGCCGACTCCACCGGAACCTACCCCCTCATCGCCGACAGCGGCTATTTCGGCGTCTACTGCAGATTCACCTCCTCCCGCGCCCACAGTTTCTATTTCGACAATATCGGAATCAATGCCGACAGCCTCACGGAAGACTCGCCACACGGATACATTCCCAAGCCCGGCGACATCCTCATAAACGAAATACTATTCAACCCCAAGCCAGGCGGGTCAGACTATGTGGAACTGACGAACAACAGCGACAGCATCATCCCTCTACACCAGTTACGTCTCGCTCAATACTCCGAAGGTGTAATCACCAAGCTCTACCCCATTGCCGACCATGGAGTTGTCAATCCAGGAGAAATGATTGTCGTAACCCGCGATGCCGCTTACGTCTCACAAAACTACACCGTACCGTTCCCAAGCCGTCTCATTGAAGTGACATCCATGCCGCCATACAACGACAAACAAGGCACTGTAGTCGTAACAACCGGCGACAGTGTCGTTCTCGATCGTTTTGATTACAACGAGAAGATGCATAGCAGCCTGCTACACGACAGAGAAGGTGTTGCCCTGGAGCGCCGTTCGGTAGATATCGGGACTCAAGAGCAGAACAATTGGTATTCCGCCTCATCGACATCAGGCTACGGCACCCCTACGGCACGCAACTCCCAAAGTCATGAATTCCTCTTCCTTAACGACGACTTCCTTGCAGAGCCTCCCCTTTTCTCACCTGACGGCGACAGCTACAACGACCTGTTGAACATCAGCTACAGCCTCACGGACTGCAGTCTGTCATGCGACATTACCATACTCGATGCCAATGGCCGCATAGTACGTCACCTGATGCGCGGTGCTCTGATAGGATGTGACGGACTGCTAACATGGGACGGCACAGACGACAACGGACAACGATGCCACAGAGGCAATTACATCATAGCCTTGACGGCATACAATACAAAAGGCGCCAGACAAAACTGGCGCCGGAAAATATCTTTAGTATGTAACTGACAGACTACTCGTTCTGGTTCTGAGCCTTCCGTACATATTGTACTATTGCTGCAACAACGTAGACAGTGTAGACCACGTACAGAATCAGAAATCCCACAGCAAAACTCTTGCCTCCTGACGTATTTGACAGCATGCCGCACACCAACACGATAATATGAAGCACCAAAACCGCCACCGTAGTACCGAGAAAGAATTGGACAAACTGCTTGGGAGAGCGTTTCATGCTGTTTAGCGTAAACCAGTACTGTATGCCCGATATCACAGCGAAATAGAGCACCGCCAACGGCAGAGCCATGACATTCAGTTTTGCGAACAAATCGATACTGAACCATTTCACCGCGAAGGCAAACAACAGCATCACGATAGTGATAACGATAAGTCCCGTGAAAAACCGTTTCATATCTCCTGGAATTTCATCGTCTCCTTGGTCATGAACTTCTCACAATAGTGGCAACGGAGCTTGAGATTCTCCTTATCTACAACATCAAATTTGGTGTCAATCTGTTCAAAATTGGTGATGCATTTGGGGTTCATGCACTTAATAATATGGTCGATATGATCCGGAATCTCAGCCTTTATTTTCTCCACCACCTGATAGTTGCGTATGGTGATAATACTTGCCAGAGGAGCCACCAAGGCAATCTTGTTAATCTCGTTCTTGTCAAAGAATTTGTTTTTGATTTTAACTATACCTTTGCGGCCGAACTTCTTGCTTGCCAAATAGTTTCCAATAAGCACCTCATCGTTGTATTTTTCTAATCCGAGAATACGAATAACTTGATATACCACATCGGTAGGTATATGATCTATAACTGTACCGTTCTCAATAGCGGAAACGACCATTTCTTTCTTTGCTTCCATATATATTATTTTTGTGTTGTTTAACAATAAATTATGTGTTTTGAATTGTGGTTATTTCGATACACGAAATACACAATACAAAATTATCTTACGCCGAGAATGGCAGCCATCAATGCCTGACGCACATAAACGCCGTTCTGTGCCTGTTGGAAATAGTAAGCATACGGCGTCTTGTCGACATCCACTGTAATTTCGTTGACACGCGGAAGTGGGTGCAACACCTTCATATTCTCTTTACATCCCTTCAGCATTGATGCCGTGAGGATGCAACTGTCCTTGACGCGTTCGTACTCGAGTGGATCGGGGAAACGTTCACGCTGCACACGTGTCATATAAATGATATCGGCATTAGGTATGACATCGTTCAAGTCAGTATATTGATAGTATTTGAGGCCCGCATCCTTTATTGAAGCCTTCACCGACGATGGCAGTTTCAATTCTTGAGGAGAAACGAGGTGGAATGTGGCGTTGAAATTGCACATAGCCTGCACTAACGAGTGTACCGTGCGACCGTACTTCAGGTCTCCCACACAGGCAATCTGCAAGTTCTCCAATGTGCCTTGTGTCTTGCGGATGCTGTAAAGGTCAAGCATACACTGTGTAGGATGTTGGTTAGCGCCGTCACCGGCATTGATAACGGGCACCGCGCTGACCTCGCTTGCATAGCGGCTACTGCCCTCCTTGGGGTTACGCATCACGATAAGATCAGCATAACTTGCCACCATAACGATAGTGTCGTGCAGTGATTCACCTTTCTGCACACTCGTTCCGCCAGGGTCGCTGAAACCTATAATACGGGCGCCCAACTGATTGGCGGCACTCTCGAAACTAAGACGGGTACGAGTAGACGGCTCAAAGAAAAGCGTGGCAACCACTTTGTCGCTAAGAATCGGCTGTTTTGTTTTTTTCTCAAATTCCTCTGCGATGTCGAGCACTTGGATATACTCGTCCTTGTTGAAATCAGTAATGGAAATAAGATTCCTTCCTTTTAATGTTCCCATGTCTATATTGTTTTAATCTTAATAATTCCCGTCAATAAATATTTGTACAACACCTCTGTGACTATTAAAAAAAAAGCGACCCTATCAAAGTCGCCAACCGAAAAAAAAGATCCTTTTAGCACTGTTTTCTCTCACTGTGCCATTGACATTCAACGGATTATTACTATTACCCCAAAGTTTCATACGCTAACAAAGTTATTGTTTTTTTTCCAATACACCAAATTTTTTTTTCAACAATTGTGCAAAAAAAGTGACGCAGCCTGAATGCCTGCATGTAATTCTTATTTGAGTTTTTTCAGCCAAAGAAAGAAAAACAACCTATGAAAAATATATTCATTCAAAAACATTTATTATTTTTGCAATAATAAAAAAAGATATGTTTCAAGGATAACATTATGGCAATCATGAAAAGAATATAAAAAAACTTTTTATCAATTGTATATAACAACTAACAATATGAGAAAACTCTTTTCCTTTATACTATTCTATTTTTTTGTATATTATGGATTGCTTTCACAGGCAATTACACCTTGTAGTGACTGTGACACTATACAAGGCCGGGATAGGAACTATTATTATTGCGACTGGTATGATTCGTGTTACGAATACTACCATCCTTATATAGACCCTCAGATGTCATTGGAATTACAATTCCTGCATACTCCTATTTATTGTAACGGAGTTTTATATGCCAAAGAAATGTACACTTCCCATCCAATACAAATCAGGGGCATGATGGCTATGGTGGATATCTATGCAGGGTACAACACTTTTATGAATCCCACAAAACTGCCGGAATATCTTTATCTTTATCAAAAAGGGCCAAACGATTCCATGATACTGCTTGATTCAACGCGATGGGACACCGTCAATCCACATTACATGCAGCTCAGGGTTGCCGCTGACACAGATCTATTTGTATACTGCTATGCGTATGACACCTATTTCGACAGTCCTATTACGGTAGATTCATTCTTCTTTATTGGAGGATCCACTAATAGTAATATTGGATATAATCACACTTACCAATATATTCCTACGATATACAGAACTGTTGACCTGCCAGGATGTCATCCCCTATATAGAGGAAAGACCTATGAGTATTTTGGTTCCAACGGTTACTGGTTTACTTATGAAGGTGTCACGGGCTACTATCTTCCCATTGTTGACAACTTTGAGGTGACGGTGTCGTCCACCGACACACAGAGAGGTACCGCCCTGGGCAGCGGCTTCTACATGGAAAGGGACACTGTCACAATACGTGCCGTGCCTTCACTAGGATATATCTTCAGCTACTGGGACGATGGAAACACCGACAATCCAAGACAAATAGTGATAAGTCAGGACACCGCCTTCTCCGCCATATTCGATTTGGCGGTATCGTTCAATGTCTCCACCTCGGAGAACAACCCTGCCTGGGGCTATGTGACCGGCGGCGGACAGCATTTCGAGGGCGAGACCGTCACGCTCACCGCGATACCTTCGCTTGTAAGCGTCATGTTCGACCACTGGAACGACGGCAACACCGCCAACCCTCGCCAGTTCACGCTGACACAGGACACCGCCTTCACGGCATTTTTCAGGGAGAGGGAACTCTACTCCGTCTCGGCCCTTGCCAACAATCCAGCGTGGGGTTCCGTCACGGGCGGAGGCAACTACTACGAGGGCGACGCCGTCACCCTGCAGGCTGTGCCGGCCAACAGCCACTGCCTCTTTGTGTCGTGGGACGACAGCGTCACCGCCAACCCACGCACCTTCACAGCCACGGGGGACACCGCATTCACAGCTCTCTTCAGGGAGAAGGCTCTCTTCACCCTCACCGCCGTCCCCAACAACCCCGACTGGGGCTTCGTGACAGGCAGCGGCACCTACTATGACGGCACCTACGTGGTCATGCAGGTCTCCCCGGCCAACGAGTACTGCTCCTTTGTGGGGTGGCACGACGGCAACACCTACAACCCCCGTGCCGTGACGATGGACCGCGACACCTCTTTCGTGGCCATATTCAGCGAGATACCGCTGTACACCGTCAGCGTCGAGTCCAACAACATAGAGTGGGGCGACGCCATAGGCGGAGGCCAGTACCGAGAAGGCACGACGGCGACGCTGAGGGCCTACCCCGCCGATGGCGACTGCTTCTTCCTCGGCTGGAACGACGGCAACACCGACAACCCACGCCACGTGACAGTGACAGGGGACTCCTCTTTCGTGGCTCTCTTCAGCAGGGCTCCGCTGTACACCATAAGCGTCGAATCCAACAATCTGGCATGGGGCGACGCCACAGGGGGAGGCCGGTACCGCGAGGGCGAGACGGCGACGCTGAGGGCATACCCCTCCAACGAGCACTATTCTTTCCTCAGATGGAACGACGACAACACCGACAACCCTCGTATTATAACCGTTCTGCAAGATTCTGCCTTCACAGCAATATTCAGCACCAAGGAAGATATAGCCTCACCTGAGGGCGAGGCACTCAACGTCACCCTTTCACCAAGCCCTGCATGCGGACAGGTGACAGTGCACTCCTCTTTGTTTATGACGGGAGTAACTATATACGACATTCTCGGCGAGAGCGTGTTGGAGCAGACCCTGGAGGGATATAGTGTAACACTTGACATCGGAACACTTAGCTCAGGAATGTACATTGTCATGATACATACTCCACGGGGTAGTGTCAACAGGAAACTTGTGGTGAATTAGCAATTTATGCCACGACAAAATTAACACAGTATTTTCAATGATTCTTATATTAAACAATAGTCCCAAAAGAGTATTGGCTCTTTTGGGACTATTGTTTTAACCAACTATGTTTTTTATCTCTGAGGAACAAAGATTTTATATTTCAGTTTGAAACCGTTTGCGGTGGCTTCATCCAACCACAGTCTGATATAGAGAGAGACGGGGTCTTTCAAATTAGGATTTTGGTAGGCGTTAAGACCATATGTTCCGTGGGCTTCAATGATATAGCCGTGTTTTTCAACTGCAGGAACATCATCCATGAATTCTGAAGCTGTCGGTAAGTCGGTGATTTTTTCTATTCCGCTTACTTTGCCAATGTCGGCGATGACGGCTTTCGTCGGGAAGTCGGTTGCTGCTATCAAACCGGCGGCAAGGCCAGCTTCATTGGCTTTGCTGGTGAGGCTTTCGATGACAAGGTTCCCATTTTGAAGTTTAATCTTGAAATGTACAGGATATGATGCAGAAGCATCATGTTCACTTGTCTCAATTTCAATAAATTCTCCATTGTTGAGCTCTATTCCGTCATACTCTTCTTCAGGCTCATCGGGACCGCAAGCGGCGAATGAGAATGTCAGCATGGCTGCCATTGCAAATGTTAAAAATCTGAATTTTTTCATGGTAATTTGTTTTTAATTTCTGTTTGCAAAATTACAAATATTATTTGAATTGGCAAATAAAAAAATAAAAATGTGGTATTCTATTGGAAGACAAATCTATGGAACCGGGTCGTATCCTGAGCCTCCCAAGGGGTTGCATCGAAGAATACGCTTAAAGGAAAGCCAACCTCCTTTCAGAGGTCCGTATTTAAGAATCGCCTCTTTAGCATATTGCGAGCAGGTTGGCGTGTATCGGCATGCGGCCGGTGTAAAAGGAGAGATACACTGCTGATAGAATTTTATTAGAAGCAGCATGACCCATATCACTGCTTTTTGGGGCCATCGTATCAGTCTTTTCAGAAAATGTCCCTGTTCTTTCACTGCTCTTTTTTCAGACATAGTTCCTGTTGAATCTGCTCGGAGAGTCTTTCTATCAGTTTATCGAAAAGGAGACTCATCTGGCCAAAAGAAATAATCTCATTGCTGATATAGTTTATGCTCAGTGCGATGTCGCTATTGTGTTGCTGAGCGATATCCAGCAGCCTGCTTTTGCGTAAGCGGTAGCACTCACGTATCAGCCTTTTTGCCCTGTTGCGTTCCACAGCGTGGTGGAGTTTTCGTTTTGGGGCTCCTATCACTATTTGCACAGGGGCTTTCAGTGTTCCTCCGGCAAGTGGCATCCAATGCACACTCAGAGGATAAGCCATGAACTTATGCGACGATGCAAATAGCTCGTCGATGACGGGTTGGCTGCATAGTCTCTCTTCTTTCGTGAAAGTGTACAAAGAACGGTATTGTATTTGGAATGATTTAGTCGTTCTTTTTCTTTTTATCCTCAGCCTCCTTGCGGGCTTTTTCCGCCGCACGTTCGGCACGTTTTGCAGCGGCTTTGGCTTTTTTCTCCTCCATCAGCTGCTTGTATTTCGTCTTGCTGACGAAGACAGATTTCGCCTTCTTGGAGCCTGCGGCTTTGTTGGCATGTGCCGACTTGGAGTTCTTGAGGGAAGAGGGCTTCACTACAAGGACTGCCTCCTGCTGCTTGCCGAGCATATAGTTCTCTATGGCCATAGCCATGGAGGGGGAGTTCTTGGTGGGAGCGGCGATAGCCAGCTTGATACCGGCGGCATTGAGGGCGGCATGTGTCGATGTGCCAAAAGCTGCGACAAGGATTGATTGCTCCTTGAAGTCCGGGAAATTAAGCAGTAGCGAGCGCACTCCGATAGGTGAGAACAAAGCTATCATGTCGAAGTCTTTCAGGGAGAATTTCTTCAAATCCCTTGGAACGCTGCGGTACATGGCAGCTTTGGTATATTTGAATTTGGCCTTGTCAAGCAGTTTGGTGTACTCTGTCTGTTTCTCGTCGGAACAGGGGAAGAGAAATTTCTCTTCGCGGTGTTTGGACATAACATCAATAAGGTCTGCAAAATACTGGTTGCCGTAGAATATCTTGCGTTTGCGATACTGTATGTAGTTCTGAAGATATAATGCTATTGCTTCGGTAGAACAGAAATATTTCATTGACTCCGGAATTATCTCGCGCAGCTCCTTTGCCATGCGGAAGAAATGGTCTACAGAGTTCTTGCTGTTGAATATTACTGCTGTGTATTCTGTGAGGTGTATCCTGCTTCTACGGAATTCTGTGGCTCCTATGCCTACCACCTCGAAAAATTTATAAAAGGTAAGGTCTAAATGGTATTCGCTTACTAAGCGTTTATAAGGCGATTTCTCCAAATCGGCAGGCTCAGGCTGCGATATCAGAATTTTTTTGATTTTCATACTTCTTGTCCCGTTAATGCAACTACCTGATATCTATGATACAAGCTCTTTAATAATAATTAAAATTGGTACTATTTCAAAAATGCAAAGATAATAAAATAAATATAATTTAGAAGTTTTTGAATTTGTTAAAATAAGTTGCATGCCGCGGAAAAGCCTGATGGTGAAAATAATACACACCAATATAGACATTGTTTTTAATAATGCTTCCGAGGCCGATGGGCAATAGAAAAGCAGGAGCAGCAAGGGTGCGCTGACAAGCCCTCCTATGAAGTAGAAAAGATAGTTGCTCGAAATATAAAGCAGGCAGGCATTGCTGTCTTCGAAAAGGCTTCCGAAAAGCCTTATGATGCCGTTTTTGATTAACAGATATACAATCAATGATGCCACAATGGACAGGAACAGCAAGCTACTGTGTAATGACGTTACGACTAATCTGTTGGCATCGAGAAGCGCCACTGCTATCATGGACAAGGAGGCTATGTAGATGCCTGTCATGGGGAAGAATGTACGCGGTCTGATATTGCTTTCGCGAAAAACGCGGTCCATGGTCCTGCGGTTGAAGAGCGAGATGAAGACATCGCGAATCCTGAATTTCTGGTTATTGAGATAGATACTGACAAGTGCGAGGAGCAATACTATCACTCCGAATATCCAACCTTCGGTGAGATGGGATGTACGTATATGTGGGGTCGCCTCACTTGATGATATGCTTTTCAACGTGAAGAGGCTCTCTCTCCTCTGTATGGGCAAGTTCTTGTAGGGGGCAAAAAGGGAGTCGTAGCACAGGGTATTCTGCTCTACGAGGTCGAAAGGGAATGTCGGAACGGATTCCTCTATAGTGTCAACGGGACGCAACAGACATTCCGGGATATAGCTGCTCGCAGCCACAGCATGCACGGTGTGCTGTACTGCCGTGCCTTGTGTCGTTGTGGCAGTGCTTTCGATGGCTTGTTGAGTGGCTTGATGTGTGCTGTCTGTTTGAATCATTGTCGATAGTCGCTATCTTATTATCAGCATTTTTTGTGTCTCACGATGGTTGGAGCCGCAGAATAAGACACTGTATATCCCACAACGCAACCGATGGGTCGAATATTGTGTTTTCCCATCACCGGGAGTGATTATTTCCTCCACCTTCCGGCCGTAGCCATCGTAAATTATTATCGTTGTGGGTTCTGCAAAGCCTTCTAATGTCACCATGCTGGATGCTGGATTTGGGTAAATCCTGCACAAGGACGTTTGCTGAGAGGGGGGCGTCACCCCTTCAGTGACAGTGACGATGTCATAACCTGCATGGCTTCCTTCATAGAGGGAGAACGGCAACCTGATGTCGTCTACCCATGCCGCATTCTCTTCGCTGCCGAGTGTGTCGTTGGACGAAAAGCGCCATAAAAGAGTGTGCTCTCCTGGATGAAGCTGGCATGTGTATCTTTGCCACTGTTGTTCCCCGCTCCATGCGGCATAGCGTGTGCCGTCGACATTGAAAGACAGCTGGTCGATACCGTTAAGGCAAGAAGTCTTGAGCCAAAAAGAGACGCTGTCGGTATTGTTGACTTTCAATACCATATAGAGGTCGCTGGGACTTCCCATTATTGCCATTCCACTATGTGCTGAATAATTGCCGTTATATGCCGTCGAACTGTCGATATACCAAGGCATCGCACTCTCCGTGGCCCAAGGGAAATGGGAGAAATCAGCCTCTTCGAATGTCTCCACGGCGTTTCCTGCAACGAAACAATAGTCCTTTGCCACAGTGTCGGCACAGTGTGTCAAGGAGACATGAACGTTCAGCAGACTGATGCTGTCGGGTGTGGTAATGTCATGACAGACAAGGACCATGCTGTCGGCATTGAGGCCTTCGAAGTATGTGGCGTTACCGTTTATCTCTGCCATGAGATTCCGGGCTGTGCCCAATCCTTTGTTCCTCAAAGTTGTTCTTAATGTGTAGGTACACGACGGCATCAGCGATGTCGTCGCCGTTCCGATATGAAGCAGCGTGACATCTTCGATGACCACATCCGGTCTGACAATATCGAAGACCATCTCTCCGCTCCAAAGCACGCTGTCACCGCCTGTGGATGTATGGAATGTCAGCATCCTACCGCTTTCCGCCGGGAGCGTGGCGATGCTTATCTGGACAGAGGTATCCTGATGAGGCGGCAAAGAGGGGATGGTCGTCTCGGCAGGCCATATCAAAGCCGACGCTCCCCTGTCGGTGTCATCGTTGTCCTGCCAGAGATGCAACGTGTGACCGGTTGCCATGGAGTCACCCAAGTTGCGAAGTGTCAGTGTTATCACCGCGGTGTCGCAACACTCCAGCTGCGATCCCTGGCCGCCTTCGACGATATTATGCTGAACTATTGCAATGCGTGGCCCGGGAACAGGCTGCGGGGTAATGGTGATTTGCAGAGGCTTGTGGTACTGTGCCGTCGCTGTCAGAAGGATGCTGTCCTGCAGAAGGCATTCGGTGGGCATCACGCCATATCCCGAACTGTCGAGCGTACAGACCCCTATGAGGGTGTCGTTATGTGTGGCAGCCACACGGGCATAAGGGGTGCCGTGAAGTGTTATCGACATATCGCCGACATTGACATCCTCCACCAGAATATGTTGGTCGGCAGGGATGCCCATATATGGCATCAGCGAGGGATCGCCAAGAAGGCAGTATATCTCCCAATAGAATGCGTCGTACGGCGAACCGCTGCGGCTTACGGCATAATTCCCGGCAACAATCATCTGGCTAAGCGTCATGGCTCTATGGCTTGGAGACTCGCCATGGGTGTGGAAAAGACGGTCATAGGCTCCGCTTTGTAATGGGTTGTAGAGAGGCTGATCCGAAAGGAATTCTCTATTGCCCACACTCCAGTAGTAGTCTTCTTCCCAGAGGGTCTCGTTTGTAGCTCCTATGGCACCCACGGCGCCTCCGGAGCTTTTGCGTACCAGGTGTTCTCCAAAACAATCGCCGGTAAAATCATTAGCCTTGCAGCAGTTGTTTATTGCAATGAATAAATGGCCGTCTTCTTCAAGGGTATCTATCTGTCCGTTGGAGAGCGACGGATGCTGCCATCCCCAGGAACTGCAGTGTGCCGTATAGCTGACGAGGCCAACACCTTGACGCAGGTCGCTGTAAATCTGTCCTCCAAGGGTATCGGAGGAGGGGTTGTAAAAGCATATAGTGTCGTGGCCTGGGTCGTGCTGGACAAGGTATTCCTTAAGATAGTTCACTTGCCCGTTTGTCACGACAGGTGCCGGATAGCGTGCCTCGGTTCCGGCGACAAGCAGACTGCGTGAGAGATAACCGCTGTCGGGCAACAAGTATTTCTCGTATGCCAATGTTTTGTCCACTATGTCATGGAGCTGGGCGGTGTCGTTGACGGGGAGTCGTCCGACAAGGGCATCGGGCAGATAATCACCTGTGAATTCGGCATAATAGAGGTCGGTGCGGTGACTGCCAAGGCCGCTTATACGGTGCTGTGCCATGAAAGGAGGTATCACGTCGGCATCGCCGACGAGCAGTATGAATAGCGGTGCAGGCACAAGGAATGTGGCATTGTCGTAGAGCCTTTGCAATGAATCTTTTATACTGTTGCAGTCGTGACTGTCGCTATAGATTTCTTCAACGATATAGCCCTCCTGGCGTTTCCAGGAGACAAGAGGCTGAAGCCCTTGACGATATTGCGACGGTGCGACAATGACATAACTGTATGGGCGCGTTTCCGCCACAATCCGGTTTGTGTAGTCTTTGCGTCCATATGTGGCGTTCGGCATCAAAAATGTATTGATGGCGTTGTTCTGAAGCAACTGTCGTGTTGCCAAGTCTTCAGTTTGGTTGCCGCAGTTATAGCTGATGGTGGCGGCGAGGTGCGAGCAGATTGTCAGTCGACGTTCCGACGGATCGTAGGCTATGGGCGAAATGGTTATTTTCAGTATTTTCATTCCACGCATTTCACCGATTTGAGTGATTTGCACCAAAGGGAGGCTGTAAAGGGTGTCATCGGATTTACAGGGCAGATACGCCGAGGGCGGCATACTTTTCAACTGACGGTGTGATGTAAGACACAGCTGGCCTTCAATGCCCCATTCCCCCAAGGTGTGCTCTTCCCATACTTCGTTCTCGATGGTTACCGTAGGGTCGGAATCAGCAGGAATTGCGATGACATGGCTATATTGCGGCAGCATGGGTTTGCCGGCTTCCATACTGTGGCTATTGGAACCTGTGGCATGAAGAATCACCGTACCCTGTTCGACGGGAGTGAAAACAAGTTCGCCGATGCCATATTCGAACTGCAGCAATTCGCCGAATTCCCTTACAAGAGACAGACCTTCGGGGTGGCTTTTCTGGGCTGCGGCAGGCGATACGTATAGCAACATCACGGCAACTACAAACCCCTTGAATAGTGCCATAACATGTAAACTATTCGATACCAAGCGTTTCATCCAAACAATAACGTTGCATTATTTTTTGCAAAAATACGCATAAATTTTCGAATAGCAAGCAGTGAAAAACAAACCATAGGTTAAGACACATTCAATGATATCGCACAATCCACTTTTTTGAAAAGTAATAGGCATCAATTTGTATTATTGCAAAATAATCACTATCTTTGCAGAAGATAAAAAAAAATAGATACTCGAAGAAATAGATGATTTATAGCTTGTTACCATGAAAAAGATATTATCAATACTTTTGTTTGTCGCCACGGGCTTTACTGTCTTTTCCCAGACTGTTGAGGATTACAGCAACCCGCAACGGTACTCTTTTTGGCCATTTAACAGGTATAACATCACCGTTGAACGCCCTACAGATGCATGGGACCACTGGGGATGTTTTTACTGCAAAAGTACCGTCCGTAATGCAGACATTAACGTTCGTAGTTCAGATATTGACACCTTTTTATATAGCTATTTACTAGCAAATGTTTCAAGACACATTGCAAGTGCCGCTGAGCCTGTAACTATATATGGCGTTGCCATACCTGTATGGGACGGTGTGCAGCAATGGGATGACACCTCCGCCTGGATTTTTGCAAAAGACACTATGTTTACCGGTTTTATTGTCACAGGGGATTATCTTCGTAATGAGGAACTAATTATAAGTCATCCTCTTGGGGGTCAGATACAAGACTCTACCCATTTCAAGATGGGAGTCAATGTATGGACGGAAAATCTGTTCAAGTTTGTTCCACCAGATTACAGTTTTTCATGTCCCGATTCCATATATCACGTCATAGAGGTCTATTTTGACCAGCCTCACGTCATGACCGACTCGTTCTGGATCGGGCAACACTTGTATATATTTGTAACCGATTCCTCTTTTCCCAATGACTGTTGCCCTAGATATGGCGAAATGGGGATCCTAGATCCCTCTGATCAAGAAACAGGTCAAATCGAGAACAAAATATGGGAATATGATTCTAATACCAATATTATATTTCTATATGTTAGTTATTATGATACTTACTGGGGACGGCATTTCCCCATAATCGCGCCGCCGCCGTGCTTTGTGATTCCGCCGCTGAAGATTCGGAATGTGAGGAATACAAGCGTGGACGTGATGTGGGACAACCCAGTAAGCTCACTGTATCGCAGGATTGAGTTTGGTCCGGCGGGATTCACTCCAGGGACTGGAATCATCATAGACAACTTTTATGGCGACAGCATACATTTCCAGAACCTTGCACCTGACCTTGACTACGAGGTCCATGTCAGCAGCTTCTGCTCCACAGACAGCGTCTACACAGAGCCCACTGTGGCTTTCTTCTCCACGGCCATGAACTGCGACATGCCGCAGAACGTCGCCATTGCGGACATTACCGACAGCACAGCCATAATCTTCTGGCGAATGACGAGCCTGTCGGACTACTCTGAACTTGAATACGGCCCTGCCGGCTTCAGCCACGGAGAGGGAAGACTCCTGAGCCCCATCCACAGCCTCGGCACAGGCAACTGCTCCAGGATGATGGACAGCCTGCAGCCCGGCACGGCATACACGGCATATGTGCGTACATGGTGTGACTACACGGAGATGTACTCAGAATGGGAGCGTGTGGACTTCACCACAACAGGCGTGAACCCCAACGACACGGCTGACCACGACACTACAGGCATAACAACTGTGGCACAGCAGCGAGTCTCCATTGTCCCCAATCCGGCGACAAACTCTGTGACGGTGACAGCGGAGAGCAAAATCCTCTCCGTCGAGGCATATAATGTCAAGGGTCAACGCATCGCCATAACCGAAGGCTACGGCACGACCCTGAAACTCGACACCTCCGCCTGGCCAGACGGAACATACACTATAACAATACGCACAGTACAGGGGTCAGTATCAAGGAAGTTGGTGATAAAGAAATAGTTTTTTTACCAAGAATATATCTCCTCTTTTTATACTTTTTCGCTTCGCTTTTTTAGAGGGTCGGCCTGTGGCCGAGAAATCTTTCAAAATTCTTATTGAAAATCTTAAAAAAATCTTTTTCCCCCTCTGACGGTTTGTTGTTGAGGCGTGCCTTCGGCACGCATGTCTT
>JAGADZ010000001.1 GCA_017613375.1 Bacteroidales bacterium | reverse complement strand
GTCCATTCTGCCATGGCGCCATTCCACAGACCAGGGAGTTCCTGCGATTTCACCGTAAGGGCACCTTTGCTCTTCTTGGAGATAAAACCTGTGGAGGGGTCTATGTATTTACGCAGGTCAAAATAGCGACCACGGTAGTCTTTTGTTGCACAGACCAAATCAACGGGGTTGAAATGTGTGGCTTCGCTGAGTATCTTTTCCTGTCCAGGGTCTTTGCGGTTTATCTGGGCTGTTTCAACAATCTGCAAGCTCTTGATTCCATGGGTATTCTTTGTAAAGAACGGACCGCCACCGGGCTCTCCCTGATTCTTTACCATGCCACAGATTCGCATCGGACGGTTCAGTTTGCTTTGTAAGGCTCTCTTTTTGTCATCAAGTGTCATGGAATCAAAACCTTCTGGGAGAGAGATATGCAATCTCTCAGTGGCGAATTTGGCAGCTTTGGCGATGGCGCCGGTCGTAGGCGTCTTGTCCAGATTCAGCAGATGCTTGAAGCATTCTTTTTGGAGTTCGAGCAACAATCCTCCAAGGACTTGCTTATAGATTATTGTCGTGTGCTTCATCCAGTCAGGTACCACGTTGTCGATATTTTTGACAAAGATGATATCGGCACGGCATTCGTTGAGGTTTTCAATCAATGCACCATGACCGCCGGGACGGAAAGTCAATCTGCCATTCTCGTCACGAACAGGGTTGTTGTATTCGTCGACGGCCAATGTATCGGTGTAATGCTTTTGTTCAGAGAAACTTATATTGAGTTTTATCCCTAATGCCGCCTCGTAGTATTTCTTTACTTCGGAGATTTTCTTCCTGAACAGCTGCCGGTGTTCCGGGGAGACGGTAAAATGCAGATTTACTGTACCGTCGCTATTTTTAGCGTAGGAAGCACCCTCGACAATATGCTCTTCAAGGGGTGTCCTGCTGAGTTCGCCGTAACGATGAAATTTCAGTAATGCTTTCGGCAGGGAACCGTATCCAAGATATTGCTCTTTGAGAAGATAGTTGATGACGGTGGTGAAGTCTCCTCGGTCCATATAGTCACCAAAATCAAGAGAGGATTTCTCCATACAGGCCTGCAGGTCCTCGAAGAATGCGAAAGTGCGAATATGTTGCAGGAACTCTTTCACCGAAGGAAACTCTTTCTCGAAGTTCTTGGCAACACCGAAATAGGTAGAAGAAAATTCGTAGAGTTCTTTGAACATGCGTGTTGCAGCACCAGACGCAGGCACAAATTTGAGAATTTTCTTCTTCTTGCCTAATGTCTTGTAAGCAGATGAATAATGCTCTATGTCGCTGTCGGACATTCTGATGATACCACCGTTGTCTACTTTTGCGGCATCAAGCAGTTCTGTCTTGGGGAACCCGTTGCGGAAATTATCTATCTGCTTTTGTACAGTTTCGGGCGTAAGCCCCATGCTTGCAAATTGTTGCAAGTCCTGCTCTGTAAAGTTGTTGCTCATGAAACGGTGTTATTTTGAGCGGAATTCACGGATTATTGTCGACTCCAGAATGACGGTGGAAGCAACAACTTCGCCCTCTTTCAGACGTATGGTGTTGTTGCCTTTACGGTAGCAGTGGTAAATGTCGCTTGTGTATACATCGTCATAGCAGGAGGCATCCTCGTATGTCACTGCCACATTGAAGATTGCGGGAGCTTTGAAAACCGTGTCGAAACGGCCTGCTGCATTGGTGTAACCTTGTGCACTGATATAGCTGCTGTCGATGTCAATTTTGACAAAAGCACCGCTGACAGGCATTTTTGTAACCTCGTCAACAACGGTTATTTCAACATAGCAATTTGTGTCTTTGTCGCAGGCTCCAAAGAAAAAAGCTGATAATCCGCCTATTAATAAAAGGCTTACAAGGGCTAAAATTTTTTTCTTCATAAAAAATCTTTTATTTTGTGCTGTTACGTTTTTTTTCACTATTTTTGCAGTGCAAAATTAATAATTTTATACGTTATGAGAGTTAAAAAACTTGCTTTTTTATTATTTTTTTTCGCGGCTTTCTATTCCTGTAGTGGACAACCGTCAGGGACACAGGTTGTTGAGCCTCAAAAAAAATATTATGTATTAATAGAAACTTCTTATGGAAATATGACGGTAGAGCTCTTCAATGAAACACCAAAGCACCGTGATAATTTCATAAAGTTGGTAAATGACGGCTTTTATAACGGTTTATTGTTTCACCGAATTATCAATAGTTTCATGATTCAGGGCGGTGACCCTAATTCACGCAATGCAAAGCCGGGCCAGCCTCTTGGCGACGGTACGCTGGGGTATACTGTCCCTGCCGAATTTGTACCGGGGCTTTATCATAGGAAAGGGGCTCTCGCTGCCGCACGTCAAGGCGACAGGATAAATCCTACCAAGGCCTCCTCATCATGCCAGTTTTATATTGTACAGGGTAATGTGTGGCCATTGGACCGTCTGCAAATGATGGCTGCCCAAATGGGTAAGACTCTCACCCAGGAACAGATAACTGCTTACACCACAGTCGGTGGCACACCGCATCTCGATGGAGACTACACGGTTTTTGGACAGGTGATAGAGGGTCTGGATGTTATTGATAAGATTGCTGCCGTAAAATGTGGACCTAATGACCGTCCATTAGAGGACGTGACGATGAGGATGTCTATTATCGAGCGATAAGAATATTATCTATGTTTTTGAACGCATAAAACTACACAAACACTATGTTGAAAAAAATCGATGATTTCATTCGAGACATTCAGCTTGCTTCCATAGAAAAGTCAGAAGACAAGGCTGCTGAAGTGGAGAAATTTCGTGTTAAATATCTGGGAAAGAAAGGTGTAATCAATGATTTGTTTGAGCAGTTCAAGACTGTTCCCAATGACCAAAAGAAAGAGATTGGCCAGGCATTGAACAGGCTGAAGAATGCCGCCATGGACAAAATCGAGGAGTTTAAGAACAATGTCATTCAGACTTCTGAACAGACCGAGTCGGGAATGGATCTTACAATGCCCACAGACTATTCCGAGCTTGGCAGTCGTCATGTCCTGTCAGTGGTTTTAAATGAGATTACCGAAATATTCTCCAGAATAGGATTCACTGTCGCCGAATCGGTCGAGATTGAGGATGACTGGCATCTTTTCTCGGCTCTTAACTTTCCTCCAGACCATCCGGCTCGGGATATGCAGGACACTTTCTTTGTTGAGAAAGAGGAGGGCCGTCAGGAAGTGGCTCTCCGTACCCATACGTCGTCGGTACAAGTGCGTGTGATGGAGAACAACAAGCCTCCTATCCGTATTATCGCTCCGGGTCGAGTGTTCCGAAACGAGGCTATCTCGGCTCGTGCACACTGTATTTTCCATCAGGTGGAAGGCCTGTATGTCGACAAGAAGGTTACTTTTGCCGACTTGAAACAGACCCTTCTTTATTTTGCCAAGGAGATGTTCGGCGAACAGACCAAGATTCGTCTGCGTCCCTCGTATTTCCCATTCACAGAGCCTTCCGCAGAAATGGATATCTCGTGCAATATCTGCGGTGGAAAGGGATGTAACATTTGCAAAGGCACGGGTTGGCTCGAGATATTGGGATGCGGTATGGTGGATCCCAATGTGCTTGAGGCCTGTGGTATTGATAGCAAGGAATATAGCGGCTTCGCCCTCGGCATGGGAGTGGAAAGAATGGCTATGCTGAAGTATCAGATTCGTGACCTTCGCCTTTATTTCGAGAACGACCTTCGTTTCCTCCGTCAATTTGAGGCTGTCATATAGTTGCTTCCGTCTTGTCTAAAGCTCTGATAGCATGTCTTATATTGATATCGAAAACATGGAGTTCTATGCCTATCATGGCTGTTTTGAGGAGGAACGGCAGATTGGGACGCATTTCCGTGTTAATGTAAGGATGAAAGTTGATACGGAGAAGGCTCAAAAGTCTGATTGTATTGACGATACCGTGAATTACCTGCTCGTATACCAAGAGGTGAAACGAGAGATGGAAGTCTCGTCGAAATTGTTGGAGAATGTGGCGGACAGGATTGGCTCCGTTATCTTACAGAAATTCCCTACTGTGACTTATGTTCAGATTAAGGTCTCGAAAATGAATCCTCCTCTCGGAGGGAAAATGGAGGCTGTAAGCGTAACGGTAGACAAAAACAGGAAAGGGGTGTAAATTCCTGATTCCATGATATTATAACAGACCGTTGTCGTGAAAACTGTAGTACGATGGGATGCCGTTGTCGCTAATGCCTACAATCAGGTGGTCGACAAGTGGAATATTCAATACTTTTCCTGCCTCTAATATCTTTGTTGTAAGCATTTTGTCTTCTCTGCTCGGATTTAGATGTCCCGTGGGATGATTGTGTGCTACGGAGATAAATAAAGCATTCTTTTCCAGTGCAGTACTGAATATTTTACGTATATCCACACTGGTTGCGTTGAATCCTCCGGATGAAATACGTTCCTGATAGACTACTTTTCTTCTGTTATTCATATAGATAGCCCAAAATTCCTCTGTAGGGAGGTCGATGATTTTGGGACTGATGTATCCAAACGTTTCGTTGCTGTCTTTGAGATAGACGTCTTCTTGACTGCTGTTTTCGGCTAACATTCTGTAACCAAGCTCTAAAGCAGCAATAATGGTTATCGCTTTTGTCTCCCCGATTCCTTTGTGGTTTTTCGTCAGGTCTCCAATCCCCATTCTGGAGAGAAAAGAGAGTCTGTTGTTGGCACTGTTGAGTAACTCTTTTGCCACGTCTACAGCACTTTGTCCGACATTTCCGCTATGTATCAGTATGGCTATCAGCTCTGCATTGCTGAGTTCTTTTTTGCCTTTGGCGATGAGTTTCTCCCTGGGACGGTCTTCAAGAGCCCAGTCCTTGAGCTTGAGATTGCCTTTGATGTTCATTTCGCTGTCTTTTTTTTCAGTTGTTCCGTTTTTTTTGAGATTGCAAAAATACACTTTTTTTTTGTATCGTCACAATGATTGATTTTTAGTCCATTATTGTAGGGTATAATAAATAATAAAGATTTTTTTTAAAAAAATGTTGTAGAGTCAATAAAAATTCTTATTTTTGCATATTCAAAACGTAGAAAAACATTAAAAAACTTTAATATATAAAATATGCAGAATAAAGGACTTATCAGATTTTTAGCAATCTCCTTTGTGCTTGTTTGTTTGTTCCAATTATCGTTTTCTTTCGTTACGAGGAACGTTGTAAACAATGCAAAGGCTGTTGCGTCAAAGTATGTGGAGAGTGAGCAAGGTAAGAAAGACATCGCTGCAATTGTACAACAGCGTGGTGGCGAAAATATGAGCGCTGCCGAACTACAGAACCTTACTTCCATTGTTACTGACTCCTTGCGCCAGGTAAGAGAAGCTTATTTCCTTGATTCCATGGCAAATGAAAACGTCTGGCTCGGTTTTACATTCAGAAAATGCCAGGCTCGTGAGATTAATCTTGGCCTTGACCTTAAGGGCGGTATGAACGTGATGCTTGAAGTCTCGACAGTAGATGTCGTTAGAGCTCTGGCCAACTACTCAACAGATGAAGAATTCAACAAGGCTATTGAGAATGCTTTAGAACAGCAGAAGAACACGACAAATACCGACTTTGTGACGCTGTTCTACAACGCATTCATCTCAATACACCCTGCACAAGACCATAAACTTGCTGCTCTTTTCAGCAGTCAGCTCTCAGGAACCACACTCAACGACGACAATGCTACAATACTTGCCAAGTTGAAAGAGGAGACAGGTAGTGCATATGAAAGAACTTATGAGATTCTCCGTAAACGTATCGACAAATTCGGTGTCGCACAGCCTACAATCCAACGTCTGCAGGCATCCGAACGTATCCTCGTTGAACTCCCTGGAGTGAAAGACCCGCAGCGTGTCCGTAAACTTTTGAAAGGTACCGCCCAACTTGAGTTCTGGGCTACCTATAGCGTTGATGAGAAAGACGCTCGCTCGATGGATGAGTACAATAGAGTGGCAGGCTATCTTTCTGCCACCGATGAGTATCTGGCATCTCTTTCAAGCGCAACACCGGATACGGCAGCTGTTGCTGACAGTGCCGCAAAAACAGACAGCACCGCTGTCACCACTCCTGCAACACCTAATACACCTTCTGCCAATGCTGCCAACGATCCCAATAGCGAGCAGTACAGGAAAGAGCATCCTCTTATGTCTCTCATGGCTCGATATGAACGTTATCCGGTCATGCCTCCCGTGGTGTTCCGCGCCAACGAGGCAGACACGGCTGCTGTCAACCGCATGATAGCAAAGGGTATTGCTGCCAATAAAATCAAAAATACAGGTGTTAATGGTGTGAGATACCTCTGGTCTGCCAAACCGGTTGAGGAAGGCTCGACAATTTTTGAACTCTATGCTATCAAGATTGAAGATATCGACCCCAACACAAACATGCCGAGGGCTAAACTTGACGGTAGTGTTATCACTGATGCACGTCAGGACTTCAGCAATGCCGAGGGTAATGAGATTTCGATGACAATGAACTCTGACGGCGCCCATATCTGGAAGAACGTCACTCGCAACAATGTCGGCAAGTGTGTCGCTATCGTGCTTGACGACCAGGTCTATTCAGCACCGCGTGTCAATGGCGAAATCTCCGGAGGCCGTTCCTCCATTACCGGTAACTTCACACTTGAAGAGGCCAAGGACTTGGCTAATGTCCTTAAGTCCGGTAAGCTTCCTGCTCCTGCCCGTATCGTCCAGGAGGCCGTTGTTGGTCCTTCGTTGGGTCAGGAATCAATCCAGAAAGGTTTGATTTCATTCATCCTTGCTTTTGTTATTGTACTTATTTATATGGTGGTCTTCTACAACCGTGCCGGCTGGGTTTCGGTGGTTGCTTTGGTCACCAACGTATTCCTGTTGATGGGCGTTTTGGCCTCCATAGGAGCTGTGCTTACACTGCCTGGTATCGCAGGTATCGTGCTTACCATGGCAATGGCTGTCGACGGAAACGTGATTATTTACGAACGTATAAAAGAAGAGCTGCGTGCAGGCAAGAGTGTCGCCAATGCTGTTGACGAAGGTTTCAAAAACGCTATGTCGGCTATCATCGACGGTCAGTTGACTACCTTCCTGCTGGGTCTCGTGCTGATAATGTTCGGTTCTGGTACTATCCAGGGCTTCGCAGTGACTCTCTGTATCGGTATTGTGACTTCTCTGTTCACCAGTATCTTCATCACCCGTCTTGTGATAGACTGGATGCTGAACCACAAGAAGAAACTGAACTTCTCCTTCAGCTTCACAGAGAACTTCATGCGTAACGCCAATATCGATTTCATGGGCAAACGCAAGACTTTCTATATTATTGGTATCTGTGCTATCGTGCTTTGCTTTGTCGGCATTTTTGGACGTCATCTGAGCATGGGTATTGATTTCACAGGTGGACGTACCTATGTTGTACGTTTTGACAAGGATGTCAATGTTGTTGATGTCCGTTCAGACCTTGCCAAGATGTTCGATGAGGCTCCCGAAGTGAAGTCGTATGGTCCAAACAACCAAGTTAAGATTACGACCAATATCGTTGCCGAGAACTATTATGACCAATATCGTGCCGATCATAACCTCGCTGCAACGGACACTGTTACCGATGAGATGGTTATCAACGAGAAACTATTCAATGGCACAAAGACTTACTTCAACAAGACCGAGAGTGGCAAGGAAATCACTCTGCAACAGTTCGCAAGCGCTGATGATTATCCCTATGGTATCATACAGTCCGAACAGGTTGAGGCCACTATGGCAACCGATATGAGGAGAAACTCGATATTGGCTGTGTTGGGCGGTTTGTTGGTGATTTTCGCCTATATAGGTATTCGTTTCAAGAGCTGGCGTTTCGGTATCGGTAGTGTCGCTGCTTTGACACACGATACAATTCTGATTATCGGTATGTTCGCTCTGCTTCGCGGTCTGCTTCCGTTCAGCCTCGACGTCGACCAGTCGTTCATCGCCGCCGTGTTGACAGTGATAGGTTACTCTATCAATGCAACCGTGGTTATCTTCGACCGTGTGCGTGAGAACAGGAAACTCTATCCGAAGCGTGATATGATCTCGCACATGAACGATGCTATCAACGCCACATTGGCACGTACCATCAATACTTCGGGCACCACATTCTTCACTCTGATGATGATGTTCATCTTCGGTGGTGAGGTTATCCGTGGATTCATCTTCGCCCTCTTGATTGGTGTGCTTTGTGGTATGTTCTCTTCGGTATGTTTGGCATGCCCCATCGTATACGAGGTGAGCAAACGTAGAGAAGAGAGATTGGCTGCAAAGAATAAATAAAGATATTCCTTATATATAGGTCTGTAAAGAATAATGGACAGTCTGGTAGAAATAATAATCACGATAGCGATAATCGCCGTGGGCAGCCTTCTCGGAAAGGGTGTCAAGTCCGCCACAAAAACGGTGACGGACAAGACCTCTTCTCCGCAGCCTAACAGGCAGCCTCAGCCGCATCCTTATTCAGACTTGAAACGTCTGATAGAGGAGTTGTCGGATTTTGACGATCAATCCACTGTCAGTGATATGCCAGAATATGAATATGAGCCTGAGACGACTCCAGAGTATGCTTATGAGAGTGTCGCTGAACCGGAGAACACGTACTTCTCTTATGAGAATGAGCCTCTCGAAATGGAACAGACCCCTGTCATGGAAGCATTCTCCGCACACCGTCCTGTACAAAACGAACAGGAAACGGAGCCTGAGGCTGCCAACCGTATCGGCTTCGACCTCAAACAGGCCATTATATATCAGACAATTCTGCAGAACAAATATATCGCTGAGATGAAATAAATTAAATAATTAACTCTATACAAAAACAACAAGTATGTTTAGAAAGGTACTATTAACAATCGGGCTGCTTTTAGCTGCACAAGTCGCAGTTTTGGCACAAGGTACTTTGAAAGGTACTATCACGGATGAAAAAACCGGACAGCCTCTCATTAGTGCTACAGTCGTTGTCAAGCAAGGCGACCAAATTATCAGTGGTGCCCGTACCGACTTTGACGGTCTTTACACCATCAAAGGTTTACAG
>JAGADZ010000024.1 GCA_017613375.1 Bacteroidales bacterium | reverse complement strand
TGCAAACTAGTTGTTGTATACAAACTCGCCGTATTCGGATCTGACGGTCACCTGGCCGCCCGTATGGGCCTCACAGTGTCCAATCACTTGAGCGTCGATATTGAAGCTGTTTGAAATGTCTATAATCCCTTTGGCGGTCTCCTCATCGGTGTAAATCTCCATACGGTGTCCCATATTGAAGACGGTGTACATCTCCTTCCATTCGGTTTTGCTTTGCTCGTGGATAAGCTTGAAGAGGGGAGGAACGGGGAACATATTGTCTTTCACCACGTGCAGGTTGTCGATAAAATGGAGCACCTTGGTCTGGGCACCACCGCTGCAGTGTATCATTCCATCGATTTTTGGGCGGTATTCGTCGAGGATTTTTCGTATCACGGGAGCGTAGGTTCGCGTGGGGGAAAGAACCATTTTCCCAGCGTCGACACCTTCGACTTCGGTGGGGTCTGTCATGCGTTTGCCTCCGCAATAAACAACCTCTTCAGGGAGGCTGTTGTCGAAACTCTCAGGGAACTGCTGAGCATAGAAGTGCGAGAAAACATCGTGACGGGCCGATGTCAGCCCATTGCTGCCCATTCCGCCGTTATACTCTGTCTCATAGCTCGCCTGTCCGTATGAGGCAAGGCCTACAATAACATTGCCGGGCTTTATTTTGGCGTTGTCTATGACCTTGTCGCGACGCATACGTGCCGTTACGGTACTGTCGACGATGATGGTCCGCACAAGGTCTCCCACATCGGCAGTCTCGCCACCAGTAAGGTGAATGCCTATCCCCAGGTCACGCATTTTCTGCAGAAATTCCTCGGTACCGTTTATCACGGCACTGATTACTTCGCCAGGAACCAGACGTTTATTTCGCCCTATCGTCGAACTAAGCAGGATATTGTCCACGGCACCTACACACAGTAGGTCGTCAAGATTCATCACAACGGCATCTATGGCTATACCTTTCCATACGGACAGGTCTCCGGTCTCTTTCCAATACAGGTATGCCAATGACGATTTTGTACCGGCACCGTCGGCATGCATAATGTTGCAGTATTCGGGACTTCCTCCAAGGATATCAGGGATAATCTTGCAGAAAGCCTTGGGGTAAAGGCCTTTGTCTATGTTTTTTATGGCGTTGTGTACATCCTCTTTCGCCGCGGAGACTCCGCGTAGGTTGTATTTCAATGAATCCATGGTAGTATCTCTTTGTTCTTTTATTTTCTTTATGAAATCAATTGCAAAAATACGATTTTTTTTGGGTATGAAAAAAAAATGTATCTTTGTATCCTCATCCAGGAATGCAATAGTTTATATATAATGCGGAATAATAACGTTTTAGGTTTTGTAATAATCCTTGTCTCTTTCTTGTTTGCCTCGAGTGTGACGGCACAGGAGAATGATCTCCTGTCCCCTTCACGCAACGATTTGAAGATTACCATGCTTTATCTTGGCAGCGGATCCACACGTGTCACTTACGAACGTGCTTTCAATGAGCTCAATAGCGGCGAGGTCACGGTGGGTATTATCGGACTTGGATGGGACTGGATGAATCATTCCGACCCGAGTGGACTGCTGCTGAAATTCGCCTACAAGTGGCGTCTTGTTTGTCAAGACAGGGCTAACAGCATGCTCGGTGGATTATATGTTAAGCCTGAATTGGTCTTTGCTGATTTCAGATACAGGGACAAGAAAAACACGTCGGGTGAACCTTCCAAGTGCCCTGCACGTACAAATCAGATTGCTTTACTGGCCGAATGTGGGTATCAGTTGGTCGTCAATTGGTTTGTTTTCGATATATATATGGGACTCGGGCCCTCTGTAGGCAATGGCAATCAAAACAACTATTTCCATAGTTTCATGCTTTTTCCCAAGGAGACCGTCCTGGCCTTTACGGCAGGCTACCGCATAGGTGTTAATTTTTAAGTAAAGGTTATTGAACTTTTATTACTTGCACTCAAACTGTTAAAACCAATAATTATTACAACTTGTTTCTAAGTTTAGTGTCATGCATATTCTACAAAAATACAAGGTTCGACAAGTGTCAGGGGAAAATATTGTCCTCATCCAAGGGAGCCATCCGGGCGACATGACAAGGGTGATTGCTCTTAACGACACATCATTGTATCTATGGAATAACCTTTATGACCGTGATTTTTCTATCGAAGATATCGTATCGCTGCTTATGGAGAAATACGATGTCAACGACACTACAGCACGTGCTGACGCCTCTGGGTGGGTGAAGACACTAAAGGAACATAACATCGTCGTCTGATGTCTTCTGTCGTATTGAAATTAGGCTCTCGTCTCTTCGGCTTCGAAGGCCCCTGTGTCGAACAATTCCTCACATCCTATGAGGGAAGTGTCCCTTTTATTATGACAGAAGGTGATGCATTCCTTAGGGTTGTTTGCGGAGGGATGGCCTCGTCGGGTTACATTCCCGAAGACGATGAGGTGCTATATGATTTCATGCTTGAGGAGATTGGCAGTCAATGCCTGTTCTTCCGTCTCGGAGACGAATACTGTTTTCGTATGCTTTCTCCCAATGGGGATGGGACATTGATAGAGATGCGTTACCGTCGTGGGACAGACATTGTCGAGGCTTCTTGTTGTGATAATCCAAGTGCGTTGCGTTTCGCTCTGTGGTTTGCCGTCTCTATGTTGTCGGCTCCAGTGCATCAGACATTTGTCCATAGCAGCGTCATCGTCTATCGTGGTCGCGCCGTCCTTTTCCTTGGCGAGTCGGGTACAGGCAAGAGTACCCATACATCTCTGTGGCTTGACAATATAGAGGACAGCCGTCTCCTTAATGACGACAGTCCTATCCTCGCCATCGAGGATGGTGTGCCGATGGTTTATGGCTCTCCATGGAGTGGCAAGAGACCTGTCTATGTACCGCGTGCTTTCCCTCTTGCCGCTGCTGTACGACTCTCCCAAGCGCCTGTCAATGCCATACGTGAGCTTCAGTTCCCGGAGAATTTCGCGGCATTGCAGCCTTCATTGCCTCCCGCCCTTATGCAGGACTCCCATTTCACTGACTCGCTTGTAGATATCTTGTCTTCCACTCTGGCGAGTGTGCCTCTGTTCCATCTGAATTGTCTGCCGGATGCCTCCGCGGCAAAAATGTCTTGCGACGCTGTCTTTCATCATGTATCGTCAAATACACCGGCAAGATGAGTCAACGCAGATTGATACTTCCCAACCACGCCGATGGTTTTATCACTGAGGAGTTGCAGGAACGCCTCGGCAGTGGAGTGCCCGTGAGAATATCCTTTGGAGGCGACAGCATGTTGCCCATGATTGACGGCAACGACGATGTGATTGAGCTTGGCCCTGTTGCCGAAGACGAGGCGTTGCGTCGCGGTGCGGTGTATCTTTTCAAATACAGAGGCCGTTGTGTCGTTCACCGCCTTATTCGTCTCGATGGCGACAAACTCCTCTTCAGGGGTGACAACTGCTACACCACCGAGACGGTTCCACGCTCCGATGTCCTTGCTCGGATGACAGCTGTCATACACCAGGGTTCACGCATCTCGTGTGACGACAGGGCATGGCTGCGCCGTTCCCGTCGTGTGGTGTTCTGTCGTAATATTGTCAATGCGTTCTTGCGTTTTTTCCGTCGCGATATGAGACGATGGCAGTCTCCGCTCTATTTTTTTATTCTTGCTGTGTTGATGTGGGCTCCGCTCAACGGACTTGAGGTTCCGCTCGACAATTTCATTCTCGGCATACGTCTTGACCATCTGCTCCATGCCACGCTCTATATTCCGTGTGCTTTTTTCCTGATGGATTATTTTGCTCATCGCCGCCCTTTAATATGGTGGTTGTTGGCTTTGCTTGTAGCTTTGGTCACCGAGACGGTGCAGTATATGCTGCCGTATAGAGGCTTTGATATCAACGACTTGGTTGCCAATTTTTTTGGTGTCACCGTCGGATGGCTTCCACTTTTTGTCTACAAGCGTAAACATCCAAGAATCAATAAATAATTGCGGCTTCGAAATTATTTATTGCAAGAAATCCCGATTTGTCTTATTTTTTTTGTAACTTTGTAAATTCAAGTGAAAGGTGTAATGTTTTAAATATTCTGATAGTCAGATGTTTGAAATATGTTATTATTAGTGTAATATAGATAAAATAGTTTAGTATGGCAGACACACTTGTTATTACGCCCACATACAACGAGAAAGAGAATATTGAGAAAATCATTCGCAAAGTCTTCTCGCTCGATAAGGAGTTTGATATGCTTATTGTCGAGGATAATTCTCCTGACGGCACGGCCGATATCGTCAAGCGTCTGATGCAGGAATTCCCCGACAGGCTCTTTATCAAGGAACGCAAAGGCAAACTAGGTCTTGGCACGGCATATCTTGCCGGTTTCGAATGGGGCTTGGAACATGGCTATGATTATATGATTGAGATGGATGCCGACTTCTCGCACAATCCCGACGACTTGTCGCGGCTCTACGAGGCATGCTCTTCCGGCAAGGGCGACGTCGTCGTGGGCTCTCGTTATGTCGACGGTAAAATCAGTGTGGTCAATTGGCCTATGGGTCGTCTCATGATGAGTTATTACGCCTCCAAATATGTCCATATGGTAACACGCATGAAGGTGTGCGACTCTACCGCAGGTTTTGTCTGCTATAGTCGCAAAGTGCTTGAGAGTATGAAATTCGACAAGGTCAAGTTCGTCGGCTACGCTTTCCAGATAGAAATGAAATATACCGCCACGCGTCTTGGATTCAAGATTTACGAGGTGCCAATCATTTTCACCGACAGGGTCCTCGGCACGTCAAAGATGAGCATGAAGATATTCAAGGAGGCTTTCTTTGGCGTATTCTCTCTAAGGTTCCGTAAATGGAAAAAATATTGAAAACAAGAATAAACAAACACTTTATCCAATATCCAGTCATGACGTTTCGTAGATTATTTGTTATCGCTCTTCAGGTTGTCGTAGTTTCAACGTTGAGCTTCCAATTCACGTCGTTCAATACTCTCTCGGCTCAGAACAAGATGCTGAGTAGCAAACAGCTGATGTCCCGTCAGCTTTATCCCGACCGTCCTGTGCGTGGCGTCCAGTTCGTGGGCAACACCAACAAGGTGGCTTATGTCAAGGATTCCGCCATCTTTATTTGCGGCAATTACGGTGCTGTGAATGCCTGTCTGACACTGAGTTCTTTCAACAAGATGATGGTCGCCGCCGGAGAGAAAGAACTCTCCTATATTCCTGAATTCAAGTTCGTGAACGAGAAAGAAATACTCTTCACCACAGGAACAAAGATTTTCCTGTACAATATTTCGAAACGCACTTTCTCGGCTGTCGCCAATTACGAGCGTGGCCTCGAAAACATGGATATGGAGCCGAATACCTACCGCTATGCTTACACAGCAGGCAACAACCTTTATATCAACAATAACGGTAAAGTGTTCAGTATCGAAGACCCTGACCATGATATCGTCTACGGACAGAGTGTGCACCGCAATGAGTTCGGTATCAACAAAGGCACTTTCTGGTCACCCAAGGGCTCTTACCTTGCATTCTACCGTATGGACCAGAGTATGGTGACAGACTATCCTTTGGTAAACACCTCCACTCGTATTGCCACCACGGAACCGTTCAAGTATCCTATGGCAGGCATGAAAAGTCACGAGGTCACGGTGGGAATATACAACGCGGCCACGGAGAAGATAATATATCTCAACACTCGCAAGGACAACTCCGTTGAGGAGCGTGAGAACTACCTGACAAATCTTACATGGAGCCCCGATGAGAAATATCTCTATATAGCCAAGATTAACCGCGCCCAGAATCATATGTGGCTTGAACGCTACAATGTGGAGACTGGCAACCTCGACAAGGTGCTTTTCGAGGAGACCAACCCCCGTTATGTGGAGCCCTGCGAGGGCCTCTATTTCATCCCCGGACATCCTGACCAGTTCCTCTGGTTCAGTATGAGGGATGGCTACAAGCATCTCTATCTCTACAACACAGAGGGCACCATGTTGCGTCAGCTTACCTCCGGACCTTTCGAGGTCGAGGAGTTGGTGGGCTTTGACGCCAAGGGCGAGAATGTCTTCGTCAATGCCAACAAGGAAGACCTCACAGGCCTCTACGCCTATAAGGTGAATATAAAGAATGGTACCATGCAGTTGCTCACTCCTGATCCAGGCACACACCATGTTGTTGTCAACAACGCCGGCAATACGGTCATCGACATCTTCAGCAGCCTTACGGTCCCTTCACGCGGAGTGGTGCGCGGCGACAACGGGAAACAGAAATATCTGCTTTACAACTCGCCCAATCCTCTCGATGGCTATGCCATGCCTGACATCAAGCTGGACACCATCAAGGCTGCCGACGGAGTGACAAATCTGTACTATCGCCTTATCACTCCTCCTAACATGAAAGAAGGCGAGAAATATCCTACTCTCGTGTATGTCTATGGCGGTCCTCACAGCCAGTTGGTCACCAACTCGTGGCTTGGTGGCGCCAACCTCTATTTCCTCTTCCTCGCCCAGCAGGGTTATGTGGTCTTCACTGTCGATAACCGTGGTACGGACAATCGCGGCTTTGAATTCGAAAGCTGCACACATCGTCAGCTCGGCACCATAGAGCTTGCCGACCAGATGGAGGGTGTCCGTTTCCTGCAGTCGTTACCTTTCGTCGACAAGGATCGTATAGGTGTAGAGGGCTGGAGCTTCGGAGGATTTATGACAATCACTATGAAACTCGCTCATCCCGAGATTTTCAAAGTCGGCTGTGCCGGAGGCCCTGTGATTGACTGGAAATGGTATGAGGTTATGTATGGTGAGCGTTATATGGATACTCCCGATGAGAACCAGGAAGGGTATAGAAACAATTCGCTCGTTGCCAAGGCTGGCGACTTGCAGGGACGTCTGCTCGTCATCCATGGCGCCGAGGATAATACCGTCGTGTGGCAGAACTCCATCGAGTTCGTCCAGGCTTGCATCAAGAACCAAAAACTTGTCGACTACTTCATCTATCCTCACCATCAGCACAATGTGCTCGGTTACGACCGCATACACCTATATGAGAAAATGTTCGACTATTACGAGACATTCCTAAAATAATCAGATTATGTTTACAGGTATAGTGGAAAAGACCGCCAAGGTCGTCAAGATAGAAAGGGAGAATACTAATTACCATTTCACCCTCACCGTCGATTTCGCTGACGAACTCGGCATAGACCAGAGCATGGCACACGATGGCTGTTGCCTCACCGTCGTCAAGGTCGACAAGGAGGCAAAGACTTATGTTGTGACGGCTATGGACGAAACCATGCTCAAGACTAATCTCGGCACATGGGAGGTTGGTACAGAGGTCAATGTCGAGCGTTCCATGCGTATGGATGGCCGCTTCGACGGACATATTGTCCAGGGTCATGTGGACCAGACAGCAACCTGTACCAAGGTCGTCGATGACAACGGCAGTTGGCGATACTATTTCGAATATGCCTACGATGCCGAGAAGAAGAATATCACCGTGCCCAAGGGCAGTATCTCCATTAACGGCGTAAGCCTTACCGTGGTGGACAGCGAACCGGGAATGTTCTCCGTGGCAATCATTCCATACACTTACAAGGTAACCAACTTCCACAATTTCGTTCCGGGAACGGTCGTAAATATCGAATTTGACGTCTTCGGCAAATACGTCCAGCGTCTTCTGGAACAGTATCTCTCCGCAACAAGGCAGTAATACCGTCGGACTTTTTTGTATTACGTACTGTCTTTACAGGACATAATAGTTTCCTGAAGGGGATGTGAAAAAATAAGCAGGGATTTGCATCCCTGCTTAATTATTTTATCAAAGGTCTTTTGTCCTGAAAAGTGTGAAAGAACAGAGCGTTTGGCGTTATCGGAAGATAATTACAACAGTGGCGGACGAGGACTTCGGAATATTACATGCTCCCGTGGGCGTCAAATACGCTCCCAGGTGGCACCATCCTTACCGTCTTTCACTGCAATGCCGAGTTCTTTGAGACTGTCGCGAATCTTGTCACTTGTAGCCCAATCCTTGTTAGCCTTGGCGGCAGCACGGACATCAAGGACCATCTGCATCAAGCCGTCTATCAAAGAAGAATCGTTGCCGCCATCCTCGTTGCGTAACCCGAGGACATCAAAAAGGAAGGTTTCAAAGAGGCTTTTCAGTTCGTCGATATCGGCCTGCGTCAGCGTCGCCTTGCGGTCGTTGACAGTATTGACCACCTTGGCCATGTCGAAGAAATGCGATATCACTATCGGAGTGTTCAGGTCGTCGTTCATGGCGTCATAGCATTTCTGCCTGTATTCCTTCACATCGACCGAACTGCTCTTCGACGCCTGCAACATGCCCAGGGTCTTGTAGGCCTGCATGAGACGGTTGTAGCCCTTCTCTGCGGCAATCAGTGCATCGTTGCTGAAATCCACGGTGCTGCGGTAATGAGCCTGTAATATGAAAAAACGAATGGTCATGGGCGTATAGGCCTGCTGCAGCAACTCGTGGTTCCCGGTGAAGAACTCATCAAGAGTGATGAAATTACCGAGCGACTTGCCCATCTTCTGTCCATTGATGGTAATCATATTGTTATGCATCCAGTACTTGCATGGGCCGTGGCCTGTTATGGCAGTCTGCTGTGCTATCTCACTCTCATGGTGAGGGAACATAAGGTCCATGCCTCCACCATGAATGTCGAACATCTCGCCCAGATATTTGGTCCCCATGGCGGTACATTCCGTATGCCATCCAGGGAAGCCTACACTCCAGGGAGAGTTCCACCGCATGATATGTTCGGGTGCCGCTTTCTTCCACAGAGCGAAGTCGGCAGTTTCGCGTTTTTCGCCTTGACCGTCGAGCTCACGGGTGGTGGAAAGCATCTCGTCAATGACACGACCGCTGAGGATTCCATATTTATGTGTCGCCTCATGATACTTGCGGACATCGAAATAGACGCTGCCGTTGCTCACATAAGCAAAGCCGGCATCGAGTATTTTCTGGATAATCTCAATCTGCTCCATGATATGGCCGCTTGCATGAGGTTCGATACTTGGACGCAGCACGTTCAGACGGTCCATGGCGTCGTGATAGCGGTTGGTATAATACTGAGCCACCTCCATAGGCTCCAGCTGTTCGAGGCGTGCCTTCTTTGCAATCTTGTCCTCACCCTCGTCGGCATCATGTTCAAGGTGTCCCACATCGGTGATATTTCGCACATAGCGTACCTTGTAACCGATATGTTTAAGGTAGCGGAACACAACATCGAACGTGATGGCGGGACGGGCGTGACCGAGATGGCCGTCGCCATAGACAGTGGGACCGCAAACATACATACCCACATGGTCGGGAGTCATAGGAGTGAAAAGCTCTTTCTGATGCGAAAGCGTGTTATAGATAAGTAGAGGCTGTGACATATTGTTCTATTTCTAATTGTTCAATTGTTATTTTTTAATATACGACAGGAAGTCAAGGTCTATCGACAATGATATAAACGGCTTGACAAGCCATGATTTGGCTGTGATATCGTCAAGGGTGAGGTTCTGGTCGATATGCTGGCCAGCGGAATATCCATCTATAAGCATCTCATACTCACAGATATTCACTCCTAATGTCAGATAGAAGAAATCCACGAAACGGAAACTGGGTCCGATATAGAAATTCTTGAACAGGTTGCTTCCTCCGAAACCGACATAAATGCCCAAGTCGTAGTTGAATTTCTGGTCGAAACGAGGTATCTCTCCCAGACGTTTCTCCACAGAACTGGAGTCGTCGTTTCGATTGAATACATCTGTCAAATCCCACAACATCACGGAGGCTCCCGTAACGAAGTCGAACTCTATATCTCCCGCGTTGCGGTTGCGGACCACCTTGTCGTATTTGCCGGGCTCATCGGCCTTGGGGGTAAGACGGATGTCCCAGTCCGGGGTGCGGAAAAAACGCATTGCGATACCTTGTATGGGACGTACTTTTTTCTTTTTGTTTAATGTTATCGCCGCCCTCTCTTCGGCATCTTTGGCTTTCTGCTGAAGGTATTTGTTCTCTTCCTGCTTGCGGATATTTTCCATCTCTACAGCGATGACACGCTGCTGGAGAGAGTCAACCAGTATGCGGTAGCGTTCTTTCTCGCTAAGCAGGTTATTGTAGCTCTCACGCTGGGCTTGCAGGGTGACCTCCTTGGCATCTATGTCGCGTTGCAGGTACTCGATCTCTCGCGTCTTTGCCTCTATGCTTGCCTCGTTGGCACGTAACTCGCCTTCCCACAAAGCTTTGTCGATGGTCGAATTCGTCAAAGCTTGACGGTATAGCGCTTCTTTCTCGGCGAGAAGGGTCTCCTTCTCCTGAAGAGCCCTTACCTGTTCAGACATTAGACGGTTCTTTTCCTGCAGCTCCTGTTGGTACAGGTCGTTTGTCGCCACCAATGAATCCTTGAGGGCGGAAAGTTGACTTAGTTGCTGACGCAAGACAGCCTGAATGGCAAAGTTTGAATCCAAGGCATGAGTGAGGAGGTCTATCTCCCTACGGTCGCGTTCCTGCATCCTGCGATATAAGAGCAAAGAATCCATCAATGCCCCATCCATGCTGTCGGCAACAGGTTCGACTGTTGTCTCGTCCGAGAAAATGTTCCATCCTCTGTCAAACGCCACAGTATCCACAACCTGTGCTCTCAATGAGAAAAACCCCGACAGAAAGCACAGCAATATCAGAAATGATATATGTCTACGCGTTTTCAAGAGTTTCGACGATTTGTGAGACAGGAACAAGTCTCTGTTCTCCTGAGACCATATTTTTCAGCATTACGCTGTCGGCAAGAATCTCGTTCTCACCTACAAAAGCCACAAAGGGGATATTGTTGCGGTTGGCGTATTCCATCTGTTTTTTCGGCTTTGCCGAATCGGGATAAATCAGGGTCGATATGCCTGCTCGACGCAACATGGCGGCACAGCGTATGCAGTGCTGCAGCTCGTCGGCACCGAAGTTGACAAACATAACCTTTGCCGATTGTCCGAGTGTCTCGGGGAATTTTTTCAATTCTGTAAGGACATCGTATATGCGGTCGGCGCCGAACGAGATGCCTACACCTGATACGTTGGGCATACCGAAGATACCCGTGAGGTTGTCATAGCGTCCGCCTCCGCATATGGAGCCAATGCTCACATTGTTGGCCTTGACCTCAAAAATGGCACCGGTATAGTAGTTCAAGCCACGTGCCAGGGTCAGGTCCAGTTCTACCGCGCATGAAGATTTCACAGCAGCGATAAGGTCGAAGAGTGTGGTCATCTCTTCAACACCTTTCTGCCCGACGGCCACCTCGGCGAAGAGCTCACGCAGACGTGCCAGTTTTGTGGCGACATCGCCTTCGAGCTCGAAGACAGGATTCAAAGCCTCTATCTGTTCTGCTTGCAGACCCCGTTCCTGCAATTCGGCTCGGACATTGTCCAGACCAATCTTGTCCAGTTTGTCTATGGCGACAGTGATGTCGACAAGTTTGTCGGGAGCACCAATAAGTTCGGCGATACCGGCAAGTATTTTTCTGTTGTTTATCTTCAGCGTCACCGATATCCCGAGGCGTTCGAAGACAGTGTCAATCATCTGTACCAGCTCTAATTCATTCAGCAGCGACTCCGAGCCAATCATATCTGCGTCGCATTGGTAGAATTCACGGTAGCGGCCTTTCTGAGGACGGTCGGCACGCCATACAGGCTGTAGTTGGTAACGGCGGAAAGGCAGGGCAATCTGGTCACGGTGTTGTACTACAAAACGGGCAAAAGGTACCGTGAGGTCATAACGTAGGCCTCGTTCGCAGATAAGAGGGGCGACCTTATGATAGTCCTGATTAAAGTCGACATCCTTCATAAAATCACCGGAATTGAGTACCTTAAAGAGCAATTTATCACCCTCTTCACCGTATTTTCCCATCAGGGTGGAGAGATTCTCCAGCGAAGGGGTTTCTATCGGTTCGAATGCGAAAGTCTTGAACACCTCACGAATGGTGTCGAAGATATAGTTACGCCGTGCCATTTCGACAGGCAGAAAATCTCGGGTTCCTTTAGGTATGCTGCATTTCATGGTAGTATGACATACTGTTAATTGATTACAAAAGCGCAATAGGGCTATCAACAAACCTTATTACAGGATGTATTTTCAACCATAGCGGAGTGTGAGAATCTTATAATATCCTGTTAATAAACCAAGTAGTCGCTATTCCCATTGCTATAACAATCTGCAAAAATATAAAAATATTATTGATTGGACAAGTGATGAATGTCAATTGTCAGCAAGATAGATTCCAGACCAAAACGCAACTCACGATTTCAAAGACAGATAAAATCCAACGTGCCGAAGGCACGCCACAACAACAAACCGTCAGAGGGGAAAAAAGATTTTTTTTAAGATTTTCAATAAGATTTTTGAAAGATTTCTCGGCCACAGGCCGACCCAACAAAAAAAAGGCGAAGCCCTGCATCATAGTACGACTAAAGCAAAAGTCCTTTGTCTGTTGTCGCTTAGTCGGAGGGTGACAGGAAATCACAAGCGGGGTGGTGTATAAGACGCGAGGTGTCTGAGCAAGGTAACCTTCAGAAATATTTAAATGAAGGATAAGTGATGTTCTTACGGAAAAAGCAAAAAGAGTAGGACAGACTTGCGAGTTCCCGCGTCACACCGTCCCGCGACAATGATTTCCGTCGCCCGGAGCTGCGTTCCTTAGGAGAGCCCAGAAAAGCCGTTTTCTTTTGCCACTCCTTCGACTTTTCCGAAAAATGAGGAATTTTTCGGGTCTCGGCTCACAAGTCCACAGGACTTGTTCATGTTCGGCTTCGGCAAAAAGAAAAGTGGAAAGAGACATTTGGTAAAAGAAAAGTGAATAATTGGCTTTGGCAAAAGAAAAAACTTATTTCTTTATCACCAACTTCCTTGTTACTGACCCTTGAATGGTGCGTATTGTTACTGTGGATGTTCCGTTTGGCCAGGCGGAGGTGTCGAGTTTTTGTGTCGTGCCACGACCTTCAGCTGTGACGATGCGTTGTCCCTTGACATTGTAGACCTCGACGGAGAGGATTTTGCTCTCCGCTGTCACCGTCACAGAGTTTGTCGCCGGATTTGGGACAATGGAGACTCGCTGTTGTGCCAAAGGTGCTATGCTTGTCGTGTCGTGGTCAGCCGTGTCGTTGGGGTTCACGCCTGTTGTTGTGAAGTCCACACGTTCCCATTCGGAAAAATTCTCCAAGTATTCGCACCATGTACGCACATATGCCGTGTATGCCGTGCCAGGCTGCAAGCCGTCCATCATCCTGGAACAGTTGCCTGTGCCGAGGCTTTGGATGGGACTCAAGAGTTTTCCTTCTCCGTGGCTGAAGCCGGCAGGGCTAT
>JAGADZ010000023.1 GCA_017613375.1 Bacteroidales bacterium | reverse complement strand
GTGCTGAAGATACGTCCACGGCAGAAAGGATAGCCGTAGCTGTCGATGAATCCGCCGGCACCGCCGGCATATTCAAAGGTGTCGCGTTGGTCGTACATCAACAGTTTCGGCTGGGCTATGGCAATGCTGTCGTCGCTCTCCATCATTCTTACAACGGAATCGGTCCACCCGGGTGAGACCTCCACATCGTCGTTGAGCAGCACATAGTAGTCGGCCTCAATCTGAGCAAGAGCTTTGTTGTATCCGTCGGCGAAGCCGTAGTTTTTATCGAACTGTATGAGTTTGAGCATCGGGTAATTCTCTCTCAGGAACTCGATGCTGTCGTCGGTCGAGCCGTTGTCAGCGATGATGACCTCGGCATCGCCTGTGGTGTTTGCTGTCACCGACGGCAGGAAACGTTCCAGCATCTTGCGTCCGTTCCAATTCAATATGACTACAGCTATTCTCATTTGGCTATTATCTTTATTTGTCCGTTTTTCATTATTCTACCATCATGGGTCAGTTTCCAGCGACGGTGGCTCCACAGCCAGTATTGCGGATGTTCGCGAATCTGTTTTTCCAAGTGCTCTGCATATTCCCGCGTTATAGTGCCTTCGGCTGTCTCGTTGGGTTTGTCGGTAAGCAGCGAGAAAGAGACCTTGTAGTATCCACGGTGCAATTTTGTAACATCGTATATGATGACAGGCATGTCGTATTTCCTGGCGAAGTGCTCGGCACCGAAGAGAAATGCCGTCTCCTGTCCGAGGAATGTCGTCCAGAAGCTGCGGTGAGGGTTGCTGGGCGACTGGTCTGAGAGCATCATGTAGGCGACGGGGATGTTCCATTTATAGTAATACTCCATGACATCCCTCACATTGGTCTGGTCGACAATCTCGGTCCCGTAACGTGCCCGGCGTGCTGTTATGAATCGCCCGAATCCTTTGTTGTCGAGTGGCTTGCCAACACCTATGGCATGATGGCTGATGCGGCTGTCAAGCGAGGTTATCATGTATTCCCAGTTGTTGTAGTGTGACGACAGCAGGACCACGCTGCGGTTTTCGTTGTAAAAAGGCTCGAGTAACTCCTCGTTTTCGAAGATGTAGTGTTTCCTGACCAGACGTAGCGATGCCCTCATATTATACAGACCTTCGACCACAAGGTCGGACAGGTGGCGGTAATACTTCCGCTCTGTCTTTCGCAGCTCTTTTTCGGTCATGTCAGGGAAGCTGCGACGCAGGTTCTCGCGTACTACCTTCACTCGGTAGCGGGCTACATAATAGACCACAGGCCATAGCAGACTCGAGAGTGCGTAATGCAGTACCAGCGGCAAGTATGCGAAAAGAAGCAGGATGCGGTACATGGGAACAGGGATTAGAATCCTCTCTCGAACTGCTGTCCCACTTCGCCTTGCATGTCTTCGTTGAGTTGCTGCTGGCTAAGGCGTTGCTCCCATTTGGGGTCCCAGACCTCACCTTTGGCGTTGGAATGTAGCAGTTTGTAGAATCCGGAACGGAACTCATCCCAGAAGATGAAACAGCGGTTGATGTCGTCGCCGGGAATCTGGTTGTAGCGCCACAGTTGATATGGCAGGTAGAACACCTGGCCGTTTACGAGGCCGTGGAATCCCACGAAGTTTTTCTCGTCACGGATATAGTCGGGAGCGCCGTATTGCAGATAAACCCTGCCTCGGTCGGTCTGGATGCCTTTGGTTCTGGGCCATGAGAAATTGGCATTGACGTAATCCACACGCTCTTTGTATTCCAGCCATGCAGCTTCGGCATTCAGCCCTTCCCTGCGAGTCCAGAACTGGTAAAGGAAATTGTGCTTCTCTTCGATTCCGGGGCGGTTGATAATGTTGTATATTTCACGACGTTCTATCTCGTTGGCTATGGGAGCCAGGGCTTCGATATAGTCGTTAAGTTGGGTCTCGTCGGTTATTTTCTGTGCGAAGTTGTTGAGGGTCGGGACAATGCTGTTGTCTACAATGCTGGGGTTGCTGCGGAAGAAAGGGACTTTCTTGTAGAGCAGTTTGTCGTCCTGCTTGTTGCGAATATCGACGACGAGGTTATAGTTGCCCGAGGGCAGCTGGCTGATGTCGATGGTGCCGAAGACGGGGATGAGGGTGTCACGCTCCAACCGTTGTGCCGACTGGGTGGCTTCAATCACACGCCCGGTTTCAAGGACCTCGATATAGGAGAAAGCATAGACATATTGGTCACGAACCTCCTGATTGATGTTGTAAACCTCGTAGTAGTAGTTGATTTGTCCTATCTGCTCAGGAAGGAAGTCGTTGATATAAGGTTCCATGTCGTAGCCGTAACGCGACATGATATTCTCTGTCACTGTGGGTTTCACGGTGGACATCATCTGTACACTCGACAGTCGTGGAGTCCTCTGGTCATAAAGGATTGCCAGAGTTTCATTGACGACGGTGGGAGCGTCGCTGCTGTTTTTGTCGTGTATCGATATCTGCAGCTGATAAACGCCGTTGGCTATGGCGAAGCGTTGCATATCGATGAAGTTGAACCTGTCGGCCTCCGGCGAATCAATGACGGGGCTGTTGAGGTCATATTTCTTGGCGATGACGATGGAGTCGCCTTTGCTGACGGTGAGTACCACTTCGACAACGGCTTGGTATTTGTTGCCTTTCTGGACAAAATTCATGTTCCATGCATCGAAGGAGATATAGGTCTCGAAATACGGCCCCACTTGATTATTGAAGAATGTGGCATAAGAAAAAACAGCCGTCAGATGTTTCTCATTATTGGCTCCTGTGCTTGCATGGAGTGTTCCGACGGTCAAGGCTATGGCGAGGATTAAGGATGCTATGCGTTTCATTATTGTATGATAATTCTTTAAAAGAGTGTTTCAAATACTATATAACGTCTGCCATGTTTTGATATTGTACATGGTAAGAAAAATAATAATAAAAAGAGGTGGCAGGATTGTGCTTCGGGGATAGTGTTGATTACCGTGTTTTTACGTATCTTGTCACTGTGCCATTGTGGTTGACAGTGAGTTGGCTTTGTGACAGACTGATTATTCTAAAAGTGTCGGCAATTTCTTCAACATGGTAGTCATGAAAAAGTTTGCCTTTAAGAATCAGATTGCCTTTGTGCAGTTCCCAACTGTTATATTGGCATGTCGGATTACCTATTGAAGCGGCCAGTCCGTCGTCACCGCATTGGAATCCTGTCTCGGCATTTGTGGTGTCGGCAATCCAAGTACCTTTGATTTCGCGTTTCTTGCTGTGCCCTGTTATGATGTAAAGCAAAAGAGCCACCACTATCAGAATGGCACCAACACCTATGATTGTATGTTTCCTGTTTTCTTTAGACATATATCTCGGTAACGACGTGAGGACTGTTTTATTACGTATGAGGGAAACATTTTCAGGCGGGGCGTCGAGAGGGCATTGGAAAAATGTGTATTTTTGCACATTGGCACTGGTTTGTGGATACGAAGCCATTGATATTGAAATAGTGTAAGTTATCGGAAGAAACATCATTTGGGAGATACTGATATGAAACGCATAAATGTACTTTTTGTCTGTCTTGGCAATATCTGCCGCAGCCCGATGGCGGAGTTTTATTTTCGTCATATCGTCGCCAAGGCAGGTCTGGAATCGAGTATAGAAGTGGCATCGGCCGCTGTCTCGTCAGAAGAGCAGGGAAATCCCGTCTATCCTAATGCAAGGAAGAAATTGGCAGAGTATGGTATTGGATGCAACGGTAAGAGGGCATGCAAAATAACACAGTCCATGTATGACGTGAGTGACTATGTCATAGCTATGGAAAGTTCCAATCTTTCGGGCATAAGACGTGTGGTTAGTCCAAACAGTCACACCGTTTTGAGCCTATTGCTTGATTATGTTAAGAGTGACAACCCAAGTTTCTGCCGTAATGTCGCTGACCCTTGGTATACACGTGATTTCGACAAGGCATGGAACGACATTACATTAGGTTGCGATGCATTGCTGGATTACATCAGGGAAAAACATCGCCTTTAGAGATGAAAACGTTGATATTGAATTTTATGCAGGCGTAGTTTAAAAAATATTTTTCCATGTCGGAAAAAAAAACTATCTTTGAAAGTTCGTTTTTTATCGAATAGTGTAAATAATTAATTAATAATCAAACTAATAGTTTAATATTATGCAACCAAAAGGTAACAAATACGGTGTTCACCGTGTACTCGAGCCGCTGGGCGTTCTTCCGCAGCCGGCAAACAAGATCGACAACAATATGGATGTTCTT
>JAGADZ010000022.1 GCA_017613375.1 Bacteroidales bacterium | reverse complement strand
TCTTTACCTGAATTGTTGGCAACAAAGACAACGACACCTGCGAAGTCAGTAGTATACGGCAGCGGCAGCGATTTGGCGTTATCCGGGATATCAAGCCATATAGTGTCGATACCGGCATACGAGAGCGGACGGTGATAGTCAAAAGCATCCTTGTGGCAGGCATATAGAATCTCATAGCGTTCCATGCCGTCCTTGGCTTGCAGCAGACCATATTCTATAGGGTTCACTGTGCTATGATTAGCGGCAGGATTACCTTGAACGCGGTCAGGCTGCTGACCCATCACAGGCAGCCATGTCATCAGGACAAAGACCATCAACAATCCGTACTTTCTCATACACTTCTTATTTTACCGGACAAACCGTTATCATTGCTGGCTTGCCATCGACAATTTCTATCTGTTGTGCATCAGGCGAATCAACCGACGGTACCAGCTCAAGGCTGTCTGCCAAAGTCTCGTTGCAGATATACTCTTTATACTCCTTCACAGCCTCGTCCCATTCGCCAGACTGAAGAATTATGTCAATATGCTGCGTCACCTCGAAACCGTCCTTCCTAATATTTTGGATGCGGTTCACCAATTCGCGTGCGATACCCTCGTTCTTAAGTTCGTCGGTCAGAGTGATATCCAACGCCACCGTCAGGCTGCCTTCGTTGGCAACCACCCATCCCGGGATATCCTGTGTGGCTATCTCGACATCTCCCAATAGCAGTTCCACGGGCTGCCCCTCTATCGTCAGGTCATAGCGGCCTGCCGATTCAAGGGTGTTGATTTGTTCCTGTGAGAAGGTGCTGATAGTGGCAGCAATTGATTTCATTATCTTGCCATAACGGGGACCGAGAGTCTTGAAATTCGGCTTAATGCTCTTCACTAACAGATTGTTGTCAGCTGCGAGGAACTCCACATCCTTAATATTGAGCTCACTGCAAATCAAGTGCTTCACACGTTCGACCTGCAGTTTGAAATTCTCGTTATGTATCGGAAGCACAATCTTTGCCAATGGCTGACGCACTCTCAGGTTGCTCTTCTTGCGAAGCGAGAGGCCCATGGAGCATATCTGCTGTGCAAGCTGCATACGCTCTTCCAATGACTTGTCTATCATCTCCTCGTGGACCGTCGGGAAAGCTGCATGATGTACCGACTCGGCATCAACGCGTCCCGTGACAGCGTTGAGGTCGCGGAACAGACGTTCGCTGAAGAACGGTGCGATAGGCGACATCAGACGCGCCAATGTCTCGAGACAGGTGTACAGTGTCTGATATGCTGAAATCTTATCCTCGCTGTATTCGCCCTTCCAGAAACGTCGACGGCACAGACGCACATACCAGTTGCTCAGATAGGCATCCACGAACTCGCCTATGGCACGACCGGCACGCGTGGGCTCATAGTCGTTGAAAGCATCGTCAACAGTCTTGACGAGTGTATTCAGTTCGCTGAGAATCCATCTGTCTATCTCGGGGCGTTTCTCGATGGCAATATCAGCTTCTTTATACTCGAAATGGTCGAGATTGGCATAGAGTGCGAAGAAACTGTAAGTATTGAAGAGCGTGCCGAAAAGTTTACGACGCACCTCGTCGACGCCCTCGGTGTCAAACTTAAGGTTATCCCAAGGCTGGCTGTTGGTTATCATATACCAACGTGTGGCATCGGGTCCGTATTTCTTAAGTGTCTCGAACGGATCCACGCCGTTGCCGAGGCGTTTCGACATCTTGTTGCCATTCTTGTCAAGCACCAAACCATTGGAGATGACATTCTTGAAAGCTACGCTGTCAAAACACATGGTTGCTATGGCATGCAGTGTGTAGAACCATCCTCTTGTCTGGTCCACACCTTCGGCGATGAAGTCTGCCGGGAACTGGTCCTTGCGGAGTTCCTCGCCCATATAATGAATTTGTGCATATGGCATTGCACCGCTGTCGAACCATACATCGATGAGGTCCGGCTCACGATGCATCGGCTTGCCACTGGGCGAAACAAGGACAACATCATCGATATAAGGACGGTGGAGGTCAAATTCAGAATTCTGGATTTTGGTTTTTGAATAGCCAAGTTTGTCAACTTTCTCTTGTGTCATCATGCCCGCCGTTACAGATTTCTCTATTTCCTCGCAAAGTTGTTTGACACTTCCTATGCAAATCTCCTCACGACCATCCTCGGTACGCCAAATCGGGAGAGGAGTGCCCCAATAGCGGCTTCGACTAAGATTCCAGTCGACGATATTCTCCAGCCAGTTACCGAAGCGGCCCGTTCCGGTAGCCTCAGGCTTCCAGTTGATAGTCTTGTTAAGTTCTATCAAGCGTTCTTTAACCGCAGTGGTGCGGATAAACCAGCTGTCGAGCGGATAATAAAGCACCGGTTTGTCAGTACGCCAGCAATGTGGATAGTTATGGGTATGTTTCTCGCTCTTGAAGAGTTTTGACTCGCCCTTGAGCATTATCACAAGCTCCACGTCGAGACTCATATCCTTTTCCGTCTTGGTAGGATCATAAGCGTTCTTGACGAATTTGCCTGCATATTGTTTATAAAGCTCCAAGTCAACATTTTCCTTTACCCATTCGGCATCGAGACTCTCTATCGTTGCAAAACGACCTTGACGGTCCACCATAGGCATCTGCTTTCCGTCGGCGTCGTAAAGCAAGAGGTCGGCGATACCGGCCTTCTTTGCAACACGGGCATCGTCGGCACCAAACGTCGGTGCGATATGCACGATACCTGTACCGTCTTCGGTGGTGACATAGTCGCCGAGAATAATCCTGAATGCTTCGGTGTCAGTGGCCGGACGGTGTGTCTGAGCGGCGCTGTCCACGACAGTGGGCTTAACCCACGGTATCAGCTGCTCATAGTAAATGCCTTCAAGAGCCGTACCTTTGCACTCGCCCATAATTGTGTATTCCGGAGACTTGCCTTCGGGGAACATGCTTCCCACCAGAGCCTTCGCCATAACGATGTAGCATTCCTCCTCAGTGTAAGGATGCACCGTCTTCAGCAGTACATAGTCTATAGCAGGTCCCACGCAGAGGGCTGTATTGCTCGGCAATGTCCACGGTGTCGTGGTCCAAGCTATGGCATAAGTGGTTAATTCTGAATTTTGGACATTGAATTTTGAACTGACAGCGTCTGCATCAACCATCTTAAACATTGCCACGCAGGTCGTGTCCTTCACATCGCGGTAGCAACCCGGCAGATTCAATTCGTGGCTCGACAGGCCTGTTCCTGCAGCGGGACTGAAAGGCTGGATAGTATACCCTTTGTACAACAATCCTTTATCATACAGTTTCTTAAGCAAGAACCAAAGGGTTTCGATATATTCGTTCTCGAATGTGATATAGGGGTTCTTGAGGTCCACCCAATAACCCATCTGCTTAGTCAGCTCATCCCACAGATCCTTGTATTTCAACACCTCGGTACGACAAGCATGATTGTAATCGTCCACGCTTATCTTTTTGCCTATATCCTCCTTGGTGATGCCAAGGGTCTTTTCCACTCCGAGTTCCACAGGCAGTCCATGGGTATCCCATCCTGCCTTGCGGTCAACATAAAAACCTTTCTGAGCCTTGTAACGGCAGAATACATCCTTTATAGTACGTGCCATCACGTGATGAATTCCAGGTTTACCGTTGGCTGATGGGGGACCGTCATAGAAAACAAATGCAGGATGTCCTTCGGACAGTTTCTGTCCCTTCTCGAATGTTTCATTCTCCTCCCACCATTGGCGTATTTCCTCACCAATCTGGGTCAAATTAAGATGCTTATATTCGTTATAACTCATACTCTGTTAAATAATATACAGATTCTTTATAAAATATATTTTCACTTAAAATACACAAAAACAAACATTTGCACATCATATACGATGCACAACGGAGTTACAAAATTACAAAAAAAAAACAAAACGGCGTCCACTTTTTTGATTTGGCACACCGGGACAGACAAAAAAAAGACGTCCCTCTTACGAGAGACGTCCACACCATTATGAATTCAACAAAACAATTTACATGTTCAAAATTCAGTAGGGTCGTTCAGACTTCTATTAGAAGTGATAATTGATACCAATGCGGAAGTTGCCCAGGTGAGCATTGAGGGTCTGAGCCGATGCGGTGGCAACAAGGCCGAAGGAAGTGTTGACATCAGTTGAAGTAACAACATCAGGATCGGTAACAGTACCGTAGTTCTTGGTTGCGGTGCGTGTATAGGCAAGACCTGCGAGGTCAATGTAGCAGTCTGCCGACCAATTGTCGTTGAACTTGTAGTTTACACCGGGAACAATGGAGAAATCGAGGATAGAGGTAGAAGTAGGACCGTCAGCCTCGGCATCATATACGGGGTTAGTGCTGTTGTCATAGGCGTGGGTATGGCTACGTCCGCTCGTGACGAATGCCAGAGTGGCTTCGCAGAAGAAGTTGAAGTTGCCTGCCTGTGCAAAATAGTAGCGGAAATAAGGAGCAAGACCAAAAGCACTATTATTAGTCTTTATCCAATCTTCTTGACCATTAAGATATGCACCCATGGCACCATAGTTAGTTGCAGAACCTGTGGTGAACAACAGACCCAAACCAACCTGCATATTGTCATTCAGCATATAGCCAATTGAAGGAGACAATAAGAAATTGGAGGTTTTAGTTGCAGGATAATCGAATTCAGTGGTTAATGGAGCAACAGCTTCATAATGAGTATTGCCACCTGTGGTGTTGAAACCAAACTGGCCACTGACAACAAACTGAGCATTGGCAGCCACTGCAAATGCCACTAAAGCGATAGTTAAAAATACTTTTTTCATTTTTTCAATTTTTTATTTGTTATTGTGATTTTAACTTTTTTCGTTTGCTAATACGAAAATAATCTTTTTTTTGTTTCGTTTTGTGATGCAAAAGTAGGATTATTCTGACGATCCAGATTGCATCAATCAGCCGAAACGTCGTTTTTCGTCACTGAAATGTAGAAAAAGGATATTAGAAATAGAGGTCACGTTCGCCCTCGCCTATCTTGCAGAGATTTCCCTCGACTTTTTTCTTCAATTCCTCTTTCGTGAATGTCTGTGTCAGTTGTTTCAGCAGGGCAAGGCCTTTTGCCTTGGTTTCTGGACTTGCATAGTCCTCGAGGTATTCACGGAAAGTGAACATTGCATTGGGCTTGCAGTATTCCTTGATAAGACCCGGCTTGGCAAGGTCCATGAAATCGGCACCCACACGGCCCTTGCGGTAACAGCCCGTACAGAAACTCGGAATGTAGCCTCCATCAATCATCATGCTTATCACTTCGTCGAGTGATCGATGGTCACCAAGGGTGAACTGTGCACCTGTATTGCCGGTTTTTTCATAAGGATTGGCTTTGCTGTTGTCACCCTCTTCATCGTATCCGCCGGGGTTGGTCTCGGAGGCTGCGCTTATCTGGCTAACTCCGTACTTCACCAACTGATCGCGCATTTCAGGACGTTCGCGAGTCGAAATGATAATACCTGTATATGGCATGGCGATACGAATTATGGCGATAATCTTCATAAAGTCCTTGTCACTGACAGGGTGCGGGATATTCTCCGGCAGGCTGAACGGGGTTCCCTCGGCTGGTTCAATACGCGGGAATGAAACCGTATGCGGACCGCAACCGAAGTCTTCCTCCAAATGGCGTGCATGTTCCATGATGGCAAGTATCTCAAAACGATAGTCCACCAATCCAAAGAGCACACCGAGACCCACATCGTCAATACCGCCTTCCATGGCACGGTCCATACAGGTGAGACGGTATAGATAATCGCCCTTGGGAGTATTGGCAGGATGGAACTTCTTGTATTCTACAGGGTCGTATGTCTCTTGGAAGCATACATAGGTGCCTATCTTCTCGGCTTTCAGCTTGGCGAAATCCTCCACGCTCATAGGAGCCAGCTCAATATTTATACGGCGGATGGTGCTGCCTTTTTCATCCTTGGCGGCATAGCAGCGACGGATGGCCTCAACCATGTAGTTGGCATCGTTACGCGGACTCTCGCCACAGATAAGCAGGGCACGTTTGTG
>JAGADZ010000021.1 GCA_017613375.1 Bacteroidales bacterium | reverse complement strand
TATTTCCCCATGTCGGGGAAAATACGTATCTTTGCAATCAATAACACATAATAATACCAAACCCATAACAATATGTCAAAAAGCTCCGAAGGAGCGACAAATTTCAGGCAGGAGTGCAACCCCTGTTGCTGACAAACAAACGACCACAAGTCCCGAAGGGACGACAGAACATAGGCAGGGGTAAAGCCCCTGTAAGGGGTGCAACCCCTGTACACAACGTAAAGCAACAAATCAAAAGCTCCGAAGGAGCGACAGAATAAAAAAAATGGCAAGTACCCTCGTAAAAATCAACATCCATCTGATATTCCATATCAAAAGTCAAGGTGTTAAAATGCAAGAAAACGACCTGGACCGTATTCACGCTTATATTGGCGGCATCATAAACGAACTTGGTGGTATTCCTATCGCTGTAGGTGGAACAAATGACCACATCCACATCCTGACCACACTACCAAAAACGATAGCGTTATCCGATTTTGTCCGCATAATCAAAACCAACAGCAGCAAATGGTTGAAACAATCCAACAGCGATTATACCAAATTTGCATGGCAGGAGGGTTATGGTGCTTTCTCAGTCAGTCCATCTCTGATAGAGAAAACAACAAACTATATTCGTAGCCAAGCGGAGCATCATAGAAAGCACACGTTTCAAGAAGAGTACAAACGGTTTCTTGACACGTACGGGATTCAATACAATGAACGATTTGTATTTGAAGAATGATTCTGTCGCCCTTTCAGGGCTCTTTTTTCTATGAACCATATACACAGGGGTTCTGCTTCGCTCAACCCCTGACTAAAATCTATCGCCCCATTCGGGGCTATGGGTTGGCACTTCGTTCCTATTTTTTTCATGTTACCAATTATCCTTTAAAAAAGATTTTATCATTTAATAAAAAAACCGTATTTTTGCAATCGGTAATATCCAAATATAATGGACTCCAAAACACAAAACATCAACGGTTCTTCTCCCCATATCCACTGGACGATAGCACTGATACCTTTTGCAGTTCTTGTCGCACTGCAGATTATCGTCATCAGGGAGTTTGGCTCCGACGCCCTCGACGGTGCAAGCCAGACGGTGCTGCTCATTTCGGCAGGTGTCGCCGTGGCAATAGCGATGTTAGGCTACAAAGTGCCGTGGAACAGCATCGATACTGCCATAGGGGACAATATCAAAACTGTAGGCTCGGCAATACTGATTCTTTTCCTTATCGGTGCCATCTCGGGCAGTTGGATGATGAGTGGCGTGGTGCCGACAATGATCTACTACGGCATGAAGATTGTCAGTCCCTCGGTATTCCTTTTCATCGCGTGCCTGATATGTGCGTTGGTGTCGCTTGTCACAGGCAGTTCCTGGACCACCATAGCAACCATTGGCATCGCCCTCATGGGTATAGGCACTGCTCACGGTTATTCCGTAGGATGGACTGCAGGAGCCATCATCTCTGGAGCTTATTTCGGCGACAAGATTTCTCCGCTTTCCGACACCACGGTACTGGCGTCATCTGTCGGCGAGGTGCCTCTTTTCAAGCACATACGTTATATGCTTATCACCACGGTGCCGTCGTTCACCATAGCCCTCACGATATTCCTGGTCGCGAGCCTATGCCACACTTCGGGTAACGGAGTACAGTCTGCCATGTTCGCCGAAGGGTTGCAGAGCGTCTTCGTCATCAGTTCGTGGTTGCTCGTAGTGCCGCTTATCACTGCCGTTCTCATAGCCCTACGGCTCCCTGCCACCATAGTTCTGTTCCTATCGGCTCTCGTAGCCGGAGTGTTCATGCTTCTGTTTCAGCCTGATATCGTGATGCAGGTAGGTAAAGGCAACAGTTTCCGCGGCCTTATGCTCACCTATTACGACAGCACCACTATCGACACTGGCAACGAGACCCTTACCAGTCTGATACAAACACGCGGCATGAGGGGCATGCTCAGCACCGTATTTCTGATTTTCTGTGCCGCCGCATTCGGCGGAGCCCTGACAGGGACAGGCATGATACAAAGCATCACGTCGGCACTCGCCAGAGGAATAAGCGGCCGCCGTTCTCTGGTGTCGACCACCGTGGCAACGGGTCTGTTCTCGAACATGGTCACCGGCGACCAGTACCTCAGCATCGTGCTTACCGGCAATATCTACAAAAAGCTTTACAAAGAGAAAGGCTTCGAAGGACGTCTGCTCAGCCGCTCCACCGAAGACTCCGCCACAGTAACGTCGGTACTCGTCCCTTGGAACACCTGCGGCATGACGCAATCGCTGGTGCTACATGTCCCCACGCTGACATATCTCCCCTATTGCTTCTTCAACATCATCTCGCCACTGATGTCAATATTCATCGCCATGATAGGCTATAAGATTTTCCGTCAAACACCTCCTGCCGACGACACACAAAAAGAACGAATGGAAAAATAATTTGTCCACGTCAAATTTAATGTGTATCTTTGCAGTCCGAAATAACAAGAAAAAAATGCCACTGCTATTCATATTCTTTGGATTAAGGTTCCAGTTCTATTCCAATGACCACGAGCCTATACATATTCATGTCGTGGCAGGTAAAGGCTCTGCGGCATGCAAGGCAAAGTTCAATGTTGTGCCTGAAATCAGCCTCGTAGAAAACAATGGACTGAAGGCGAACGAGCTAAAGATGGCTGAAATGGTAATTGAAGAGAACCGTGAGATTATCATCCAGCAATGGCATACGTTTTTCGGTAAATGAAAGGAGACGAGTCTATGGAAATAAATGTTACAAAAGTATGGGTCGACAACGACTTCGTGCATATCCTCACCGATGAAGGGCAGGAGTTACGCGAGCGTGTCGCAGACTATCCACGACTGCGTCAGGCTTCTTCGGCTGCTCTTCAAGACTATGAGACCGACCGCTTCGGCATCAGTTGGCGTACGCTGAACGAAGACCTCTGTTTTGAATATTTTGTTCCAATAAAAAAATAAACAAACATAAAATAGAACACACTATGTCAATAATCAAACCGTTTAAGGGCTTCCGCCCGCCCGTCGACATCGTCGAGAAACTGGCTTCACGTCCCTATGACGTATTGAATTCCGAAGAAGCCCGCGTTGAATGCGAGGGCAATCCCTACAGTCTGCTCCATGTCACCAAGGCCGAAATCGACCTCCCTAAAGGCACCGACGAGCACTCACCCGAGGTGTACCTCCAGGTCGTCAAGAACTACAACATGTTCAAAGACCTCGGCTGGCTGGTGAAAGACGAAGAGGAAAAACTCTACATCTACGCCCAGAGCATGAACCCCACCGCTCCCGACGCCAAATGGCAGTACGGTCTCGTGGCCTGCGCCTACAGCGAGGACTATGTCAACAAGGTCATCAAGAAACACGAGCTGACCCGTAAGGACAAGGAAGAGGACCGCATGAAACACGTCCGCATCACCAACGCCAACGTGGAGCCCGTATTCTTTGCCTACCCCGCCATCGCCCGCATCGACGAGATTGTGGCCGGTATCACCGCCAAGAAGCCCATCTATGACTTCATCGCTAAGGAAGATGGCTTCGGCCACCGTTTCTGGGTCATCGACGACAAGGCCACC
>JAGADZ010000020.1 GCA_017613375.1 Bacteroidales bacterium | reverse complement strand
TTGGTGAGACCGTTATCGTTGCCAGCAGCGAGGACAAGACTTACAGCTACATCCCCAAGGGCTGGACAGTTCCTGCTGACGCCGACTACTTCCACATCACTACCAACAACACCATCTACGGTACCGAGATCCGTCGCGACATGGATGCCAGCGAGATTAACAATGTTATGCTCGTTGCCGACATGAGCTCTGACATCATGAGCCGTCCCGTCGACGTTAAGAAATATGGTCTTATCTATGGTGGTGCCCAGAAGAACGTGGGTCCTGCCGGTGTTACTTTCTACATCGTTCGCAAGGACATCCTCGGCAAGATTACCGACCGTCAGTATATGAATCCTCTGCCAACTATGGTGGACTTCCGTACCCACGCTGCTGAAGAGGCTAAGAACATCTCCATGTTCAACACTCCTCCAGTAAGCGCTATCTTTGTTATGCACGAGACCCTGAAGTGGGTTAAGAACACCATTGGCGGTGTTGAGAACATGAACAAAATCAACCTTAAGAAGAGCAACATGCTCTATGAGGAAATCGATCGCAACAGCATGTTCCGCGGTACTGCCGAGAAGGAAGACCGTTCTATCATGAACCATTGCTGGGTTATGGCTGAAGGCCGCGAGAACCTGCAGGATGCTTTCATGGCTTTCGCCAAGGAGCGTGGCATGGTCGGCATCAAGGGGCACCGTAGCGTTGGTGGCTTCCGTGCCAGCCTCTACAATGCTTGCCCCGTCGAGGCCGTCGAGGCTCTCGTCCAGTGCATGCAGGATTTTGAGAAAGCTAATAAGTAATGTTGGGTGGATAGTGAATAGTGATTAGTGAATAGACAATACTATCACTGGTCACTATTCACATGTTTACCATTGAAGGGTCTAAATTCATTCGTTACGAATTATGTACCATAGGGATTTAAAAGTGTGGCAAGAAAGTAATGACTTGGTAAAAGTGATACATGATACCATGCTGAAATTCCCGCAAAATGAGCAATATGGACTTTCTGCACAATTACGTCGTGCTGTAGTTTCAGTCCCGTCTAATATAGCAGAAGGGTGCGGTAGGGATTCAAATAAGGAACTATACCATTTCATTAATGTGGCTTCTGGCTCGTTGGCAGAAGTTGAGACTCGGTGCTATATTGCTTATTCTCTTGGTTGTATTAACAACATGAATGAAATAGATGAAAAGTTGGAATCTGTGCAAAAACTACTTGCCGGTTTCCACAAACACATTAAAAAAGAAATAGAAAAAAACAACCAGATTGCTGAAGAGGTTTAGCATTTGTCTAATCACTATTCACCAATCACTAATCACAAAAAAATGAAAGTTCTTGTAGCAACAGAAAAGCCCTTCGCAAAAGTGGCCGTTGACGGCATCCGCGAAGTGGTTGAGAAGAACGGCCACACTTTGGCTCTTCTCGAGAAATATACCGATGTGAATGATTTCTATGCAGCCGTTGCTGACGCCGATGCTCTTATCGTCCGTTCAGACAAGGTTACCAAAGAGGTCATCGACCATGCCAAACAGCTTAAGATCGTCGTCCGTGCCGGTGCTGGTTTCGACAACCTCGACCTCGAGGCTTGCACCGCTCGCGGCATCATCGCCATGAATACCCCCGGCCAGAACAGCAACGCCGTCGCTGAGCTCGTTATGGGTCTGCTCGTATTCTGTGTCCGCAATTTCTACAACGGCAAGAGCGGTTCCGAACTTATGGGCAAGAAACTTGGTATCCTCGCTTTCGGTAATGTGGGACGCAGCGTCGCCCGCATCGCCAAGGGCTTCGGTATGGAAGTATATGCATACGATGCATTCCTTACTGCTGACCAAATCAATGCCAGCGGTATGGCTACTGCTGTCGCCAACCAGGATGCACTGTTTGAGACCTGCGATGTTGTGTCCCTCCACATCCCCGCAACAGCAGAGACCAAACAAAGCATCAACTATGCTCTTGTCAACAAGATGCGCAAGGGTGGTATCCTCGTCAACACTGCCCGCAAAGAGGTTATTAACGAACCTGAACTGTTGAAGCTTATGGCAGAACGTACCGATATTAAGTATGTCACCGATATCATGCCTGATGCAGATGCCGAATTCAAGGCATTTGAAGGCCGCTATTTCGCAACACCTAAGAAAATGGGTGCCCAGACTGAAGAGGCTAACATCAATGCAGGTATTGCTGCCGCTAATCAAATCAGTGAATATTTCAAGAACGGTTGCACCAAATTCCAGGTCAACAAATAATTTCTTGAGAGAATATTGAAAAAAAGGGGAGCTGTTTATACAATACTCCCCTTTTTATATTATAGTATTCATAAATATAATTTGTCACCGGTGTTTAGGTAATGACTATATATATATTCAATCCAGAGCATGACCTGTGTCTTGCTAACGGAGATCGCAATTTCGTTCCGCCATCATCGGCTCTGGCTTTTGCCAGAAGCGGGGTGGGGGCAATGCGTATTATATATGGTGACAATGCCGTTGTGATAGCTGCGGATGATTATAAGTCGTGGCGACAGAACCATCCTCATGTTGAGTTAAACGCTGTGGTTCCTTGGGGATGGAACAAACAGTTGAAACAGACACTCCTTCGGCAGGGTATGGAACTGGAGATCCTTCCTGACGACAGAAAACTGGAATCAATACGGAAATTACAACACAGGACAACGGTACTTCCTCTTCAGCCACATGCATGGAGCTGTTGTAGTGTTGACGAGGTAAGGCAGGTCTTGACAAAAAATGATTCTATAGTGCTCAAGGCTCCTTGGTCAGGGTCGGGACGAGGCATAAGGTGGGTTGATGGCGACCTTTCTCAGAATGACATCTCTTGGATAAACAAAACAGTGTCAATTCAACGCTGTGTGATTGCAGAACAGCGAAAACAGGTTACACATGATTTCGCATTGGAGTATGTGATAAAAGACCATAAGGTGCATTTTGTTGGATATTCTTTGTTTGAGACCCAGAGTGGGGTATATAGATGTAATATTCTTTTGCCTGACGATGATATTTGTAAGACATTGCAGATTTCTGATGGTTTTAAGACCATGCTTGCCAAATGGTTGGAACTTTATATTGCTCAGACATATGAAGGCTATGTAGGGATTGATATGTACAAGACACCTTCGGGTGAGTTCTTTGTAAGCGAGATGAATCTACGCCACACCATGGGACTCGTTGCTCACCAGTATCTCCTTCGCCATCCTGAGGCTTACGGAACAAAATGGAATCCAGAATTGTAAGGTCTCCTGATCGCTTGTATGTATAATAATAACGTTTGTTTCGCGTTACGATAATAAAGTGTATTATTATGAAAAAAGCGAATAATTTCACGTTGTTTATTTTATTTATCTCTATGTTCTCTGTCGCCGAGGCACAGTTTTCTGTTGGTCTCAGGCCGTCTCTTTCAAATTATGGAGGCTATGACGACCGCCGTCGGGCAGAAATAAGTGTTATCACAGGAACTATAGGTGAGAAGTCCCGTTTTGAATTCGATTTTGGATGGGGTAAGAGGCAGGTGTTTTATCCTGTTAACACAACGTCTGCCACAGGAGAGACAACTGTGCAATATATTCAATCAAATACGCAATGGGGGAGTGCTACAGTATTGTATCAGTGGCATCATAAGATATTCTGGAATCTGTATTATTATGCCGGTGTGGGGTCCTCTGCCTTTTTTACAAAAAACAGTCTCGATATTCTTGGCGTTGATGTGTTGCTTGGACTTGAAATCAAGATGAAATTACCTTTACAGGTCACTCTTGATTATCGTCCTATGCTTGACGTTCTTGACGGATTGGCGTATTATCATACCATAGGTCTTGGCGTTCGATATCAATTCCGTCCACCAGAGCCGGAACCTGAACCTACTTTTATCCAGCGTTGGAAAAAGAAAATCTTAGGAGACTGAAACTATAGACTGAAGATAATCTCGATAGGGTAATGATCCGAAAGATAGGGCACACCAAACCGTTTCGTGATTGTCCTGAATTGTGATATTTTTAGACCGCGAGTGAGGAAATGGTCTTTTATCGCAGGACGTTTCTTGCCGTAACCAGTATATGTTATTTTGTGGTCTGTTTTTAGTGCTATTTCACGAGCTTCGTTCATTCCGATTCTAAATAGGGGGTTGAATGTCAGGTCATCGATGTTGGAATCCATGTCTCCTCCTACAATGACAGGAATGGAGCTTTTGGTCTCGTTCTGTATTAATTGTGCCAATAACTTGACTGACTCTTTTCGTGCGACGGTTCCCTTGTCGTCAAGTTGCGTGTTGAAATAGTAAAACGTTTTCCCTGTTTCTTTTACTCTGAAAAGGGCTATGGTCACAGTGCGGGCACACGAGGCGTCCCATCCGACAGAAAGCCTCGTTGGAGTTTCACTAAGCCATCGTGTGGTGTAAGACACAAGGTCGAGCAGGTGGTAATTGTAGTAGATAGCCATGTGTTCACCGCGTGTGATACCGTTGTCTCGCCCCACTCCGATGCGTCGGTATTTTTTCATGAAAGGTTTGTCAATATTGGATAATTGGTCAAGCAAAGCCTCCTGGAGACCAAAGACTGTGGGATTTTCTTCTTTTAGCATCCTTATTACTGCAGCAGACCTGTTTGGCCATGAATGGGAGCCGTCATTTCGGGATGATACGCTGTTGCAGACATTAAAAGAGATAACCTTCACATTCTGGGCTGTAATTCCCAAATGCGAAAGAATCATCATTAATAGTAGCAACAACAATCCCTTTCTCATTTCTCCCTTATTTTATTGCGCTTTCATAACGAGCGTGTTCTTTTATTTTATTTGTTTGTTTTTTGTTTATGTTTTTAAATTTTAGTTAGTTATTCTATTATTTTCATTTTTTTGATAGCTCTCATAATTCCATCGTTGTCAGCACTGTCTGTGGTGAATTTTGCGTGTTTTTTCACTATGTCGGAAGCATTGCCCATGGCTATTCCATATCCAACATAGTCGAGCATCTCGATGTCGTTTGCACCATCACCAAAAGCCATTGAGTCTTCGCGGTCTATTCCAAAATGAGACAGCAAGCATTCTATCCCCACGGCTTTACTGCTGTCGCAAGGTATGAGGTCGGTGAAGGCTGGGTGCCATCTTGGCATCCTGCAGCGGTTTAAGACGGAAAGAGCCTCGGCGTCTTTTTCGGCAGGCTGGACGGCAATAAATTGATAGACTTCTTTTCCTCGCATGTCGCTTAGCGGTCTTAATGGAGGCATTTCGAAACCGAGTTGGTCCCGTAATGCGGCAGAGACGGGGTCGATACGGTTGATGTACATCTCTTTGTCTGTGAAACACATGGTGGTTATCTGCTGCTGCTCGACATATGAAAGCCATCTTTCACAGTCGTCGGCATCGATGGCGTTGCGGTGTACGACAGTGTCACCAACAAAGCAGTATCCTCCGTTCACTGTGATGTATCCATCAAACTCAACAGGGAAATGCGGAATCAACACCATTGGCCGACCAGATGAAATAAACATCTTAATGCCCTTCTGCCTCATCGCTTCTACAGCCTCGATGGTGCTTTGGAGCATTTGGTGAGTGGTGTAACTCAGCAAAGTGCCGTCAATATCAAAAAATACCGCTCGAATCATAAATCATATCCAAACGTGTTTTTATATTGTATATACGTAATCGAATTTTGCTTGTTTCATTAATAAATAATAATTTTTAACAGTCTGTGAAAAAATGTGGCATGTAGAGGTGATGTTTGTCGTCGTTTTTTTACCAGAGATTGTATCTTTTTTTTCATTGTCAAGACTAAAAACATAAAAACCACGTTAACTAATAACATTTGACTTGGATGATGAAATGAAAACAAGTGGATATATACAATTGTTGTGTTGCCTGTTCTGTCTCTGTTGTGGATCGTATGTGGTTCGGGGTCAAGAACCTTTGCTTCCACCTTCGGAGAGGCCCATTCATCGTTTGTATGACAACACAAAACTTCTGGATACTATTGAGCCTTTTGAATTTCATATGTCAATGGGGGGAGCCTATATAGGCAGTTCATATACAGCTGCATCTGTTTTTGGTATTTCTCCATCGGCGGTTTATCGTCCGAACGATAGGGTTACTGTTAAGGCAGGGTTTTCAATTGTCCATTCTTTTTCGCTAATGCCCGAGGGATACCGTGTCAGTGGCTACAGGCCGCGAAGCTTGGCTCCATATCGCAATCCTGACCATATGGCTCTTTCTGCGACAGTGTCGGCGACATACAAGGTTAATGACCGTCTTTGGATTGCAGCCTCTCTTATGCACATGTCTGGAGATGTTGCAGCGGGAGTATTTGTCAATCCGTGGTATTATAATGGAGAACCTATGCCTCTTAACGCTACAGCTTTCAGTGCAGCGATGCGGTATCGTTTTGGCGACGACAATTATCTTAATGTCCATTTTACCTATATAGATGACCGTACAGGTGCTTTGGGACCGATGTTTTTCGGTGGACCTTATGGAAGTCCTTTTTATTATGAAGCCACCACTTTCGGCAGCCATCTCTTTTTTAACGAATGGTGATTGAAGAAACCTCGATAGAATAGTTTTTGATAAATATAACAAGATATGTCATCTAAGCAAATAGATAGGCGGGAATTCCTGAAAACCATGGGTGCCGGATCTCTGGCTTCTTTAGCATTGGCGGCAGGGTGTTCTCCAAAACAGGAGACTCATGTCGAAGGAGTTTCACTTGGTGAGGTACCTGTCGGAAAAATGACAATGAGGGAAAACAGACATGGTGAAAAGGTCTCTCTTTTGGGATTTGGATGTATGCGTTTCCCGACTATCGACGGCGAGAGTGGCCGGGAACAAGACCAACAACTGGATCAGGAACAGATAAACCGTATGGTCGATTATGCTATAGAGCATGGTGTAAATCTTTTTGATACTGCTCCACCATACTGTAAAGGTCGCTCGGAACATGCCATAGGTGTAGCCCTCAGCCGTCATAAACGTGACGAGTTTTTTGTATCCACTAAACTGTCCAATTTTGCTGTTTCCACATGGTCGCGTGAGGAAAGCATGAAACTCTATCGTAATTCCTTGAAGGAACTTCAGGTTGACTATCTCGATTACTATATGCTGCATGGTATTGGTATGCCTTCACGAGATAAAGACGGCAATGAGATAGACGCTATGGAATGCTGCAAGAGAAGGTTTTTTGATAACGGCATGCTCGATTTTCTTGTCGAGGAACGTGCAAAAGGCAATATCCACAACCTTGGATTCTCGTATCACGGCGACATACGTGTTTTTGACTACCTCCTGTCTCTCAATGAAAAGTACCACTGGGATCATGTCCTTATACAACACAATTATGTGGACTGGAACCACTCCAAGCTCCTCAATGAACGAAACACCAATTCAAGCTACCTTTACAGCGAGTTGGAGAAACGTGGCATCCCGGTATTTGTTATGGAACCGCTCCTCGGAGGTCAGCTTGTCAACCTCAACGATCATGCCATAGAACTCTTGAAGCAACACAATCCCCAAGACTCCGTGGCTTCATGGGCTTTCCGTTTTGCCGGCAACCAGCCGGGAATTCTTACTGTCCTAAGTGGGATGACCTATATGGAACATTTGCAGGATAACATCCGTACATACTCCCCTCATAAGCCCCTCTCCGAAGAGGAGCTGGCCCTTCTCGAACAGATAGCTGATGTCTATGCTAATTTCCGTAACGTTCCCTGCACAGGGTGCAAGTACTGTATGCCATGTCCTTATGGAATAGATATTCCAGGCATATTCGAACACTATAACAAATGCTTGAACGAGGGTAATGTCTTGAACGACAGTGGCAGTGCCGCTACACCAGAGCAACGTGAATTTCGTCGTGCACGTAGGGCTTTTCTCGTCGGATATGACAGGGCTATCCCTTCAGTGCGTCAGGCTGACCACTGCATAGGATGCAACCATTGCGTCGCCGAATGTCCACAAGGCATTAATATTCCAGAACAGATGGTGAAGATAAACAACTACGTCGAGCATTTGAAACAGACGCTATAGTAACACTCCGTTTCCGCTCTTATTTCTCCGTTTCTTTATAGATGAAAGTGATGGGGTAGACCCTTTTGGCGATTGCCGCAAAAATACCCAAATTGCCTCGTCCAAGATTTGTATAAATTTCGGCAGGTTCAGCAAAATATTGTGACATGCTTGTGGCCTGAAGGATGGCACGCCGGTATAGATACGCTTCTCGACTCAACGATTCTATTACAAGGGTGTAATCTCTCTGTAGAGGATGTTCTGCGGTGTCTTTGGGTATTATTATCGACATTGATATTTTGTGCTCCTCACCATTGATAAGACTGTCTGTAAACAGTAGCGTGTTGAAATATCCAAGGATTCCCTCGCTGCTGTTCACCGACGACGATGTGATGCTAAGATCCATACAATTGATATACGCATTGTAAACAGTGTCGATGGTGTCAAATTTATGATACCATTCATTCCAACGAGAACCGCTGTCGCGTTCTGTTATGAATATGTAGTAGTAATTGGATTGTGTGGCATTGTCGCTCAACAGGAAAGAAACCTCCCCGGAATTTAGGAAAGGCATAGTCGTGTCAAGTATCATAGAAAGGCTGTCTATCGCAGGCAAAGCAGGAACTCTTGTCCCTCCAACAATCTCATTCTTTCCTTCTACATTTACGTGCACAGTCAGTGTGTCACCCTCAGTGCAGAGGTAGTTGAAAAGATAATTTGCTCCCTCCCTTGATGAAAATGTATGCATAACTCCGTTAACCTCGACGGACACATCGGCGTTTGTCACAGGAAGAAATTCCCGGTTGTCCAGAAAAAAACGCGTGTAGGTCAAGTTTACAAACAACATGCTGTCTGTACATGGCAGACTGTTCACCACCACGTCTCGATCTGTCTCACCGATGTCGAATTCCACCACTTTCTCGCATCCGGTACAAAGCAGCAGTGCAGCCACTATCGCAATAAAAAAAACGCCTTTCTGTTTCATGATTCAATAGATATATTGATCTGTATGTTTTTTTGGACCTAAGGGTCTTAAATGATTCACAATTCAAAATTTCAATGTATAAGCCACCGATGGCAATATCGGGAATATTGACAGCTGAACCAACGCACTGTTATACCCTCCGTAAGTGTGCTCGTGGCTTTCGTATATCATGTAGGGATTCTTCCTGTTGTACAGATTGTATACACTGATGTTTATGGTCCGTGAACATTTCTTGAAATTCCGGTGGAGATTCATGCTTATATCCATACGGTGGTAGTTGGGCATCCTGAAATTGTTGCGGCTCCCATAACTGCTCAGATAGCCACCCCACCCCTCGGGGTCAATCCCTGCATAGTCGTCGGCAGTCTCTTGTGCAATGGCGTATTCCTGCATGCTTAGCGTTGCAGCGTTTCCAGAACTGAAAACCCAGGTTGCACTCACGTCGATATTGTCAGTGATACGATAGCTTATAACGATACTAATATCATGCCGTCTGTCATATTTTGCAGGAAAAGCCTCTCCATTGTTCAGTTCCTGGCCTTCACGGTTGAAGAGTCGCATCGATTTGCTCCATGTGTAACCAATCCAACCTGTTAAATTACCTATGTTCTTTTGATAAAGTAGCTCCACGCCATATGCCCATCCGTCACCCAACACCACTTTCTCCTGCCAGTTCTCACTACTTCCCCAGAACGAAGCACCGTCCTTGTACTCCAACAGATTGCTCATCTTCTTGTAATAACCTTCAATGGTGAAATCACCTACTTTGTCCCATTCATAGAATACACCGGCAGCCATCTGATGTGAATACATGGGGGCGATGTTTTCTGTCACGGGGACCCATAGGTCTGTAGGCATACTGACACTGGTAGTAGAAAGCAGATGCATGAATTGTGTCATATACGCATATCCAGCCTTCAGCGACAACCCTTCTCCGAGCATCACTCTCCCAGATAGACGAGGCTGCAAAGTCGGATAAAAGGTCCCGTCAACCCAAAAGCCGCTCACATTTACGCCATAGTTCACTTTCACAACATTGTTTACACTCCAGTCGTCCTCGATATATGCTGTGAACTCTTCAGCCAATGTTGTTCCTGAATTAACCGAAGTGTCTATGAGAAAATTCGCTGACATCTGTGAGTTCAGATGTGCTTGCGAAACCTCGGGATTGAATATGTGGTGAATATATGACAAACCGAACTTCATACAGTGTTCGGGATTAGGCGTAAAGTCGAAATCCGTACGTATCGTAAAATCGTTTATTGTCGACAGATAGTCCATGTCGAAAGTTGTCGTGTCGGTGCTTTCTGAATAAGCCATGGTCTCATAGGCAACACCAACGTTATTGCTGTATCGCGTATAAGCGCCAGTGACATTCATAAACAGCTTTGGGGTCAGTTCGTAATTCCATCTTACGGAACTTACAATATTTCCCCAACGTGTATTGAAATTAAGGAACTGGTCTTGTACGTCTGTCGTCATGGTACGAATACGTGCATAAACCACATCCGAACCCATATAGTGACTTGCAAACAGTCGGCTCCTGTCGCTGAAACGGTGCGTCAGCTTGCCGTTCAAATCATAGAAATAATACCCCGCACTTAGTTTGTATTCGTTTCGATTCGCAAGTCTACGCACCAGAGGCTGCAAGAGAAAGTCAGCATACGTACGTCTTGCCGAAATATTGAAAGTCGTACGCTCTGTTATCACAGGACCTTCAAGATTCAATTTTGCAGAAATGAAGCCAATCGAAACATTGCCGTGAAGTTCTTTGTCATTGCCGTTGTTCGTCGTGACATCCAGCACACTTGACAATCGTCCACTGAAACGAGCAGGGAAACTTCCCTTGTATAGAGTCACTCCTTTCACGGCATCTGTATTGAAGGCAGAGAAAAAGCCTCCCATATGGCTTACATTGTACAAAGGTACCCCATCCAGCAAAAACAGGTTCTCATCGGGACCTCCGCCACGTACATAAAAACCACTGTTCCCCTCCGAACCACTCTGTACCCCCGGTAACAACTGCAATGCTTTCACCAGGTCGGCTTCACCGAACAAAACAGGAACAGAACGGATTTTCTCTATGGGAATCTGAACGGCACTTAACTGCGACGAACGTGCGTCGTCCACTCTCTGCCCCCTCACGATAACCGTGTTCAGTTGCACACTCGACTTTAGGACATAACGCTTCGTGACATTACTCTTCAATGAAATACTGTCTATCACGGAGGTATAGCCTACGTATGAGACCCTGACGACAGCGGAATTACCCTTCAAAGTCAATGAAAACCTCCCCTGGTCATTTGTCAATGTACCCTTGCCGCTTTTCAGGTCCATAACTGTCGCACCTATCAACGTTTCTCCATTCGTCGAGTCGATAACAATACCGCTAATGGTATGACTTTGCCCTTTTGCAATCTCACAGACAACAAAAAGAAGTATGAATATTAATGTGCCCTTTTTACGGAATGACATTTATTATTGTGATATAATGTATTGATAATTAAATGTGAGAATAGAATAATGAACCGTTTATAAAATGCAAAGATACTAAGATTCGGAAAAAAAATGTACTTTTGCATCTTCGTTTATGAAAGATTAACTTCAATAGGTATGTCTTCAAAAGGTGTGTTGTTTTTCTTGTCGCTTTCTATGCTTTTTCATTTTTCTCATGCACAAGAGACAGATTGTGTCATTACAGGGATTTATGGCAAGATGCAGGACTATATGACTGTTTTTCCTCAGTCTCAACTGAGGGATGTCTACAAGTTCTGTTTTCAAGACTTTTTTGGATTGGAGCATATAATGAGCGACTCTGCAGGTGCAGCCAGATACATTGAATATGAACTCTCCCATTCTGACACAAACGATTGGGACAGACCCCTCTTCTATTATCCTTTGACTATTGTGAATAACTATGTTCGTGTGGATTTAAACTATGTCAGGAAAGGCATCATACCAATTGGACTTATGGTGACGGCTATGTTGCAAAGTGGTAGGCCTCATGATGTCGACGAAAAAACTATGCTTGACCAGTGGAAATCTTTGTGGCAGTTGATAGTGCAGTGCTTGGATGATGTGGAGCCTCGCCCGCTGAATTTCGAGGATGACAGTTTGATGATTGACCAGCAGCTTTCTTCTGGACAATATGCCGTGCATCACAGTAGGCTTTTTAACGAAACTTATAGACAACACTATCGTATAATTCGTAGGGATGTGTTCGATAGACTTCTTTTACCTTTAATTGTCAGTTCATTCCAAAAATAAATTATGCTACAAAAACTTATTGACGGTTCTGTAAAGATGGTTCAGCGTTGGATGCCTGAACCTTTCCTGTTTGCAATTATTCTCACATTTATTGCTGTTTTTCTTGCAATGCCGATTTGTCATCAGTCCCCTGTGGAAGTCGTTTACAATTGGGGTGGTGGAGTATGGAATCTTCTGGCTTTCGCTATGCAGATGGCTTTGGTGCTCGTCAGCGGATCGGCTCTCGCATCGGCTCCTGTGCTGAAACGCGGTATTGCACGTCTCGCATCAATCCCCAAGACCCCAGTGTCCGCCATTGCCCTCGTCACGATTGTGTCGGCTTTGGCATGTTGGTTGAATTGGGGGTTCGGACTGATTATTGGAGTGGTGTTCGCCAAAGAGATAGCACGCCGCATGTCAGGTGTAGATTACCGTCTCCTGATAGCGTCGGCCTATAGTGGATTTGTTGTATGGCATGCGGGTATTTCGGGCTCAGTACCGTTAAAACTGGCTACTCCGGGTCCCGATCTCGCCAGTGCGACAAACGGTGCTATCGTAGACCCAGTGTCAATATCTCAGACAGTGCTTCATCCTGTTAATATCGGCATGGTTGTTGTAGTCATCATTGCTATAACGGTTGTCAACTCACTCATGCATCCCAAAGCGGAAAACGTCGTTTCGGTTGACCCGCTCTTGCTTAAGGAAGAGGATGTCGCAAAGTCCGTCAGGCCTTCAACTCCGGCAGAACGTATTGAGAACAGCAGGATTCTTTCATGGTTAGTCTCATTGCTGGGTTTCTCCTATCTTGTTATTGACCTTTTCTTTAGAAACGGGACTTTTGAATTGGGCACGGTAATAATGATATTCCTCTTTATAGGAATTCTGCTTCATGGCACACCGCTTGCATATGTGCGGGCTTTTGGCAAAGCGGCATCTGGCGCAGCGGGCATTATTCTCCAGTTCCCTTTTTATGCTGGTATAATGGGTATCATTACCGGTGTGGGTGATAGTGGAATCTGTCTCGGAACGGTCATAAGTAACGCGTGCATAAATATCTCCAATCCTGTAACTTATCCGTTGCTGACTTTCTTATGTGCTGCGGTTCTTAATATGTTCGTTCCGTCAGGTGGCGGACATTGGGCTATTCAGGCTCCTATAATGTTCACTGCGGGTGCCGAACTTGGCGTGGATCCCGGACTTACTGGCATTGCAATCGCTTGGGGAGATGCTTGGACAAACCTCATTCAGCCTTTCTGGGCTCTGCCTGCTCTCGCCATCGCACGACTCAGTGCAAAAGATATAATGGGATTCTGTCTTATAGATTTGTTCGTGAGTGGAATAATTATTGCTGGAGGACTGTTTTTCTGGGCAATAATTTAATAATAATCAATATGAAAAGAATAATATACTTTTTATTGGCTTTTGTGATAATTGTCGGCTGCAAGGGTAGACAACATGATAATGCTATCGACTCAAATGCAGCAGAAATGGCTCCATGTACCGTATTCAGCGAGATGGACGATATGGAGGTCATTGCTATCCCCGACCGCATCAATCAGATGTCCATAGACCTGTTCAAGGGCTCGTACAATGACAGTCTGTTGGCGAAATTGATGCCCGACGGCTCAAGTCCATCAGCTATCAATGTTTTTCTTGTCAGAGCTTCTGGCTATTATTATGATGGTCACGAATACGACATCCTTATCGATGCTGGAATAGGAGAGGATGCAGGAGGTACTCTGTTACCTCAACTAAAAAAGCTTGGAGTGAAACTAGAAGAGATTGATGCAGTGTGTCTGACTCACCTGCATGCAGACCATATCGGTGGTCTGATAAAGGAAGGACAGCCTGTTTTCCCAAATGCGGAAATATACCTGTCCGTTGATGAGTTCAATGCTTGGAGTGACGATGGCCCTATGGCGGAGCAGAATGACCTATGGAAACGAGTTTTGTCGTGCTATGCAAATCATATCAATCTTTTTCAGGATGGGGATACACTCATTGACGGCTGGATTGTTGCACATCTAATGCCGGGTCATACTCCAGGTCATACAGTCTATGAGTCAGGCCTTTGCCTCTTTATTGGAGATTTGATTCACGCACAGGATTTGCAGATACCTTATCCCGACTTTTGTGCCCGTTACGATTTCAACCCGGCACTGGCTGTTAAGTCAAGAAAGGAAATCATAGGTAAACCGTCGGATATTTATCTATGTGGAGCCCACTGTTACGAGCCTTTTATCGGCAATAAGTGATATTACTTCTGAGGTAAGGTTACTGTAAAGGTGGAGCCTTCACCAAGTGTGCTGTCGATTGTGACAGAACCGTGATGGAGTTTCGCTACTTGATATACATAGTTTAAGCCAATACCAAAGCCTTTGACATCGTGAATGTTACCGGTGGATACTCGGTAAAAGCGCTCGAAAATGTGTTTCTGGTCTTCTTTGCTGATACCAAGGCCATGGTCAGTTACTGAAATAATGGTATTGGATCCGTCGGTTCTTGTTGAGACATGTATCTCAACCTTTTCCGGTGAATATTTGATAGCGTTGTCTATAAGATTGTATACCATATTGGTTATGTGGAGCTCATCGGCATAGATGGTGGGTGGCTGAGCATTTAGTTCGCAATTAAGCGTACCTCCACGAGACTCTAAACGTAAATTGAAGTGTTTGACAACGCTGTTAATAAGCTCGTTGATATTGACTTCATTGAAATTGAGAGAGAAATTCTTGTTAGACATTTTTGCATTTTGCAGAATGGTCTCAATTAGCATCCTCATCCTACGGTTTTCGTCACTTATTATGCCAATATATGTGCCGCTGCTTGCAGGATCGGTGCTGATACTTTTGTCCTGAAGCATTTCACATGCCAGTCCTATGGTGGCTATGGGGGTTTTTATCTCATGCGTCATATTGTTGATGAAATCCGTCTTCATTTCGTCAAGTTTGTCCTGTTTGAAGATGGTACGCATGGACAATAAGAAAAGAATAAGAATGAGTGAAATCAGGAAGAAACTTAAAACGAAATAAATCGTTGAGTTTTCCTTTAGCAGCAATGATGAGAGAGGGAATTGGAGTATAATGAAATATTCATTGGGGGACATCATCCCATTGGGATGGAAGCTGTATTTAAATGGCGATTCCCTGAGTTTTTTTTCTTTTCCGGGTGCATTGCAGTAAAGAAATGTATCGCTGGTATAGTCATATATTCCAATATTTGGAGCGATGTCGACACCATTTATCATGAGTTTTGCTGTTATCAGAGAGTCAAATAGCTCATAGTTGAAACTCTTTGATGACAGTAGGTTGTCTACCACATATTCTGAAATGTCATTAACAAACTGATCGTAGAAATCATTATTGTTTATCAGTTTGTCTCGACTTGTCAAAAGAGAATTGTAGCGGGAAATGGCTTCGGATTCGGATGCTGTGACTTCGGCTCCTGGCAGCAGGTTGACGCTGTCAATCATTGTGATGCCGACACGGACTTTGTTGGTGTCATAGAAAAGGTTGTAGTTCTCTTTTATCAGACTCTGCATCCTGCCGTTCAGCTCTTCAACACGTTTATATTTCAAGAGTTTGTATCGGTCGTTTTGTCCAATATAATCCTCTACTTTTAAACGGTTCAGCTGTTCAATCACATCGTCCATGGCGTTGTTGACGCTAATATTGAACAGGTTGTCGCTTACTGTCACAGTTCTTTTCATCTGTACATATTGTACAACCATCAAGCTGGCGGCAGCAAGGGAGAACAAGGTGATAAAAGTAATCCAAAATATTTTCTTCATGACATTTTAGTAACGCTGTAAGTTTTATTTTGTTTCAATAAAAACAAAAAATCTTTTTTATAAAAAGACATTTACTGTATTTAGATGATTGTTGTTCTGTCTGAGGATTTGTAATGGAAAAAGTTTTCAACAATACAATTGGTTGTTTCTTAGTGGTTAATGTTGTTTGGTTGAATGTTGTTATGTGACGATTGTCTGTTTTTTTAGAAATTGTATGTATTTTTGTATCCCGTAGTTTATTTATTATACAATCTCCTCACTGGCATCTCAGGGAGATGCCAATGAAGGTTAATATTTTAATTTTTATGAAACACGGTTTCGACAACGAGAAGTATCTCAAAATCCAATCAGAACACATTAAAGAACGAATCTCAAAGTTCGGTAATAAACTTTATCTTGAATTTGGAGGCAAGCTGTTTGATGACTTTCATGCCAGTCGGGTATTGCCAGGCTTTGAGCCCGACAGTAAGTTGAAAATGCTTATGCAGTTGCGTGATGATGCCGAAATAGTCATCGCCATCAGTGCCCGCGATATTGAAAAGAACAAGGTGCGTGCTGATTTGGGTATCACCTATGACGACGATGTGCTGCGTCTGCGTGACGAGTTCCAAAACAGAGGTCTTCTTGTCAGTTCGGTTTGTATAACACAGTATCATGGACAACCCAGTGCACAAGCTTTTCGCGAACGTTTGGAACGCCTGGGCATCAGTGTATACTATCATTATCTTATTGAAGGCTATCCCACCAATGTGGATTTGATTTGTTCTGCCGATGGATTCGGTCGCAATGAATATATCCGTACCACACGTCCTCTCGTCGTGATAACGGCTCCTGGTCCCGGAAGCGGAAAAATGGCAGTCTGTCTCAGCCAGCTTTATCAGGAAAATAAATTGGGCGTCAAAGCAGGCTATGCTAAGTTTGAGACATTCCCCATTTGGAGCATTCCGCTTAAACATCCTGTAAATGTGGCTTATGAGGCTGCTACTGCGGACCTTAACGATGTGAATATGATTGATCCTTTCCATCTTGATGCTTATGGCAAGACGGCCGTCAACTACAATCGCGATATTGAAATTTTTCCAGTCCTTAATGCTATATTTGAAGGCATCTATGGTGAGAATCCTTATAAGTCACCTACCGATATGGGTGTAAACATGGCTGGATTCTGCATCTGCGACGATGAGGTATGCTGCAAGGCGTCAAAGGATGAAATCATCCGTCGCTATTTCTCAGCTCTATGCAAGTACGCACAAGGGCGAATTCCAGAGACAGAGGTCGATAAGAATGCCCTTCTGATGAAACAGATGAAAATCACCACCGACTTCCGCCGCACCACTATTGCAGCACGCATAAGGGCCGCTGCCGAAAATTCGCCAGCAGCTGCTATTGAGATGGAAGACGGAACTATCATTACAGGTCATTCCAGTCCACTTCTCGGTGCATGTGCAGCTATGCTAATCAATGCCATCAAGCACTTGGCAGGTATCGACCATGCTATCAAACTGATTTCCCAAAAATATATTGAGCCTATTCAATATACAAAAACCAACCTCCTCCATGGCAAAAATCCTCGTTTGCATACCGATGAGGTGCTTCTGGCTCTTTCCATGCTAAGCCTTACCGATGAGAATTGTCAGCAGGCATTGGAAAAACTGCCATTGTTGAAAGGCTGTCAGGTTCATACAACGACAATGTTGGGAGAGGTGGATCAAAAGATTTTCAAAAAACTTGGAGTCGATGTTACTTCCGATCCTCAACCCAAGAAACAAGACAAATGATATATGTGGGCATAATATAATACTCTTAATTATGAAAATAGGACTTATTGTTGCAATGGATATTGAGTATAGCAAGATGCTCGAAACCCTTGGCGGTAACACAGGCCGTTTGGGGAATAACGAAATCGTTTTGTGGCAGTGTGGCATTGGTAAGGTCAATGCAGCTGTGGGTACCATGCGTCTTATGCAAGAGCACCATCCTGATGCTATCATAAGTACAGGGTTGGCTGGTGGTATCGACCCTCAGATGCAGGTGATGGATGTGTTGGCTGCGACTCAGTGTGTTTACCACGATGTCGATTGCGGTTCGGGCCTCGGGTGCGTCCATGGACAGATTCAGGGTCTGCCTGCACGATACGACGCAGATAGACGACTTCTTGAACATGCTGTCAATGTGCCTCTTGTGTCTGGCGAGCGGTTGATGACAGGACTGATTTGCACAGGAGATCAGTTTATCACCGACCGCGAACGGCAGAATGAAATCAAGTGCCATTTTCCAGATGGATTGGCCTGTGACATGGAAAGTGCAGCAATTGCCCAGACCTGTTTCCTGCTTGGCTTGCCGTTCCTCAGCCTGCGTGTCATCAGCGACACTCCGGGCCGAACCGACGACCATCATCAGCAGTGGGAGGATTTCCTCGCCTCCATGTGCGACCGCTCCTTCCAATTTGTCAAAAACTACCTCGAAACCCTATAGTCTTTAAACTATATAACCTTTAAACTTTAACCTTTACAATGGAAGTTATACAGAGTTTCACAATAGACCATACCCATTTAAAGCCCGGAATATATATATCCCGTCAAGACAAGGGCTTCACCACTTTCGATCTCAGGATAACAGAGCCGAACAAGGAGCCGGCTGTGGCACCGTCTGCCATGCACAGCATCGAACACCTTATGGCTACATGGTTCCGCAATTCATCTGTCAAGGAAGATGTGGTTTATGTAGGTCCTATGGGCTGTCTTACAGGGATGTACGTTGTGATGACTGGGGAGTACTCGGCCGAAGACATGCGTCGGCTGACTATGGAATGTCTGGAATGGATACTCGACCAAACAGAGGTTCCTGCCACTGAACCTGAGACGTGCGGAAACTACTTGTTGCACGATTTGCCTATGTGCAAGTGGGAAGCAGGTCGCTACTTGGAAAGATTGAAGAATGAGTTTCACTGTGAATACACAAAATTGCAGATTACGCTGGACGATGGGAAAGTTTTCGCCGATGCGTGAGATCTCCACTCGTCAGATGCAATTATTTTTCAAAACGGACAATAAAAGAAACAGGTCGTCGTTTTGGAAGTCGTAAATGTGGATCTGGCCCCGTAGTTCAGCTGAATAGAACGTCGGATTCCGGTTCCGAAAGTCGTGGGTTTGAATCCCGCCGGGGTCACAAAAGATATGTTGAATAATTTTTTTGAAGACACGAAGCCTAGAGGACAGTTGTTGGCATTGGCGCTGATATTTGTCCTCTTTTTCATTCTGTCGGTCATTCTGTCGGCAGGCACCACGCTTGCTTTTGCTCTGATGTCGGATGGCGTTGACGTACATTTATCGCTGATAGCCGTTACACAGATAGTTTCGTTTGCCGGCGCGGCATTGTTTTTTGCGTTTTTGTTTTACGAAAAACCTTTGCGTCACCTCGGTCTTCCGATTGTTGACGGAATGTTTGTCAGATTGATAGTGACATGTGTCATTATTCTGTGCCTCTTACCGATGTCTGATTGGTTGGGTCGGATAAACGACGCATGGCATCTGCCTCAAGGTCTCGCATCGTTCGAGGAGAGTTTGCGTCTGTTGGGAGAGAAATCTCAGGAACAGGTGGCGGCATTTCTTTCACAGGACAGTATTGGCGCTTTGATGGGCAATCTAATTGTGATGGCTTTAGTTCCGGCATTTTGCGAAGAACTGTTTTTTCGTGGTGCTTTGCAACAGCTTTTTTGCAGGATGACTAAAAACTATCATGTCGCAATTTGGATTACTGCTGCCGTTTTTTCTCTTTTCCATGGAGAAATATTTGCTTTTCTGCCTCGTTTTGTTCTTGGTGCTGCCCTTGGGTATCTCTTCTATTATGGAGGCTCTCTATGGTATAATGTTACAGCACATTTCTTGAACAATGCTGCTGCAATTATTCTGTTTTATTTTGCCGCTAATGGTAAAGTGGATATGGATGTTGCTGAGAATAGTCTCAATGCTCCGTGGTATTTGGCTTTTATCGGACTTGCCATTGCCGTAGCCTTGTTATATGTGTTTTTTATGAAGCCAAAATTCTCAAAAAAATCATTCTGAAACTTGAAAAAAACAGGATGTCCTTTGCGTGAAGGCACTGTTTTGTTGGTTTTTGTTTATGGCGTAATTTATTTACAATAAGATTGTTGCTATGGTGAATTGATTGGGTGAAAATAAAAAAACAAAAAAAATAATTGCATTCAAAAAAAAAGTTGTACTTTTGCATTTTGAATTTTTGAAAAACATTAATTGATAGTAATATGACAAAAGCAGAAGTTGTAAATTCAATCGCACAGAAAACTGGTATTGAAAAAATCGCAATTCAAACAATCGTTGAAGAATTGATGACTGTTGTTAAGGATTCTCTTACTGAGGGCGAAAATGTATATCTCCGTGGTTTCGGTAGCTTTATCGTCAGAAAGAGAGCAGAAAAGACTGGTCGTAATATTTCAAAGAACACGACAGTTATTATCCCTGCACACAATATTCCGGCTTTTAAGCCTGCCAAGAGTTTTATGGCTGATGTGAAGAACAATACGAAATAAATTTTAATACAATAAAGATATGCCAAACGGTAAGAAACACAAAAGACATAAAATGTCTACGCACAAACGTAAAAAACGTTTGCGCAAGAACAGACATAAGAAGAAATAAGGCTTAAGGCTTATTTCCCTTCTTACGTATTCTAACAGAAACCAAAAACAAATTACACAACGAAAGTCATGTTGTGTAATTTGTTTTTGTTTTACTCGACCCGTTGGGTTTGCTATCGTTTCATTTTTATGAATAAAGAACTGATTATATCGGCATCCACTACAGATGTGCAGATTGCGTTGTTGGAAGACAAACAGTTGGTGGAGCTACACAAAGAGAAGAAAAACAGCAGTTTCACTGTTGGCGATGTTGTGATTGGCAAAGTGCGTAAGATTATGCCAGGATTGAATGCTGCTTTTATTGACTTGAATGACGAGAAGGATGGTTTCATGCACTACCTTGATTTGGGACCACAGTTCAACTCGTTTAACAAGTACTTGAATCTTGCCATGAATGGTGACGCTTCGATGCGTACTCTTGAAAATTTTAAAATAGAACCTGTTTTTGAAAAGAATGGAAATCTCTCCAATACTCTAAATGTAGGACAGTATATCATTGCCCAGATTGCAAAGGAACCTATATCTACAAAAGGTCCTAAATTGTCTTGCGATATTTCTTTCGCCGGTCGATACCTTGTCCTTGTTCCATTTTCTAATAAAATATCTATCTCTCAGAAAATTAAAGGCTCGGAAGAAAGAAATCGTTTGCGCAGACTCATACAGAGTATCCGCCCCAATAATTTCGGGCTTATCGTCCGTACTGTCGCTGAAGGGAAGTCCGTCGCCGAGTTGGATGCTGACCTTCATCTGTTAATGGAGAAATGGGCTCGTATGACGACGAAACTGAAGACTATAAACAGTCCTCAGATTGTTGAGTCGGAGTTGAGCGTGACTTCTGCACTCCTTCGTGATGTCTTGACAGACGATTTCAATATGATATATTGCGATAACGAGGATGTCTGTGAAGAGGTCAAGAGTTATATAAAGACTATTGCTCCAGACAAATGCGATATTGTCAAATACTATAAATTGGAAACTCCGATTTTTGAACAATTTGGAGTACAGAGGGATATCCGTCGCGCATTTGGTCGTATTGTGACAATTCGCTCAGGTGTGTATCTTTATATTGAACATACCGAGGCTATGCATGTCATAGATGTCAATAGCGGCAATCATATCAAGGCGGGTACGGGACAGGAAGACACGGCTTTACAGGTGAATGTTGAATCGGCGAAAGAGATAGCCCGTCAACTTCGTCTTCGTGATATGGGAGGTATCGTTATCATCGATTTCGTCGATATGCATAAGGCAGAGAACCGCCGTCAGCTATATGAGGTGATGTCGGAAGAGATGAAAAAAGACAAAGCCCGTCATACTATATTGCCTCTCAGTAAGTTTGGCTTGATGCAGATTACACGTCAGCGTGTGAGACCTGCTGTGGAAGTTGATGTCCAGGAAAAATGTCCTTTCTGTGACGGTACAGGAACGATTAAATCAAGTCTTGTTGTTGTCGATGATATAGAGTCAGATCTCCGTTATCTGGAGTCTTCTCAGAGTGAGAGAAAACTTACACTTATCACACATCCGTACATTTTCGCTTTCTTGACAAAAGGATTCTTCTCGATTCGGCGTAAATGGCAACGTAAATACAGCGTTAAACTGAAAATTAAGCCAATGGAAAGCTATAACCTGTTGGAATATAGATTTTTCAACGCCAATAACGACGAGATTACGATGTAGACGCCATTGTTTTGTTAGCCCCAATACGCGGAATGGTTGTTTTAATGCAATAAAATAAACGATTCCGCGTATTATTATTATGGAACTCTCAAAGAAACATCTCTTATTGCTATTGCCTCTGCTTCTTTTGCATCTCACGTCGTCTGCTCAGTTGGGGATAGATGTTTCTCGTTTCCAAGATACGATTAATTGGAAACAGGTCGCCACGAACAAGAAGATAAAGTTCGTTTATGTAAAGGCTTCCGAAGGTTCTTCAATAGCAGACCCTATGTACCGTTACAATGTTCGAAAGGCTCGTGAAGTGGGTCTTCTGGTTGGTAGTTATCATGTTTACAGTGGTAGATCGACAGCACAAGAGCAGTTCCGTAATTTCAAACGCGTTGTTGGTAAGACAAAACAGGACCTGATACCGGTTCTTGACATAGAGGCTGTCCATTGTGGCAAGTTGTATATGAAGCGAGTCGACAAACTACTTGAACTCTTACAACGAGAGTATGGGGTCAAGCCTATGATTTATACAAGCGAGAAATTGTATTTCACTCATTTCAATATTCCTAAATACAAGAGATACCATTTTTTCATTGCTAATTACAATAAGGAACCGTCCATGTCCTACACACTTTGGCAGTATACACAGCATGGTCGCCAGAGAGGCATACGCGGCTTTATTGATTTTTCTCGTTTCAGCAAAAAATACTCAATAAACAACATTAAAATTCCCGCGAAAAAAAGTGGTAACAAAAAGTGAGCATGCATTTACGTGTGCTTGAAAGATACTATGGGCTATCTTGTTGTTTGTTAATACATTTTTGTAAATTGGAGAGATGAAAAAGAAAAAACCTCGAAAAAAAAACGATTATTTGTCAAAAAATCATTAACTTTGCACATTCAATCATACGGTTTTTTATATTGGAAAAAACTGTAAGTTCGTAGATTTAAACGTTTTATTTATAACGAAACATATTTTTAATATAATCATATGCAAAAAAGTAAAGTTGGTCTTGATTTTAAAAAAGTAGAACATGCACGTAGTGTAGCAAAGAAAATTGCCGATCAAGTACAGGATTTCGTCGGTAATTACACAACTGTGGCTGTAGAACGTACAATATGTCGTTTGCTCGGAATAGATGGTGTAGATGAGAATGAGGTTCCTCTACCCAATGTTATTGTCGATGAACTTAAGTCAAAGGGTTTGTTGGGACAAGGTGTGTGTTTCTTTATTGGAAATGCCATTCTTGAGACGGGTAAGACCCCTCAGGAAATAGCAGAAGCTATTTCTGCTGGCAAACTGGATATCACAAAACTCAACATGCATCCTGTCTCAGAAACGGCAAAGGCAATACAGCCTTATGTGGATGAAAATGTTTCACGTGTCAGAAACAACCGTCTGCGTCGTGAAAAATATATAGAGACATTGGGTGAAGGGTCAAAACCTTATCTTTATATCATTGTTGCTACTGGTAATATTTACGAGGATGTCGTCCAGGCTCAGGCCGGTGCCCGTCAAGGTGCTGACATCATTGCCGTTATCCGTACAACAGGTCAAAGTCTGCTTGATTATGTGCCTTATGGAGCTACTACGGAAGGCTTTGGAGGCACGTTTGCAACTCAGGAGAATTTCCGTATTATGCGCAAGGCTCTTGATGAGGTCGGCGAAGAGGTCGGACGTTATATACGTCTGTGCAACTATTGTTCAGGACTTTGTATGCCGGAGATTGCAGCCATGGGTGCATTGGAAGGCCTCGACGTGATGCTGAATGACGCTCTTTATGGTATCTTGTTCCGCGATATTAATATGCAGCGTACATTGATAGATCAATATTTTTCGCGTATTATCAATGGCTTCGCAGGTGTGATTATAAACACAGGTGAGGACAACTACCTTACCACTGCCGATGCATATGAGGAAGCTCATACAGTCCTCGCCTCGGATTTCATTAATGAACAGTTGGCATTGCTTGCCGGATTGCCGGAAGAACAACAGGGTTTGGGTCATGCATTCGAGATGGATCCTATGTTGGAGAACGGTTTCCTGTATGAATTAGCCCAGGCTCAGATGCTTCGTGAAATATTCCCCAAAGCTCCTTTGAAATATATGCCCCCTACGAAATTTATGACTGGCAATATTTTCCGTGGACACATACAAGATGCTTTATTTAACATTATAGGTCAGTGGACTCACCAGGGACTGCAGCTTCTGGGTATGCCTACCGAGGCTATTCATACTCCGTTTATGAGTGACAGATATCTGTCTATTGAGAACGCAAAGTATATCTTCAACAACATGAAAGATATCGGTGAAGAGGTCGAATTCAAGGAAAACGGTATTATCCGCAACAGGGCAAAGAAGGTTCTCGACGATGCCACAGCTTTACTTGAGAGTATGGAACGAGAGGGCCTCTTTACTGCTTTGGAGAAAGGTATCTTTGCCAATGTCAAGAGACCGAAAAACGGAGGAAAAGGCTTGGATGGCGTTACACTGAAAGCGGACAACTACTACAACCCATTTGTTGAAATAATGAAAGGTAAAAAATAGTTACGGATTCAGGGAGTATATATGCTGCCGTATGTATAATCTTCATAATTCGATAATCAAAAATCAATATTTGTTATTATGAGCGAAGGACTTTATTCAATGGAGGCTAAGGATTACGACAAAACCTTAGACTTGACAAAAATAAAACCATATGGTGATACAATGAACGATGGCAAGACGCAGCTTAGTTTTACATTGCCTGTTCCTGCAGGCGATGAAGCTGTTGAGGCCGCAAAGCAACTGCTGAAGAAAATGGGATTCGAAAATCCTTTGGTGGTGTATTACAAGGAACTTACCGAGGGATTCACGTTCTTCAATTGCTATGGAAGTTGCACACATACGGTAGACTATACATCAATACATGTCCCCAAGGTGGAATCCACTACTATGGAGATGAAAGAGTGTGATGAGTATATACGTGAACACATAGGACGTAAGATTGTCATCGTGGGAGCTTCAACCGGTACAGATGCTCATACTGTAGGTATTGATGCCATAATGAATATGAAAGGCTACGCAGGACATTACGGTTTGGAACGTTATGATATGATTGATGCATATAACCTTGGCAGCCAGGTGCCTAATGATGAGTTTATTGCCAAGGGAATAGAGCTTCATGCCGATGCTCTTATAGTGTCACAGACTGTTACACAGAAAGATATTCATATCAAGAACTTGACCGAATTGGTAGAAATGCTTGAGGCAGAAGGCCTCCGTGACAAAATAATACTTATCTGCGGTGGTCCTCGTATCAGTCACGAACTTGCCAAAGAACTTGGCTATGATGCTGGATTCGGTCCCAATACCTATGCTGATGACGAGGCCTCGTTCATAGCACAGGAGATGGTAAAACGTGGAATGAAATAAATGATAAATAAATAATCAAAAATATTAGCAAAATGGATAAAAACGAAATCAGAAACTTTATTGCTCGCCGTGCTGCACAGGAACTGCACGATGGCGACGTGGTTAATCTTGGTATCGGTCTTCCGACACTTATTCCCAACTTTCTTCCAGAAGGTGTGAATGTCATTCTTCAATCAGAGAATGGTATGATAGGAATGGGTCCGACTCCTGAAGAGGGGAAAGAGGATCCTTGGTTTATCAATGCTGGTGGCGGATTTACATCAGCTGTGGCTGGCGCTGCCACTTTCGACAGTGCAACGTCGTTTGGTATTATTCGTGGTGGCCACGTCGACGTCTCTGTCCTCGGTGCTATGCAGGTTGACGAACAGGGTGACCTCGCCAACTGGATGATTCCAGGAAAGAAGACACCAGGTATGGGTGGCGCTATGGACCTCCTCGTTGGTGCAAAGAAGGTTATCCTTGCAATGGAGCATACTGCAAAAGGCAATCCTAAGATTTTGAAGAAGTGCACCTTGCCGTTGACGGCAAAAGGTCAGGTTAATATGATTATTACCGAAATGGGCGTCATGGAGATTACTCCTAAGGGTATTGTCTTGACGGAGATTAATCCAGAATTCACTGTCGCCGATGTTCAGGCAGCAACAGAGGCCACCCTTATAGTGTCTCCTGATCTTAAAGAAATAAAGTAAAAGTTTCAATATTAATGGGATGGAAGCTCGTCTTCCATCCCTCTTCAACTCGAAAAAAATGAAGAAAACAGTTCTTCTAATTGCACTGTTAAGCATGGTGGTGTGCGCCAAGGCAGGGGAGCCTTCTATGCCGCTTCCTCAGTCAAACCCACCGCATATAGAATTCAAATATTATGGTTTTTATGGGGTTATAGACTATACGTTTATGACCAATCTGAACAAAAAACATGGGGAATATACCGACAGTTATGTCCTCAATGGAATTACCGCTGTGGCAGGATGGCAATGGCGTAAGGAGTCTGCGATAGGTCTTGGCTTCTCTTATCTAAATGACGCTACGGGTTCTTTCTCACAGATACCACTGTTTTTGGAGTTCCGCAGCCATTTTTTACGCAGCAGGTTGACGCCATTCACAGCTATTCATCTCGGATACAGCATTCCTTTTGGTTCCAAGAATGTTGCTGAAGATTATACAAGAATTGAAAAGGGCGGTATAGTGGCAGGTGTCTCTTTCGGAGGCCGTATGGCTATAAGTCAGAAGCTGGCGATAAACCTATTTATAGGTTATCAGATGATTCATGTTAACAGCTTGGAGAGGGGCTTTGACAATGTCGCAGCTACATTCCTTCCGGAACTCTATCACAATTTTAAAGCAGGACTGGGTGTCAATTTCTAAGCTGCTTATCACGCCATTTAACCAGATAAAAACATATTACTTCAAAAGAAATAGGCAAATACAAGGCTATGACAAAAAAAATCCTCACTATTTTATTGGCTTTGGCAGCCTGCAATGTTGGTAATTCACAGATTAGAAGAGGCGGAACACCTGTGCAGGATGTGTCGGAAGAGTGGAACGATGTGGAGATATTTGAACAAAATAAGATATATCCACGTTCAAATGTTATTCCTTATGGCAATGAGAATGCCATAGAGAAAAACCTTTATATGGAATCGCCCTACTACATCAGTTTAAACGGGGAATGGCAGTTTAATTTGCAACCGGATTTCAGCAAACGTCCCGCAAATGTTGAGCAGAATGATTTCTCGGCAAATGGATGGCTTACAGTTGACGTCCCTGCTGCTAACTGGTTCGATTTTACTCGCAACGCACTCGCTATGTCTCCGCTGATAAAGAATCCGGCAGACATACCTTCCAATGGTAATTATGTTGCAACATATTACAAGGAGTTTTTTGTGTCAAAAGACTGGAAAGACTACAAGTCTTTTCTCAATATCCAAGCTAAATCGGCATGTTATGTATGGGTAAACCATGAGTATGTGGGCTATAGTGAGGATGCCCGCGACTTGAGTGAGTTTGAACTTACAAAGCATATCAAGCCTGGCAAGACAAACAATATTATTGTGCAGGTGCTTAGTGCCTCAGATGGATCCATGCTTGAATCAAACTATGCCAGATTTTTCAATGGTATCACATCAGATATCTTCATAGTGCTCAAACCTAAGGCAAATATCAGCGAATACAAGATTTTGGCCGACTATGACGCTCAAAACAAGAGTGGTAATTTCAGTGTCAATTTGGATGTGTTCAATGCCTCCAAGAAAGGACAGTATTATGTTGAGATTGAGATATGGAATCCTAAAGGAAAACAGCTTGACAAGATGGGACGTTGGGTTGTGTTTGATAAGAAAAACGAGGTGGAGATGAAAATGGAGCGTGTTTTTGCCAATATTGAACCTTGGTCGGCAGAGACTCCAAACATGTATACTCTTGTTATTCGTTTACGCAATCAAAAAATGCAGCTTGTTGAGACAGTCGGTTCCCGTTTCGGATTCCGTACTGTGGAGTTAAAAGACGGTCAATTGATGGTCAATGGCGCTCCTGTCACTCTGCGTGGTACGCAATATGCCTATTATGACGGCACAACAGGTGGAATACCGACACGTGAACAGGTGAGGAAAGCTCTTCAATTGATGAAACAGAACAATATCAATGCTATACGTACAATTCTTTATTCTCCTGCAGCCCCCTATTTCTATGAGATGTGTGACGAATATGGCTTTTATGTTTTTTGTGATGCCAATATTCAGCCATACTCTACCCAGGCAAAAGCTGTTGCGACAGATAAAAACTATATAAATCTGTTTGTCTCAAGGGTACAGAATATGTATGAGCGTCTGAAAAACCATCCTTCTATTATTGCTTGGTCGCTTGGCAACGGCGTTGATAACGGAGTATGTATGGAAAATGCTTACCGTACACTAAAACAGAAGGATAAAAGTCGAATTGTAATCTTCTCAGGTGCAGGTTTTTCAGAGAATACAGATATCATTGCCTCGTCCAACCCAGACTATGACGATTTGAGGCTTTTTGTTGCGAAGCAGCAACCGAGGCCAATGATTATGGCTACCTTCGGTTCGTCACAGGGCAATTCATACGGAAGTCTTGAACCTATCTGGCAACTTGTGCGTCGAAACTCTTCATTGCAAGGCGGTTTCGCGGCATATTGGAATCAGGCTCATTATTATGATGTCGCTGCAAACTCTAATAGTTACACAACTGGTCTTGTAACTGTAAATGGTGAACCAACACCTATGCTTCCTGAGTTGCGGAATATTTATAGACCTTTTGATATACAATTGGTGAATATCAGTCCTGATGCAGCAGAGTTTAGTGTCTCCAATTTACTTTCTTTCTTGTCGTTGAATGACTATATATTGGAGTACAATATTTTCTCCAATCTGAAGAATCGAATTATAGAAGGAGAAGTGTCAGTGGCTCTGAAACCGGGAGAACTGAAGAACTTCAAACTCAAGATTCCAGCCTTGACATTGTATGCTGGAGAAGAACTGTTTATTCGTTTTACAATCCGTCAACGTAAGAATACCGAGGCTGTCCCCAAAGGAACGGAATTGGGTGTTGTAGAGTTTCCTTTACCTATGAAAGGCGTCAGAAAAGAGTCTCTCGCTGAATACGACCGAGAGGAACTGTTTCTGACAAAGGCGGATCAGGGCGTTGCAACAGGAGAGAATGGCGTCATTCAGATTTTTAATGATAACATCGAGTTATGGTACGACTTGGATAAAGCTGATATCGTGTCTTATAAGTATCATGATCAGGATATGCTGCTTTCAACGCCTCAGGTCAATTTCTGGCGTGCGGCTACTGATAACGACCGTATAGATAAGAATGCCTTGCGTCTGTGGCAGAACATCAGCCCTGACAATCTGGTACGTACTGTGGTTGCCACCAATTATAGGCAAGTTGATGCCAATACCGTCGCTATTGATGCAATGCTGCGTTATACAGACCGCAACGGTGCTGTTGTTTTCGATGTCAAACAGTCTATTGCAGTTCTTTTCACAGGTGATGTTCTGATTGACAATGAAATCGTGACATCCGAACTTGTAAAGACACTTCCCAAGGTGGGAATGCAGATGTGTCTGCCGAAGTATTTGGATTCTGTACGTTGGTTTGGCCTTGACAAGGAGACTTATAGTGACCGTAGGTCTTCTGGTGTCGCTGGTACATACAGGCGTGATATTCGTTCGATGTTCTTCAAATACAGTAAGCCTCAGGAAAGTGGAAACCGTGCTGGAGTTCGCTGGGTTTCTGTCGAAAACGGCAATGTGGGTCTGTTTGTTGATATGTTGGATACCAATTTCAATTTCAGCATATATCCTTATTCCGATGTGCAGTTGTTTGAATCACCTGATTTCGCATCTTTGACAGAAATGGATTTCTGGACTTTTAATGTCGACTATCGTCAGTCTGGTGTTGGAAGTTCACTTGCGGGTACCGATATCGCCGACAAAGATCTTGTGACAGGAAACCGTTATCATTTCCGTATGCATCTGCGTGCTTACAGCCTTGAAGAATATAACCCATATGATTTCTGTAGGGTGGAATATCCGCAGATAGCTTCCAGCGTTTTGCCAATGCCTGTGATTAGCAAAGACAGGGATAGGTTTGACGGACCTATGACCATTACAATTACCTCAGAGACTCCCAATGTGGAGATTCGGTATACACTCGACGGCTCTACCCCGACCGAAACATCGCCCTTATATAAGAAACCTTTTGTCATTAAGAACTCCATGTATGTTAAGGCAAAGGCTTTCAAGAAAGGTTGCACTCCTTCGTTCACTACAGTCAGTCGTTTTAACTTCGACTATATCGTAAAAGCTGATTTCGTAAACAAATCCAATACACCATACAATTTCAATCAGGAATCCATATTGTTCGATGGCGAGACAGGTGATATCAGTGAACTCTCGAGAGGATGGCTTGGCTTTTCAGGCAACGACCTTAATGTTAATCTTGAATTGAGTAAAGCAATTGAATTGCAGAATGTCGTCGTCAATTTCGCCCATGTGCCTGATGCGTGGGCATTCGCTCCAGTTGCTGTTCAGGTGTTTGTCTCGTCGGATGGTGTGAACTATTCGCCTGCCATAAACGCAAAATTAAAATATGCTCCTGCAGAGGAATCAATGAACTCTCCTCAACTGGTGACAGTATCGATTGATGTGAACAAGGACGATGTCAGATATGTCCGTTTGGTCGCCAAGAATCTGGCCAGAATACCTGCTTGGCATAAAGCGAAAGGGTTGCGTCCGTGGATTATGGTCGATGAAATACAGCTGAACGAAGTGATTCATTGATATAAAGGCAGAGCTCTGTCTCGGCAAATATAAACAAGCCAAGATAGAAATGGAACAAAACGGAATATACTCTCGTACCGAGCTTCTTGTTGGAGCCGAAGGAATTGAACGGCTAAAGTCGGCAAAGGTTTTGGTCGTCGGCCTTGGAGGGGTAGGGGGGTATGCTGCGGAGATGTTATGCCGTGCAGGAATAGGGCACCTTACTTTGGTGGATAGCGATGTCGTCGAACCGACAAATCTCAACAGACAGATTATTGCACTTAATTCGACAATAGGAATGGCCAAGACCGACTTGTTCCGGCAACGAATAAAGGATATTAATCCGGAGTGCGATGTGTCTGTCATACAATGCTTCCTGCGAGATGAGGCAATGGTGGAACTACTCAATACTACGCAGTATGATTATGTTGTTGACGCCATTGATACTTTGTCGCCCAAGGTATTCTTGCTGTACCATGCATGTCAAAAAGGGTTTCGTATTGTTAGTTCCATGGGTAGTGCGGGGAAAATGGACCCTTCCGCCATTCAAGTCGCAGACATCTCAAAAAGTCATACATGTCCATTGGCTGCAATGGTACGGAAACGTCTCCACCGTCTTGGAATTAATCATGGTATCAAGGTCGTTTTTTCTTCTGAGAAGGTTTCGGAAAATGCCACACTTGACGAACCGTCACAAAACAAACGTACAACAATAGGGACGATATCGTATCTGCCTCCTTTGTTTGGATGCTTCGTTGCCTCTGTTGTGATAAGGGATATCGTTGATTGTGGGATTGATTAACTGTTTTAATGTAAGGACATACATATTATAAGATTATAGAAAAAAGAACAAATAATGTCAAAGTCTGAGTTAAAGTCAAGGTTATGGTTGCTGTCATTGATAATAATGCCTTTAATGCTCGTGTCTTGTAAGGCGGAATTTAATCCTAATGACGATTGGCGGGAAATACCAGTGGTTTACTGTATTCTCGATCAGGATGATGACACTACTTTTGTACGTGTTCAGAAGTGTTTTCTTGGTGAGGGGGACCAACGTGTGTATGCTACTGTAGGAGACTCGATTAATTATCCGGAAGGTGCAATTACGGTCCGCTTGGAGGCATGGAATACATGGATAGACAATGATGGCGGCTTTCATAGGTACGGTGAATCTCCTGACACCGTCTTCGATTTCACCTATACAGAATCCATAGACAAAGAGGATGGTGTGTTTTATAGCGGCAAGCAACCTTATTATTATTGTGTTACGTCAGGTTTGCTTGACACGTCATATATCTATCACCTCGTAATAATAAAAACAGCCACAGGAGATACTATTGCACAGTCCGAAACTATGCTTATCAGCGGTGAAATGCAACTTCTCAAGCCTAACGAACTGACCAAATTCCAATTCAGTGGAACGGCAGGTAGCAAAAGTTGTGAAATATCGTGGACTAAGATGAGAAATGCACGTCGTTATCAGCCTATAGTACGTTTTAATTATCGTGATTTTATCATTGATCACAGTAATACGGTATGGGACACGACCATTATCAGGCATTACATAGATATTCCGTGTTCTGTTATAAAGAGCAATATGATATCTCAGGTTCTTACCACCCGAATTGACCAGAACTATTTTCTTTCAATTATTAAAACTTCCATAGGCGATGAAGTGGTCAATAGGAATATTATCGACACTGTCCAGATTTTTGTTAATTGTTGTACAGAGGATCTTTCTGCTTATCTTTTCTCAGGTAGCCATACAGGAAGCATAATACAGCAGTCTCATATATATACTAATATTCAAGGAGGATTGGGCGTTTTTGCTGCCCGTCGCACACATATATTCTTCTCTGTCCCTACACCGGCTTCATCGGGAAGCGATTATGTCAAAGCGCTTAAACAACTTGATATAGGCTTCTGAACTGTTGCATTCCGTCACTGCAGACAGTAAAATCAATACTGTCGATGTCCACGGCGTTAATGGCCAATGCATGACCTGTTTCTCAAGGAAATCAGATGTTTATAGCATGCATTGTTATTTGATAAAGTTAAATTGAAAAAATTTTGCCAGTTTATAAAAACTGTGTAACTTTGCAAATTCATTATTGAAAAGCATAAAATTAATAATCAATAAATTAAATATATAAAATGAATATAACAAGAGAAAAATCTGGCGATTTAGACCTCCTTATCAAGATCGAAATCGTTGAAAACGACTATGCTGAGCGAGTAACCAAACAACTTAAAGATTATCAAAAGAAAGCTTCTGTTCCAGGATTCCGTAAGGGAATGGCTCCAATGGGACTGATTCAACGTATGTATAAATCTGCTATTGTTGCCGACGAAGTACAGTCATTACTCGGAGAATCTCTGTATAAATATTTGGAAGACGAAAAATTGGATATCATTGGCAGCCCTCTTTCCAACGACGAAAAAACAGGAAAGATTGACTTTGCTGCAGACAAAGATTATACATTCTATTTTGATGCAGCCCTGATGCCCGATGTTCAATTGGCGTGGGATAAAATTAATGCCAAACTATATCAGATAAAAGTCAACCCTAAGGATATTGACAAGCAAGTCGAGGAAATATGCCAACGTTATGGCTCTTTTGAAACTCCTGAGACTATAGGTGAAAAAGATTACGTATACGGAAAAGCTGTCGAACTCGACAAAAACGGTCAGCCTAAAGAGGGTGGTGTTGATACATTCGTCTCTTTTGATCTCTCCACAATTAAGAACCATGACGAGATAGCACCTCTCTTTGTCGGCAAAAAAGCTGAGGACAAGATTGTTTTCAATCCTTCGAAGGCTTTTACTGCTGCGGATATTGAGAAAAACTTCCGTATCGATGCTGCTGCTGCAAAGAAATTCAAATCCGATGTGGAACTTACAGTAAGTGGCTGTTCGCACATCACACCTCATGAAATCAATGACGAACTGTTTGCTAAGGTGTTCCCCGATGATACAATCAAGGATCTTGCAGCTTTTAGAAAACAACTCGGCAAAGAATTGGAAAAGAGTTATAACAGCCAGGCAGACATCTTTTATGTCAACGAAGTCCGCAAGCAACTCATTGATAATTTCAATGCAGCTATGCCTGAAACATTCTTGAAACGCTGGATTCTCAGCCGTGGTGAGAAGGACATCACTGCTGAAAAAATTGAGGAAGAATGGAATGATAAATATCTTCCTTCGTTGAAATGGGAAATGGTCGACAATGCACTTAATAAGATAAAGTCCATAGAGCCTACACAAAACGATATCGTTGACTATGTAAAGAATATTCTCCGCTCTTCAGATACTCCTAAAGAAAATGAGGATGAGAAGGCTCGTGAGGAACGTTTGGAACAGTCGGCTCGAAGCATAGCAAAAGATCGTCAGAACGTTCAGCAGATTGTTGACCGTCTCTATGCTGAGAACACTTGCTCCCTTTTCAAGGAGCAGTTGAAGCCGGAACCAGAGAAGGTGACTATCAAGGAATTCTCCGAGATTGTAAAATAATTTTTTTTGACTAAACAGATAGCGGCGAAAATATTTCGCCGCTATCTGTTTTGATAGACGAGAGAGTGGATTTGCAGTTAAATAGACAAAGTCATTTTTAATGCTGAAATCAAATATTGGATTAATGTTAAGGTTAAAGTCAATATTGACGTTAGTGTTTATTATGACTGCTATGGATTTGTACTCTCAAAACAACAGTCTTTTTCATAATACTTATGTTTCATTCGGTATAGGTCCTGATGCGTATGTTAGGGATGGAAGATTGTCTGTCGGCGGTGGAGCTGAAGTGGCTTTTGGTAAATGGATACTAAACACTGCTGGTGTAAGAGGACAGCTCTCTGGTCAATATGCGGGTTCGCAGCTGTATACCTATGCCGATCTCGATTTTTTCTTTGACCCGATTACATCCATCAAAGGGCGTAGTCACAGCAATTTCTGGCGTTCTTATGTTATTGTTGGCATAGGTGCTGTGCATGGAATAAACGGAGATAATGACTTTAGCGGAAATATTGGATTGGGAGTTGACTATGTGATAGGAAACAACTTTAGGCTATATGCAGAACTGAAAAATCATATCCACCCTTCTGGTTTTGACAACAATGCCAATTCCTCGTTATTGACGTTGCTTTCTTTCGGTTCGATTTATGATATAGATAACAATCCAACACGTAGCCGTTCCCGTTTTGAAACACAGGGACTAAAAAACGACTGTTTCTTTCAAGTGTCAATGGGAGTCAGTTCGTTTAATTATAAAGGTATAGAGTCTATGAACCAGCGTCTTTCTCTGCTGACCCCAATTGTGGAATTCAGTATAGGAAAGCAACTGAATACCCATTGGCTTGTCCGTGTTTCTGCATCGGGACTCTACGCCCGAAGCGAAGAGGAACTCTTTTCATATTATAATATTAGGGGAGACATTATCCTTGATGTAATCACACTTTTTGCACCAAATGGTTATTCGTTGCCATTTGCCTTGCGTCCATATGTTAGTACAGGTGTTGTTGCACGTCTTGATGACCAGTCGAATTTTCTTGTCTCTGCCACGGCAGGAATGATGGCGGTGTATAAATTCTCAAAGAATAACGAGCTCTTTCTTGATGCCAGGTATCTAATGACACCACCGCGTTTTGCACATGTATCCCAACCGCAGTCTTCGTTTTCCGTAGGGCTGTTCACGTTGGCAATAGGATATAGCTATATGTTTACCAAAAGCAGTTTTAGATAGTTTTTTTTATTGTTGTTCGGCCAAAAGAGCAAGACCTCCCATGGAGGTTTCTTTATAGAGACTGGGAATATCTTTGCCCGTTTTGTTCATGGTCTCAACAACTTTATCGAAAGTTATGATGTGCTTCCCGTCACTCATCATGGTATAAAGGTTTATGTCGAGAGCTCGTAATGCAGCCATCGCATTGCGTTCAATACAAGGAATCTGTACTAATCCACACAAAGGGTCGCAGGTCAAACCGAGATTATGTTCCATTGCCATCTCTGCTGCATATTCAATCTGTTGAGGGCTTCCTCCGAATAGCTGATTTGCAGCAACGGCAGCCATAACGCATGCACTGCCTACTTCACCTTGGCAACCGACTTCAGCTCCGGAAATAGAGGCATTAGTTTTGATTACATTTGCAAAAAGAGCAGCAGTGGCCATGGCTCGAAGGATATCAATGTCATTGAAACCGTGATTCTTTTTTAGATGATATAATACGGCAGGAAGGACTCCCGATGCACCACATGTCGGGGCAGTGACAATAGGACCACCCACGGCATTGCGTTCACTGGTGGCCAAGGCATATGCTATTACAAGGCAACGTCCTTGAAGCGACGGTTTGTAGCTTGATGCCCGAACATAATACTGATGTGCTTTGCTGCGTAGATGAAGCCCTCCGGGTATTACACCTTCAGACTTGAGCCCTGATTCTATTGTTTGTTGCATGGTTTCCCACATCTCCATCAGGTAATCCCATATGTCTTCATCTTCGTGTCTTTCAACATATTCCCAAAATGTAAGACCTTCTTTCTCAATAAAAGCCAATATGTCGGAAATATGGGATAATTCGTATACAGGTTTTGCTTCTTCTTTTGTGTCTTCGTTTGCTAAAAGGCCGCCACCTATACTATAGATTGTCCAGCTGTCTTTGAGCTTTCCATCGGAATCCAACGCTTCGAACAGCATCCCGTTGGTGTGGAATGATGGGACAATATCGGGTCTCCATATGAATTCCACGGGTATTGGGTCTGCTGCTGCCTGTATTGCGACATCAGTACGGTGACCTTTGCCTGAGGCGGCAAGACTGCCGTATAATGTCACTCTGTATTTGTATGATTCAGGATTGCGCTGATGAAATATTGTAGCGGCTCGGTGTGGTCCTAACGTATGACTGCTTGAGGGGCCATACCCTTTTTTTAGTATCTGCTTTATGCTTTCCATATTAGTTGAAAAACTTCCATATTACTCCCCAGTATACACCCAAATCTTCCATGGGATAGTGCGGTAGGCTGAAATAGTGGGGATTTTGCTCTAATGGAGCATTGAAATGGTTGACTCTAAGATATATACTGGCTCTTTTTATTTGCATCGATATCCAAAAATCAGCCACAATATAGTTGCCGACGCTTACATCGTCTTGTCTGTAGAATGCACCCAGGACGGGATTCCATGCATCAGCCTTATATCTTGTATGGTATCTAATATCAAAACCTGTCTGCAGATGCAACGCTCCTTTAAATACTTTCAGGTCGCTGTAGATACTGTTCCTGCTTGCGAAGACAGGCACTCTTACAACGGCATCGTTACTGCTGTACTGAAATATCTCCTGAAGACGAATGTGTAGCCATCCAAATTGTAAGTGGGTGGACAATATGGACTGAAACAAAAGCCCGCTCTCGTTGCCCTGTGTGGGAATCATAGAACTGTTTATCCACACATTGTCGCTTAACAGCATTGCACTGCTTTGTGTCTCTAAATTAACAAGATGACTTTTAACGCTGTCGTTATCTCTGAGAGAGTATCTTATGGCTATCTGTTGTCGTTTTATCTTGTTGAAATTGCTGATATCCCATTGGTAACACCCTTCGTTGTGGTAGAAAATATAGTCTGGGGATTGTGCTTCGCTGAGCAGGGCAATGCTGAATGTGCTACGCAAACCTGTGTTCAAGGTTATATTACCATTGATACGATAGTCGCCATTACGTTCTTTGCCAATCACTTCCTCACCAGTAACAGATAGTCGAACGGATGCAATCTTTATTGATGCCATGGCGAAAGGATTGAAAGACATAAAATGGCGCTGACTATGTGCATATTGTATTATGTTGTATTCTGGTCTTATTCCGAATTTGATGATAAGAGGATTGTCCCATCGATGCTGCATGTAGGCGTCGTTGGTCCAATACATATCAGCTGATATTCTGTGATGAGTCGTTGAGTCGAAGTAGTATGATGTGTCGAGGGTACCGGCATTATAGAACCAACTGGAGGCTTGGCTGTCATAGAAGTTACGCCTTTGGCGGGTGTATTGCAGGTCAAGACCGAAAACTCCGGTGTTGAAAGTGTGTGGTGCGTGTGGAAATATTGTGTCATATCCAATAATGGTGTCACGTTTTTGTATGGTGTAGCCATATTCAGTGACAAGGCCAGATGTGCTATCTGTTGCTTGGTCAGCACGGGCAAGGCCGGTCCATTCTGCAATGGTGTCTACACATTGCTTGACAATGGGCTTAAGGTAAGAGAACTGCCTTACGGTATTGTAGCTCTGATGAACAGAAATGTCTAAGTTCCGCCACTGGTTGGCGGCACTGTACATATTGACAGGGACACCGGGACGTTTGTTCTCGTTCCAGCATGTCGTATCGTTGTCCACTCCGCCATTTTCTTCATGACGCATCGTATGGAGGCTTATCCCCGCTTGAATCTGGTAGCGAGAATCTTCAGAATAATAGTTTGTAGTGACATCAAGTATATGATTCGTCACGTCGGAATTGGAATAAAGCCCATCTCGGCTGACAAGATCATACATGAATGCAGCATTCCATCGAGGCCTGATATTCTGCGTATGTATTATGCTGATTTGGTAATCTTTGTTTAAAGAACTCCCATATCCTAACAGGGTATAGGGACGCAAAGTCTGGAAGTAACTTTTTTTGTGCAACCACTTGTTATAGACAATATTGGCGTCAGGCAGAAGAGTAAATAATAGTGGTTCAATATGGCTGTTGGATGACAACAAATATCTTGTGACGTCTGCATATGGAAATACTGACAGATGAACTTGCCCTAATGCTCCTTGGTCTAAGTAGTAGTTGTAATCCAATCTGTTTACAGCATTCAGGATGGCAACGCCGTCAGGCTTTAGTGAAGGATTCAGTATATCGGTAATCTTTACATTCCTTACAGTCCTCTCAAAAAAGAATACATAATAAGGCATGACACTGTCGGTCTCTTCTCCGCTGTCGTAGATAATACCCTGAGGTTCAGTGGTTCTTATACTGTCTCTATTGTCAATGCTGTCCCTGTCAACTGTAACTTGAGCGACTATGCTACAGGGCATAATGGCTGTGGCTACTGCAAGCAGTAGCATAAAAATAGAGTGATATTTTTTTGTAGACCTCTTCAAGAGATGGTTTTATGAATGTAGGAAACGTTCTACATCAATACCCGCCACGCAACCTTTTGCTGCGGCCACACATGCTTGACGGTAATTGGGGTCGCATACGTCACCGGCGGCAAAAACACCGGGAACACTTGTTGCACTCGAAGGATTTTGTACTTTGATGTAACCGGCTTCATCCAATTCCAGTTGACCTTCAAGGAAATCAGTATTGGGCTGATGGCCTATGGCTACAAAGAATCCCGCTATGTCAAGACGACGTATCTCTCCAGTCTTCACATTCTTTACATCGGCACCAATCACACCATCCATGTCATTGCCTATTATTTCCTGGGTTACACTGTTCCAAACCATTTCAATCTTCGGATTGCTGAGAACTCTGTGCTGCATGGCTTTTGAGGCACGTAATTCGTCACGACGTACAATCTGGTACACTTTTCTGCAGAGTGTTGCCAAATAGGCTGCCTCTTCACATGCAGTGTCACCTCCTCCGACAACGGCTACATCCAAATTCTTATAGAAAAAACCGTCACATGTGGCACATGCAGACACGCCTTGCCCATAGTATTTCTTTTCGCTCTCAAGTCCTAACCAGCGTGCGGACGCACCTGTGGCTATGATAACTGTTTCGGCTTCTATCTCATTACCTTTGTCATCTGTTGCTTTGAAGGGTCTTTTTGACAGGTCTATTTTCTCAACAGTACGTTTTCTAATCTCCACGCCAAAACGGAGTGCTTGTTTTCGTAAATCTTCCATCATGGCTGTTCCCGAAACACCTTCAGGATAACCAGGGAAGTTCTCGATTTCAGTTGTTATTGTCAATTGACCTCCAGGTTGGTTGCCTTCGAAAAGCAAGGGCTTCAGGTCTGCACGTCCTGTGTAAATGCCTGCTGTATATCCTGCAGGCCCCGATCCAATAATTAAACAACGTGTATGTTCCATGATAATAAATATTTCAGAATTTCAATGTGATGCCAAATTGTAGAAGTCTGTTGAACTGGCCTTTGTTGCTGCGGAATATCCGATAAGTCCCTGTACCGTTTTCCTTCGCTGTATTCAGCATGGAGTTGTAGTATCGCAGGTCAATTCCGACATGCTCTGTGAAGATATACCTGACGCCAAGGCACAAAGGCAAAACATCCATGCGCTTGTAATTCTCGGATTGTAGTTTGTCGTAGGCACCGTCCGTAGTGACTCTTGACGATGCCAATATTGCAGGTGCAACACCGGCCATAATCCTCAGTCTATTCTCCATGGTGTTGTAACTCAACAACAGTGGTACCTCTAAATACAATAAAGAAATATATCTGTCTATCTGATTGACATGTGACCCTTTTTGTGTGAGTCCTATCTCTACCTGAAAACGTAGGGCGTCGTCAAGACCTATTGGAAAGGAGGTGTTTACGGAGCCGTGCCATCCGAGTTTGTCATAGTTGCCTGAACCGTCCCCGTCAATCTGGCAGAAATTGACTCCTGCTCTCATCTCATAGTCAAAGGTGCTCTTGGAATGCTTCTTCCCGCGTTGGGCAAGTGCATTGCTGCCAGACAGTAGTAGTATGGTAAATAATATTATTGATATCCTTTTGTACATTTCTTAAATGGCATTATCGATTCATACGGTTCACGAGATTTGTGGTTGATTCTCCACGCACCAGGTCCAGCAGCGCTACTTTTCCGCCATAGGATTCTACAAAATCCCAACCTACAACCTCTTCTTTTTTATAGTCTCCGCCTTTTACAAGTATATCGGGACGTATGGCTTCAATGAGTTTTTTAGGGGTGTCATCTTCAAAAAGAATCACATAGTCGACAAAAGCGAATGACGCCAGCAGATAAGCTCTGCTATTTTGGTTAGAAATGGGACGTGACGGCCCCTTCAGCCTGCTTACAGAACTGTCGCTGTTCAGACCTACAATAAGTAGGTCGCCAAGATCTCGGGCACGGCTGAGGTAGTCGGCATGTCCGCGGTGTAGCAAATCAAAGCAGCCATTGGTGAAGACAACATTACATTTGGTTTCTCGGGATCTTAATGTGTCGAGTCTTTTGCACATTTCATCCAGAGTGATGATTTTTTGTTCTATGTCTTGATGAAAACCCATCTCGAAAAATCACTGTTTATGATACGGTCTTTTTCTTCATCAATGAAAAATAGACAAGGTAGGCAAGGCCGAACAGTAAAACTATCACCTGTTGTGAGCTCCACAGCATCCATCCGCAAGCAAGGCCTGTTGCTTCGCCTATTCCGTATAAGTGTAATGCCTGCCATACAAGGACAGGGTATGCACCAAGGCCACCTTGTGATATCATCATTCCAACAGAGCCAAAGAGATAAATCACAAAAGCGGTTGATATCCCTAAAGAGGAGGTCTCTGTAAATGCTTGAAGAATAACCCATCCTCCTGCTATGTAAAGGAAATAGATTGCCAAACTGTAGACAATGAAAAGAAAAGTAGCTTTTGGACCCAGATGAAGGATGCTTTTGATGCCGTCGACACATCCTGTCACCATTGATGTGATTTTGCGGTAGAATGCGAATTTCATCATCTTCTCGTGAAACAGCTTGTACAACACAAACAGTACGATTAGCAGAGCTATACCGCATATGACAATGCCTGTCAATGTCGGAAGGGCACTGAATTTCTGAGACAGTGTGTCATAAATAAAATCCTTGACATCTCCGAACATCAACAGAAATCCCATCAGGACAATGATGACAAATATCAATGTGTCAAACAGCCTTTCGGTAACTACTGTGCCGAGCGACTTCTCCATGGGAATTCTGTCACTTGTTCTCAACATGGCACAGCGCATCACCTCGCCAAGACGGGGAAATGCGAGATTTGCCAGATATGTCACCATCACGGCACCGAAGGTGTTGTTAATGTTAGGATGATGATTCAGAGGCTTAAACAGTAACTGCCACCTGAGGGCACGAATGAAATGAGAGAGAAGACTCACCACCATTACGCATATTACCCAACCCCATTTGGCAGACAGGAAAGATTCCCATATGGCAGAGCGTTCTTCTGCATCGAGTTTCAGTAGGAACCAGTATATGAAAAATAAACCGATGCCAAAAAAGACCACGAACTTTAATATATCGATAAGTCTTTTCTTCATTGTATGTGGTTGTCTTTTGGGAAAATAACCGTTGGATGCCATTGCTTGGCTTCTTCGTAATCCATTGTGGCGTAAGAGGCGATGATAAGCAGGTCTCCGATTCTGGCTTTATGTGCTGCAGCGCCATTTATGCCAATAACACCGCTGCCTGCTTCGCCACGGATTACATAAGTTGAGAAGCGTTCACCGTTAGTAATGTTGTATATGTCGACACGTTCGTTCTCAATCAAGCCTGCGGAATCCATCAAGATGGAGTCAATAGTGATACTTCCGATATAATCCAAATCGGCTTCGGTTACTGTAACTCTATGTATTTTAGATTTTAATACCTCTATAAACATAGGAAAAAAATTTTTGCAAAAATACGAAAGTTGAACGATATGGACAAGTAAAAAAGGCTATAAATAAATGAGAAAAGGTAATGACATGAGCCTGCTATGAGAAAATGAACAGTAACAGTATACAAACCCCGAGAGTGTAAAGTATTATTTTGCTTGCAGGTATGGGTTTGAACCGGTCCATGTCGTCATTGTCAAAACGACGACTGAATTTATGCTGCACGGCTTTCTCGGATAAATGAGTTGAACTGTCGACAAGGTTGCCTTCGTTGTCAAATCGGGACACGTAATGAAATTCAGGTTTTTCTCTTTTGACAAATAAATCGCTAAGAGTCAGTTTGTTTTTTCTTTGACGTTCACTCCTGTCAATATCCTTGACACGACGTTGAAAATAGGCTAGTTCGCTGTCGACAGATTCCTCATTAATGGCGTTGTTATTGGATTCGTTATTGCTGTTTAATAAATTGTCATCAAGAGGTATGCCGTTTTTTAGACGGTATTTTGCTTTCAGCTTTTCCCATTCTTCTTTTTCGGGGTCGTAAAGCCGGGGTGAATAATGAAACTGCCTCGGCTTTGGGGTGTAGAACATCGGCATAGTATGTGTGTTTTTATTAAATGTAACATATATAGTGTGCATTTTATTGTGTTGCAATGGAAAAAAAGTTTCTGCAGAGTTGTTTTTGATTATGATTGTTCATTATTATTAGATAGATAATTAATAATTTGAATATAAATTCTTTAAATATAAAACTAAGACTTCATTTTGTGTAAAAGAAATATGTTCATAACTTTTTTCAGGAGTAGATGGTGATTATTGTCACTTTTTGTGTATTTTTGTCTTTTAATAGTGATGGTGTTTTATTCGGCCATCTAATATGTTTTTATTGATATTTAATTAAATAAAACAATAATATGGATATTACAGGAAGACTAATTAAGATTTTGCCCGAGGTTAGGGGAGAGTCTGCCCGAGGCCCATGGGTGAGGGGTGGATTCGTCATTGAAACGGAAGATGCTTATCCGCGTCAGGTCGCTTTCACGCTTTTTGGAGAAGACAGGATTGCAATGGTGACAGGATTGCCCATGAATGCACAGGTTGTTGTTACTTTCTCGCCGGAATCGAGGGAATATCAGGAACGTTGGTATACGGATTTGCGCTGTATACGAGTTGTTCCTGTCGGTTCGGCACCTGCAGCAGCAGGAACACCTGTTGCGGCTCCGGCAGCAACTCCGGCTCCCGATCCGGCTCCGACTCCTTTTGCAAGTCAGCCTGCTGATTCGGATGATGATTTGCCTTTCTAAGTCAATGAATTGTCGTATGTATGTATAACTAAGCCTTCGCCACTAAAGGCGAAGGCTTGTTGTTTGTTAATGGATTTATGGATAAGAAAGAATTAAGGAAACAGGTCCGTATTGCAAAGGCTCTTGTCCCTCTCGAGGAGAAAATCTCTCGCTCTGAAAAGATAATGACAAAGGTCGGGGAACTCGAGCAGTTCAAATCAGCCAATACAGTACTGCTTTATTGGTCGATGGATGATGAAGTAAGTACTCATGCTTTTGTAAACATGTGGTACAAAAAGAAAAATATTCTTCTTCCTTGTGTGGAGGGCGATGACTTGCTGTTGCGTCGTTATTCAGGGCCGTCGAGCATGACCAAGGGACCTCAGTTTGGAATTCCCGAGCCGACGGGGTCGGTGTTTGAAAAGTTGGACGAGATAGATATTATTGTTGTTCCTGGGGTCGCTTTTGACAAGTGTGGGAACCGTATGGGGCGCGGTCGTGGTTTTTATGACCGTCTGTTGAAAACGACTCCTAATGCATATAAAGTCGGAGTGGCTTTTGATTTTCAGATATATGACAGTATACCCACTGAGAGTTTTGATGTTCCAATGGATTGTGTTGTGAGTGAGTGAATGGGGAAAGGAAAGCGGGAAACGGGGATTAGCGGTTGGTCATTCTGTTGAAGAAGAGCAGAAGCCCTGAAGTCAGCAGAGCCATTGAAGCCAGGATTACCCAGAATGAAGTGGTGTTGGTGACAAATGGGAAAGAGACATTCATGCCGAAAAGACTGGCAACCACGGTAAGGGGAAGCATGATGGTGCTGAAGTAGGTAAGTACACGCATAATGTCGTTGGTCCGGTTTGTCTGGAGGGAGTCGAAGGTTTTTGAGAGGCCTTCAATGAGTTCTCCATAGTCTTCGACGAGATCGTACATCTTTTGGTATTGGTCAAGGATATCGCCCCAGTAGTCTTCCATATCGACTAACTCAGGGTTTATGAAGCCTTTGATTCCACCGCTTTCAAACATGTGGAGGACTCGTAGTTGGGGCTTGAAAGAGGTGTTTAGAAGAATGACGTTGCGTCGTGTAATTGAAATGAGCTCGATGATACTGCTCGCTTTCTTGTTGAAGATATCATAGTTTATCAGGTCTACTTCAGCACCGACACGGAGAATGAGTTGGTATGTTTCGAGCATAAGACGGTCGAGGATGGTGTAGAGCAGAAGGTCGCTGCAGGATAGTGCTTTGAGTGTATCTTCGTCTCGCTCTTCAAGATCTTCTTTCATCTCGTCAAAGAGTTTCTTGACAACCCAGTGTGATTTGCCTATGGTGATAATGTAGTCCTTGCCCCAGAAGATTTTTACTTCACGGACCCTGATGAATTTGTTACCTTTGTCGAAGTATGGGAAGTTGAGAATCAGGAAGTAGTAGTCGTCATATTCGTCAATTTTTGGACGTTGATTTGTACCACGGCAGTCTTCGATGTCCAGAGGGTGGAAATCGTATTCTTCAAGCAGATAACGGAAGTCATCTTCGCTTGGATTGGTAATATGTTGCCATTTTAAAGACCCATTTTGGATAGTCTCAATCATGGTTTCCTCCCTTTCTGTTTGGCGATCACATTGGTGGTCAGTATTCTACATTCCTTTATTACTCTTTGTTTTGATTTGCAAAAATAGAAAAAAAAACGAATATTGTGAATTTTTTTTCGTTATTGCCTTGTTATTTCGTCTATGTTGACAGAGAAGCCTATTGAGGAACGTGATGGGACACCTTTATCGGCCGAAGGGATCCAACGAGGCATATTGTCCATTATGGTTTTAATGATTGTAAGGCATCTCTCATCCAAATCCTCAGGGTATTTGATGTTGGTAAGTCTTCCGTCGCTCTCGACAGAAAGGAACAACTGTATGTCACCGCAGTTTGGTTGGGTGACGTTCATCCGCTCGAGTTGTTCCTTGAAATAGGCTGTCCATCCTTCTTTCCCACCAGGAAAGACTGGCTTTGCATTAGTATAGTTACTGTCTAATAGCATCCTTTCTTTTTCTTTTGGTGCAAAGAAAGGGATAGGTATCGCACTGGTTACGACGATTGGATTTCCTGATTCGTCGCGAGCAGGCTCCCATCGGGGCATGATATTGACCAATCTCAGAGCTTCATTGTCAAATTCAGCCCCCAGACTCTTTACAACCCGAGGGTTGACAACCGTTCCGTCGGTGTCTATAGTTATTCTAACATAGACTCTGCCGCTTATGGCACTGTCGACATCTGGATAACGGAGGTTCCCAAAGAGAAATCCTGCAAAACTATAGTCTCCTCCAGGATATTGTGGCGGAGTCACGACCTGTGCTGTAACGGTGGATGCCGATGCAAGCAAAAAGGCAAATGCTATAGATTTCAGTATTCTCATGGTGTGGGATTGCTATTGCTCTTTTTTATGGTTGCCTGCGAATAGGGATTTTATCCATTCGCGATTCATACGTGCTATATTTTGACGTTTGATTTGTTTTGGGCATTCGGCCTCACAGGCATAGGTGTTCGTGCAACTGCCGAAACCGAGTTCGTCCATACGGCATACCATCTTTTTGACGCGCTCGTTGGCCTCGACTTGTCCTTGTGGCAACAGCGCGAGGTGGGCTACTTTGGCACCGACGAAGAGCATGGCACTGGCGTTCTTGCATGCTGCCACGCAGGCTCCGCAGCCTATGCATTCGGCGGCATCCATAGCCATATCGGCCAGGCGTTTGGGAACGGCAATGGTGTTGGCATCTGGCACACCGCCAGTGGTGACGCTGACGTAGCCGCCTGCTTGGATAATCTTGTCGAAGGCGCTACGGTCGACAACGAGGTCGCGGATTACAGGGAAAGCTTTGGCACGCCATGGTTCTATCCATATCTCGTCACCGTCGTGGAATTTGCGCATGTGCAGTTGGCAAGTGGTGACACCGTCGTCGTTGCCATGGGGACGACCATTGATATAGAGTCCGCACATACCGCAGATGCCTTCGCGACAGTCGTTGTCGAAGCAGACAGGATGGGCTATATTGTCGTTGATGAGTTGCTCATTGAGGATGTCGAGCATTTCAAGGAAAGAACAGTCTGGTGAAATGTCTCTGACCTCATAGGTCTCGAAACGACCTTTGGCTGTGGCGTTCTCCTGACGCCATATATGTAGTGTGAAGTTCATTTTTTCAAATGTGTTATTGCGTCATCGCGTTAGTGTGTTAGTGTTAGCTACATCAGATACTTACACATTTGCACATTAACACATTTACGCATTATTTATAATTTCTATTTACTATTTGGATATGCTCATAGTTTAGCTCTTCTTTGTGAAGGGTCTCTTGGTTCGCGTGGCCGTGATACTCCCATGCGGCTACATACATATAGTTTTGGTCGTCGCGGAGGGTCTCTCCGTCGTCGGTCTGGCTTTCGGTGCGGAAGTGGCCTCCGCAGGATTCCTTGCGGTGCAGGGCGTCGGCCGTTATAAGGCGTGCAAGCTCGAAATAATCGGGCAGTCGCAGAGCTTTCTCCATTTCAGGGTTGAAGCTTTCGATGTCTCCAGGAACATGCACGTTCTGCCAGAACTCGTTTTCAAGCTCGTCAATCATTGAGGCGGCCTTGGTCAGACTTTCTTCATTGCGACTCATACCAACATATTCCCACATAATGTGGCCGAGACGTTTGTGGAAATGGTCAACGGTTTTGTCACCCTTGATGTTTAGTAGTCTCTCTTCGCGCTGACGCACACTCTGTTCGGCTTCATCGAACTCTGGTGTGTCGGTGGAGATGTGACCTACAGTTATCTGGTCGGCGAGGTAGTTCTGCAGGGTGTAGGGCAATACGAAGTATCCGTCTGCCAGACCCTGCATCAGTGCGGAAGCTCCAAGACGGTTGGCACCGTGGTCGCTGAAGTTGGCTTCACCGGCTGCGAAGAGTCCGGGGATGGTGGTCTGCAACTCATAGTCGACCCAGAGTCCGCCCATAGTGTAGTGTACTGCAGGGTAGATCATCATTGGAGTCTCGTAGGGGTTCTCATCGGTGATTTTTTGGTACATTTGGAAGAGGTTGCCGTATTTCTGCTCGACATTCTTGCGTCCTAAACGCTCGATGGCGTCAGCAAAGTCGAGGTAAACTGCCAGACCCGTGGGTCCTACGCCATAGCCTGCGTCACAGCGTTCTTTGGCTGCACGGCTGGCGACGTCGCGTGGGACAAGGTTGCCGAATGCGGGATAGCGGCGTTCGAGGTAGTAGTCGCGTTCCTCATCAGGTATGTCGTTGGCTTTCTTCTTGCCGGCACGGATGGCTTCGGCATCCTCCTTCTTTTTGGGTACCCAAATGCGGCCGTCGTTACGCAGGCTCTCACTCATAAGGGTGAGTTTTGATTGGTAGTCGCCGTGGACGGGTATACAGGTGGGATGAATTTGCACGTAGCAGGGGTTGGCGAATAAGGCACCTTTGCGGTGGCATATCCACGCTGCACTGCCGTTGCTGTTCATGGCGTTGGTGCTGAGGAAATAAACGTTTCCGTAGCCTCCCGTGGCAAGAACAACGGCATGGGCCGAATATCTCTCGAGCTTCCCTGTGACAAGATTTCGGACAATAATGCCACGTGCACGGACCTTCTTCTCTGTTTTTTGCCCTTCCGTCTCCTTTACGAGCACCAGCTCTTCCATCTCGCATCGAGTGTGCAACTTGACGCTTCCGCGTTCAATTTCGCGGCTTAACGCTCCATAGGCACCGAGCAGTAGCTGTTGACCCGTTTGGCCTCTGGCATAAAAGGTGCGGCTGACCTGTGCACCTCCGAAGGAACGGTTGTCGAGCAGACCGCCGTAGTCGCGGGCAAAAGGCACACCTTGTGCCACACATTGGTCGATGATGTCGCCGCTGACCTCTGCCAAACGGTAGACGTTGGCCTCTCGGGCACGATAGTCACCGCCTTTGATGGTGTCACGGAATAGGCGCTCAACGCTGTCGCCGTCGTTCTGATAGTTCTTGGCAGCGTTGATGCCACCCTGAGCAGCTATGCTATGGGCTCGACGTGGGGAGTCCTGTATGCAGAAGATGTCAACATTGAATCCTAACGCACCTAACGATGCCGCTGCGGAAGCACCCGCCAAGCCTGTGCCTACGACAATGATGTCCAATTTGCGTTTGTTGGCGGGATTGACTAATTTCTGATTTGTCTTATAATTGGTCCATTTTTCACTGAGCGGACCTTCAGGTATTTTGGAATCGAGATTCATTCTGATTATGAATTGTGAATTACTAAACAAGAATTACAGACCAAGAAAAACTCCTATTGGCACTATGGCAAAACCAAGGCAGATAATCCAGCAATAGATAATGCCGAGGACTTCGACGATACGGCTATATTTATAGTGGTTAAGGCCGAAGGTCTGGAATGCCGACTCAAAGCCGTGACGGATGTGGAACCCCACGACGATAAAGAATATCAGATAGCACAGTACTATATGCCATATGCTGAATTTCTGATGTGCGATGTTGTAGAAATCCGGTTCGAATTCGACATTATTTATGGCTTTCTCAATGGTTTCACGTTCTTCTGCACTTATCTGGCGTAGCCATTTCATGTCTTTGCTGAGACGGCTGTCGGTTGTGGCTTTTCCAATGATACTCATGGCTTTCAGCAAATCGAAGATATGCTGCTGGTCTGCATCTATTTTCTCTCCGCTTGCCATGGCTTCGTTGAAAGTCTCCAAGACATCTTCGGGCGATTTTTGATATATTTGTAGTTGTTGCTCCAGTGTGTATAGCTCATTGCCGTTCTCACCTTTATAGAGGTCCTCTATCTTGACCATATATGTGCTTTTTACCATTTTGGTCTTCACAAAGTAGAAATCATAAAAATGGAAAAAGAGACACACCAACAGAAGGCTGCCGCTAATGATTGCAAGTTTGGAGCCTTTGGCGGTCTTGGTACGAGAGGGTTTGTGATAGCCTACAGGACGGTTCCTCTTGTTGCAGAACCATAGCCAGACGGATAATGCGGCATGTAAAACAAAGCAAGCGAAAAGTGCTATCTCAAACACTTTGATGAAAATGTTGCTCCCCATGAAATGGCAGAACGCACTGTATGCATCGCCTCCATCTTTGGCGAGGATGAAGAGGTTGGCAGTCATGTGGAATAACAAGAACACCAACAGAAAAGAGCCAAACAGTCCTACTAAAAGCTTTTTTGTTATAGAACTGATTCTAATAAGTTTAGTTGTATCCATCTCTAAAATAGTAAGTTTTTTCTATTTGCAAAGATACTATTTTTTTACACATCCATCGCAAAAAAAAAATAATGGATTTTACCAAGGTATGGATAAGCGAGTGTAACTGGGCAGCTGGAGAATCGCTATCTGACAATTAGTTTCTTCATCATTGGAGTGTTACTCTCGGATGTGACTTTTTGAGTTATTTCAACCACCGAAGTCGTCGAACATGATATTCTCGGGAGCTACGCCGAGATTGTCAAGCATTGCACATACGGCTTTCGACATCGGTCCGGGACCGCACATGTAGTACTCGATATCTTCTGGGGTAGGATGGTTCTTCAGATAGGTATTGTACATAACATCGTGGACAAATCCAGCAGTGTAGGGTACTCCGGCTTCGTCGGCGGCAGGGTCGGGACGGTCAAGGGCTAGGTGGAAATGGAAATTAGGGAAGTCTTTCTCTAATTGTCTGAAATCATCAAGGTAGAACACTTCGTTCAACGCCCGTGCACCATAGAAGAAATGCATTATGCCCGAGTAATGGAGAGTGCGTGTCAGGTGCATAATCTGAGCCCGCAACGGAGCCATTCCGGCACCCCCGCCAACCCAAATCCGTTCTTCGTTCTCCGTTCCTCTGACGTGAAAATCGCCGTAAGGCCCCGACATAGTGACTTTATCGCCAGGCTTAAGTGAGAAAATATAGCTTGATGCAATGCCTGGATTGACAGGTAAAAAGGGGCTTCCGCCGTTTTCCATTCTCCGTTTTCCGTTTTCCGTTTTGTCGATTGGCGGTGTGGCGATTCGCACGGTGAGCATAAACACATCGCCCTCGGCGGGATAGTTGGCCATTGAGTAGGCACGCACAGTGGGCTCGTCATTTGTGCAGACAAGGTCGAACATCTTGTTCTTCTCCCATGCCGGAAGGTACTCGTCGCCTATGAGGCTCTTGTCAAATTCGGAATAAGGTATGCGGAATGTCGGTATCTTGATTTGGGCATAGCTGCCAGGCACGAAGTCCATATGTTCGCCTGGAGGCAGCTGGACTTTGAATTCTTTGATAAATGTTGCCACGTTTTGGTTCGATACAACAGTGCATTCATATTCCTTGATGCTGAGTATGCTCTCGGGTACTGCTATGCTTAGGTCCTCTTTTACTTTCACCTGGCATCCGAGCCGCCAACCCTGCTGTATCTCTTTTCGTGAGAAGAAGCCTACTTCGGTAGGCAGTATCGAGCCTCCTCCCTGCAGAACACGGCAGCGGCACTGGCCACATGACCCTTTGCCGCCACAAGCTGAGGGAAGATAGATGTGCTGCTCGGCAAGGGTGGATATTAGGCTATTGCCAGTAGTGACGGTAAGCTCCTTGTCGCCGTTGATGGTTATCTTCACATCTCCCGACGGCATCAGTTTGGCACGCAACACAAGCAACAACGCCACCAACACCAGGATGATGCTCAAAAATACTATTACTGCAGATATTATAGAATGAAACATTTTCTCTCTTCTTTTATAGTTTTATTCCCATAAACGACATAAAGGCAATACCCATAAGTCCTGTTATAATGAATGTTATGCCGACACCTTTCAATGCTGGCGGTATGGCTGAGTATTTAAGACGTTCGCGTATCGCGGCAATGCCCACAATGGCAATAAGCCACCCTATCCCTGACCCCAGAGCAAAACAGCTGACTTCGCCTATGTTGCTGTATTCACGCTGCTGCATGAATAGTGAGCCGCCAAGCACGGCACAGTTCACGGCAATCAGGGGCAGGAAAATTCCTAGGGCGTTATACAGGGCAGGCGAGAATTTCTCCACTATCATCTCCACAATCTGTACTATGGCGGCGATAACGGCAATGAACATGATGAGACTCAGAAAACTCAGGTCGACATCTGCTAGCGAAGGACTAATCCATGTCAGTGCTCCCTCCCCGAGGAGGTACTTGTCTATTAAGTAGTTGACAGGGACAGTAATAAGCAGGACAAAAGTCACCGCCACACCAAGCCCTAACGAGGTCTTCACCGTCTTCGATACCGCCAGGTAGGAACACATGCCCAGAAAGAAGGCAAAAATCATATTGTCGATGAAGACTGACTTTATAAAGATATTAAAGTATTCCATAACGTATTTCTATTGTTTTAACCACCTATTGGCTCTTTTGCTCCTTACTCCTCTGAATCCATATTATTATTCCTACTAGTATCAATGCCATCGGTGCCATGATGATAAAACCGTTGTTCTCATAGCCAATATTGTACAGTCCTATCTTCTCGAATACAGGATACCCCCATAGGCTTCCACGTCCAAACAACTCTCTCACGAATCCGAGAATGACAAGGATTATTCCATAGCCAAGGCCGTTGCCGATGCCGTCAAGTAGCGAATCCCACGGCTTGTTGCTCATGGCAAAAGCCTCGAGACGTCCCATCACGATGCAGTTTGTTATTATCAGCCCCACATAGACCGACAACTGTTTACTGACGTCATAGACAAATGCCATAAGGATTTGGTTGACCAGTATCACCAATGATGACACTACTACGAGTTGCACGATGATTCTTATTCGCGGAGGTATGCTTTTGCGTATCAGAGAGATGATAAGGTTCGAGAGTGCGACTACAACGGTTACGGATAGGGCCATGACGACAGCTGGCTTCAGCTGTGCTGTCACGGCGAGACACGAACAGATGCCTAATACCTGCACTGTTATCGGATTGTCCTTACCCAGAGGGTTGGTTATCAGTTTTCTTCGAGTGCTATTCATTTGTAGCCTCCTTTCTCTCCGATGTTATGAACTCTTGATACCGCGTCAGTCCGTTCAGCAGCATTTCGCTCACTCCGTTGCTCGTCATCGTACCGCCGCTGATGGCATCCACTTGGTGCATGTCGGCGACATCGGCATGCTTTATCACCGCTACGGAAACCACTTTGCCCTCTTCGTCAAGAATCTTTTTACCTATGAATTGGTTGCAGAACGATTCCGATGTTATCTCGGCTCCTAATCCTGGAGTCTCGCTGTCATGGCTGAAAGTGATACCTACTATCGTGTTGAGGTCTTCTGCCAATGCGATGTTGGCATATATCTTTCCCCATAAGCCATTGCCTTTGGTGGGGATTACATAGCCTCGTTTCCCGTCTTTCTCAAACAGATAGACGCTTAGAGGTTCTTCGCCTTCTACTGCGACATTCAGCTCTTCCTTGAAATACTTGTTGTACTCTGTCTCAACACCGTCTCTTTCGCTCTGAACGCCTATTGTGGCAAGCAGCATCTGCATTTTCTCATTGCGTATGTTCGTCTCCTGTCTCGCTTTCAGACTCAGGGAGACTACTGTCAGCAATACCGCGACTATGGCGGCAATGCCTAAGGCGTAAAGCATCATATAGCTGTTGCTGAATTTCTTCATAGCTCAGCCCTCCTTTCTGATATGGCCCACCGTTTCTTGCGTCTGTTGATATTAGCTGCTACGACGCAATGGTCTATCAGCGGTGCAAAACAGTTCATCAGCAGTATTGCCAGCATCATCCCTTCGGGATAGGCAGGGTTCAGTACTCTTAACACTACCGCGAAGACGCCAATAAGGAATCCATATATCCATTTGCCTATGTTTGTCTGTGCTGCTGTCACCGGGTCGGTGGCCATAAACACACATCCGAACATGAATCCGCCCATCAGATAGTGATAGTAAAAAGGTATCTGCATATATTCATTGGCTCCGATACCGTTGAAAAGCAACCCTGTAAGGCCGCCGCCAAGTAACACACTAAGCATTATCCTCCAACTGGCCACTCCGGTTATCAGCAACAGGGCGGCTCCAAGCAGTATCGCCACTACCGAGGTCTCGCAGGTGCTTCCGGGGATGGTACCGAGAAACATCTCCACGGCTGAGGCCGACAGGGACTGCCCGGACATCAGTTGTCCCAGCGGTGTGGCACCTGTGACTGCATCGCTGCCCCACAAGTCGGCGGCAATCCATATGCTGTCGCCCGACATATGGCTGGGATAGCTGAAAAAAAGGAATGCACGTGCCACAAGTGCAGGGTTGAGGAAGTTGTAGCCGCTGCCACCAAACACCTCTTTGCCAATCACTACTGCAAAGGATACAGCCAGTGCCAGTTGCCACAGCGGCACGGTGACGGGCACTATCATCGAGATTATAAGACCTGTGGCGATAAAACCCTCGCTGACCTCCTCGTGGCGTATCTCGGCAAAAAGGAACTCGATGCCGAGACCGATGATATAGCTCGTGACGATGATAGGCAACATCCGCAGGAATCCGAACACAAAGCATAACAGGTGGTCGAGGAAAAACATTCCACCCATCTTTATTCGTATAATATCATCAGCCATATAGTGCTGGTAGCCAATGTTCCACATGCCAAACAGCAGAGCAGGCATCAGGGCAATGACGACGGTGATGATGGTCCTTTTCAAATCCACGGCGTCACGCAGATGACATCCTCGGTATCTTTTATATGCTTTGCCGCCTGTCACCGTATTGGGTGTAAACGCAAAACTCTCAAAGGCTTCGAACGTCGACGACAGTTTCTCAAAGCGACCTCCTTTACTAAATTTGGGCTTCATTGTGTCAAACCGTTTCCTAAGCCACCCATTCACTCCGCCCTCCGTTCTTCGCTTTCCGCTCTCCGAGAGAACACCCGTTCGCTCCCTATCGGTCGCGTTCGGACGTTCTCCGCTCTCAGTTTTCCGTTTTCCGTTTTCCGCAAGAACACCCGTTCGCTCCCAATCGGTCGCGTTCGGTCGCTCTCCGCAGGAACATCCGTTTGCTCCCTTACGGTCGCGTTCGGCCGTTTTCCGTTTTCCGTTTTCCGTTTTCCGTTCTCCGTTCATACCACCTCCTTTCTTATCTTTTCGAGTCCTTCACGTATAATGGCTTGTATTTCCGTCTTTGACGTGTCAGCAAACTCGCATAGAGCCAGATCCTCAGGCTCCACCTCGTAAATGCCGAGGTTTTCCATAAGTTCGATGTCGCCAATGATGCATGCTTTGATGAGCTGCATCGGATATATGTCAAGCGGCACCAGCTTTTCAAATTCGCCTGTGACAAACAGCGGACGAACGCTCCCATGCATACCAGTATCAAAATCTAATTTTGAATTATGAATTCTGAATTTTGAAAGTATTCCACTTAAATAAGTACGATAGAAGCTGTATTTGCGGAAATTGGGTCTCAGCCACCCCATAAAGTCGTAGTAGTCGCCTTCGGGAATGAAACACACCTTGTCGCACGATGCAGAGATATATGAGTCTGATTCAATATTGTTTTTTGTCCTCTGCATGGAGACTCCGCTCAGCACGTCGCCACAGATGATGCGTTGTTTTCCGCTGCCGTTTTTGAGTGTTGTTCCCGGCAAATCTGAGCCACTTATCAGTCTGTAATATTTAGGCTCGCTTACGTCGGGGCCGCAGAACGCCACGACTCGTTCGGGGTTGTAAGTCCCGGTGTGGAGCAGGTTCCCAATGATTGCAACATCCTGCACGTTGATGGTCCATACCGTCTCACCCTTGTTGATTGGTGATATTTTGGCAATCTGTGTGCCTACAAGTCCGGCAGGGTGGGGACCCTCAAAGAAATGGATTTCGGCGTTTTCTGTCTTGGCAAAGAATGAGTTGCGTTGTGTTTTGCCGTCAAGCGATAAGTGGACAGGGGCAAACTTGGCAAGTGCATTTATGCCCCATTGGAAGTCATCTCTGCGGTGGATATTAGAGTCTTGTTGCAGCATATAGTCGTAGTCGACAGGAAGAGGCGAACTGTCGAAGGCCGATATGAATATCGCTTTCGGAGTGCTGCCTTTGCGTGGTACAATGCTGAACGGACGTTGGCGTAGAGAGTTCCACAGGCCCGACGTGACCATGATTTCTCTTATGGTGTCGGCGTCGCTCTCTTGGGGATCGGCTTTTGGAAAAGAACAATATCTCTGCAAGCCTTCATTGGCTTCCACGATAACAGAGAACAGTGCACGTTTTTCTCCACGGACGATGGCTTTCACTGTGCCGCTGACAGGCGACACAAATGGTACACCTTCGTTGTTTTTGTCCTCAAACAGCGGTGTGCCGGCCAGGACGTCGTCACCTTCTGCAACGAGCAGACGTGGTGCAACACCGACATAGTCAGTAGGCTTAACGGCATATTCATATTGTACCCCATCGTATGATGGGAACAACAATGTGGTATGTCGCTCAGCTGTCCCAGGAATTGGTATGTCAAGCCCCTTCTTGATTTTTATGACTTCTAAATTATCCAATTTATACTATGTTGTTTTATTTTATATTGTGTTGTTTATCCTCCTAGTCCCAAAAGTTAACGTTAACGTCAACGTTAACGTCCCTCATCCCCTCATCTTCCCCAAATCCACAGGCTTTATCATATTCTCTGGCTTCAGTATCGTGTCGAGTTGTTCCTTTGTTAGCAGACCGTGTTCGAGAACTAGTTCGTATACACCCCGTCCGGTCTCATTGGCTTCCTTGGCAATTTTTGTGCTCTGTTTGTAGCCTATAATAGGGTTGAGCATTGTGACGATGCCGATGCTGTGTTCTACAAGCTGACGGCAGCGTTCCTCGTTGGCTTTTATTCCTTCTATACACAGGGTACGTAAGGTGTCCAGTCCGTTCTCCAGCAGGTGGATGCTCTCAAACAAGGTATAGGCTATGACAGGCTCCATGACATTTAGCTCCAACTGCCCGTTGTCGCTGGCGAAGCTGATGCACATATCGTTGCCGATGACTTTATAACATACCTGATTCATCACTTCGGGAATAACAGGGTTGACCTTCCCAGGCATGATTGACGAGCCGGGTTGACGCTCTGGCAGATGTATCTCGTTCAATCCGCATCGTGGACCGGAACTCAGCAACCTCAGGTCATTGCATATCTTGTTTATCTTCAGCGATAGGCGTTTCAATGCACTAGAGTATTGTATCATGCAGCTCGTGGCACTGGTGGCCTCTATCAGGTTATCGGCAAGCTTGATATTCCACCCTGTGACTTGTCTCAAGGCTTTTATGCACTCCTCGCTGTAGCCAGGCTTGGAGCATATCCCTGTGCCTATGGCGGTGGCTCCCATATTGACGGTAAGAAATTCGCGTGCGGCAAGATTCAGGTTGTTGACTTCGCCTCGCAACGACGCTGCAAAGCCTCCAAACGTCTGTCCCAAAGTCATCGGTACGGCATCCTGGAGCTGGGTGCGTCCCATCTTTATGACACGGGCAAATTCCTTGGATTTCTTGTCAAGGGCGGCAATCATGTTTTTCAGGTGCGGAAGGAACGCCTCATGTTCGAGGTATATGGCCAGATGGATGGCACAGGGGTAGGCGTCGTTGGTGCTCTGGGATGCATTCACGACATCGTTGGGCGAGCAGAATTCATACTGCCCTTTTTCTTTGCCCATATATTCGAGTGCGAGATTGGCGATGACCTCGTTGGCGGCCATATTGGTGCTGGTCCCCGCACCTCCCTGTATCATGTCTATGGGGAACTGGTCGTGGTATTTCCCCGCAATCAGTTGGTTGCAGGCCCATATCACGGCTTCTCCCTGCTGCTCCGAAATCATCCCTACTTCGATATTGGCCATCGCGGCGGCTTTCTTTGTCATCGCCAAGCCAATGATGAAATTCGGAAAACTGCTCAAGAGCTGTCCGCTGATATGGAAATTCTCCATGGCTCGTGTTGTCTGCACGCCGTAGTAGGCCTCTTCAGGCACCTCGTGCGTCCCGAGCAAATCACTCTCCGTCCTATATTTTTGTTTGGCCATCGCTGTATTTTCCGTATGAGTTTTATTGTTAGTGTCGTATGGAATTATTGCATTAGTATTTCACGCTGCAAATTTACGTTTTTTATTTCAAAAAAACGAGGGTGTCCATGAAAACTTTTCGGACACCCTCGTAATCTGTTTTGTTTTATCGAAGAAATGCTACAAGAATGCTTGGAAGACACCCTTGCTGTTGAATTCAAGCTTTGTCCCGTCGGTGAGCTCTATGCGGTAGCGTTTAGTCGTTTTTGTGACATGTACTATCTGCTGGCCTTCGTAGTAGTCGTTCACGAATTTCACCAAGGCTTTCGGCAACAGGTTTGTGGGCACTCCGCCATAGCTCTTGATTTCAATCCACTGTCCGTTGGCGTTGAATTTTATTATTGAGCCATCTTCGACAGAGGCTTTGTATTCCACGATGCGGCCGTTTTTGTAACGCCATGCGTCGACGATGGGGGCGTTGTTCCATGCGTTACGAATAGTAGTGCGGGCTTGGGCAGGCAGTTTGGCACTGTTTATCTGAACGATTTCCTGTGCCGATGCACATATCGACATCGTAAGAACAGCTAAAAAGACAAGAGCAATTTTTTTCATATCTGTTAATTCTTTATTTTCAATTGTATTGTTGTTATCTGTTGAACACAAGCCTTTCGGCGTTGTGAGAGTCTGCCAGTCCGCCGTCGTGGCTGTAGGCTATCCTGCCGTTGACGAATGTCATCTCCACACGGCTGTGGAAAGTCAGTCCTTCGACAGGAGACCATCCGCATTTGTACAAGATATCCTCTTTCGTTACGGTGTTCTCGACACCGGGCTTAATAAGTGTTAGGTCCGCTTTGTAGCCTTCGCGGATGAATCCGCGTCCCTCTATGCCGAATAGGAGGGCTGGATTGTGGCACATCAGCTTCACTATCAGCGGAAGCCAGTTGTTCTGGAATTCTCTCTGCTCCTCTGCGTTGTATTTGTTGTTGAACAGAGGTTCAAGCATCATGAGCAGGGAGTGCTGTATCGACGGGATGCCTCCCGGGGCGTCGAAATAGCGTTTCTGTTTGCTTTCCAACGTATGCGGTGCGTGGTCAGTCCCTATGGTGTCAATAAGTCCGTCGTAGAGTGCGGCCCACAGAGCTAAACGGTCTTCGTTACGTTTTATGGAGGGGTTGCACTTTATCAGATTGCCCAGCTCGGCATAGTCGCGGTCGTCGAACCACAGGTGGTTCGGCGTAACCTCGGCGGTGACATGTTTCTTTTCCAACGCCATATTGCTCAGCAGGTCCAGTTCCGTGGCTGTGCTTATATGTGCTATGTGCAGGCGAGTCTTGTATTTGCGTGCACGTTCTATGGCTTTGTAGGTGCTCACATAGCATGCCTCCGTGGTACGTATCTGCGGGTGCAGGGCTGCCGTCTCGCGTTCGGTGCCGGCACACTCCATCTTGAAATTACGCAGGTTAGCCTGAATAATCTCCTCCTCTTCGCAGTGAGCAACGATAAGTTTCTTCGCCTTTGAGAACAATTTGTCGAGAGCCTTGGGGTCGTTTACCAGCATATCGCCCGTGCTGCTGCCGAGAAAAAGCTTGATGGCGGCATATTTTGCGGGGTCGGCATCGAGCAATTCGTCGATGTTGCCGTTGGTGGCGCCAAGCATGAAACCGTAGTTCGCCATGCTTCTCTCCGCGGCGATGGAAGCCTTCTCCTCCAGCAGTTCCATCGTCGTCGTCTGAGGCTTGGTATTTGGCATATCCACATAGGATGTCACTCCTCCTGCCACAGCCGCACGGCTTTCGCTGGCGATATCGGCCTTCTCGGTCAGCCCCGGCTCTCGGAAATGCACATGCGTGTCGATAATGCCCGGAACAAGAATCATCCCTGAGGCATCGATTGAATTTTGAATTT
>JAGADZ010000019.1 GCA_017613375.1 Bacteroidales bacterium | reverse complement strand
TAACTGACATTTGGGATGGTCTATTAATTAATGGCGTGGATCTAGATACCGTTTTGAAGAGATCCGTCATAATTGAAATGGATTAATCCTAATTGCTTCTTATTCCACTCCGTGCGTTGGGCGAATAGTTCGTTCAGCAGCGCGGAGTGGTTTTGGTTTAATCGTGAAACTAGTTGCCAGAGAGGTCTGGGCATGAAAAAAGCCGCTATGAAGCGGCCTTTTTCGATGAGTGTGCTATGTCTTAGCAGGTGCAGAACACATAGCCATCGCTAAAATCGTAGTCCGACATGAACAGCTCGTGTGCAAAGGCCTTGTAATTGAAGAAGCGGCTAACGCTCTCGGGCACATTGTGGAACATGTCCAGCTCTTCGACGAGGTGCTCGGCAAATGCCTCTTCGCTGTCCCACTCGCCGCAGTAGCGCTCACGGAAATCGTCAAACGAGACATTTTTGTCACAAGTGACATCCAGAAACGCCTCGAAAGCCTCCTGCTCATCGGCATCGAGGGCCGCGTATTCTTGGATGCGGTCGAATGTGTCCTCATCCATACAGCTCTCACTGTACCACATCGCAGGATAATTTTCCATGTCCAGGTAGGCAAACTCGGGATCCAACTCATCACGGTGCAGCCAACGACAGGCGGCCATGAAGTCATCGTAACTGCTGAAAGTGCTCAAATCGAGCCACATGCCCGCCTTATCAATAGTAGTGATAAGGCTGGTTATCCCGAGTATAGAGTATCGTAAGTAAGATGAGGCGACTTCTTGATTGTCAACCTTTTGTGTCATCTACTTCGGTCCTAACTCGTGATAATTGTGGCGTTTCTTATCTTGTTGACTATTTACCAAGTTTTCTTAACCATGCTCTTATTTCTTCGTCCTGGTTCCATATTGGCTTTTCTTTAGAAACGGGCAAGACATCTGAATAAGCATTTTCTATAGCCTCGTTTCTGTGCTTAGAGTCTGCTCTTGCGTATATCTCGGTCGTCCTTATTGATGTGTGACCCAACATATCACGTATGTAGATAAGATTCACACCATCAGCCAGTAAGTGCATAGCTTTGCTGTGCCTAAAACTGTGAGGAGAGATTTTGTCCGGCAATACGCCAGGGTTCTCTCGGTTGCACAGATTCGCATATTGGCTGATAACATATGCCACACCGGAACAGCTGATTCTTGTTCCTCTCTGGCTTTTGAACAGAGGTTCATACTGTCTGTCCGGATGATCCAAATGGAGCTCCATCATGTATTCCTTGACCATATCGGCAACTTTTTCCCTTATATTGACAGTCCTGGATTTTCGCCCTTTACCGAACAAACGTACTTTGCAGGCTTTTTGAAAGACCAGGTCGTGGGGAGTCAGGTTTACCAGTTCTCGGACACGGGCAGCGGTCTCATATAGCATCAGCAGCATGGTCAAATCCCGACGGCCTTCTCTTGTGTTGGTCGGTATTGCCTCCAGCAAGTGTCGCATGCCATCTACAGACAGATAATTGATGTGGGGTGCATCCGTCTTCTTTTGCTTGATTGTAAGGATTTCACTCCATTGGTTGATATGGGCTATATCTTCATACATCATTACTTTGGCAAACGAAGATATGGCAGCCAACCGATGGTTCCGAGTCCTGTCACTGTTACCTCTTTTGCGTTGAAGCCAATTAAGGTATTCAATCACTGTATTACGGTCCAGTGCAGACAGTTCGATTCTGTTAGCCAACAAGTTTTTCTCCTCTTTGAAAAAGTCGAGCAACGAGCCTATAGCGTTGCTGTATGAGCGGATTGTGTGAGGACTCAGCCCCAAGTCATCAGTCAGATGTTTGAAAAACGACTCTATGTATTTTGTTAAGGGTTCACCATTCATCGCCATCAAATTTTGGTAGGTTAATATTCTGGATGATTTTGTCTGAAGATATTGCCTGTTTCAGTACTTCTGGGTAGTTCTCTTGCGTGAGTCTGACATATGTTTCTGTCGACTGCATGGTTTTGTGACCGAGATATGCAGCCAAATGCGGCAATATATTATGGATGTCTGCACCGGTGGACACTCGTTGCTCCAAGGAATGCACGGCAAAAGTGTGTCTGAGATCATGGAGCCGAGGGCCGTCTCTACGTCCTCTGTGCGGTATCCCTGCAGCATTGAGAATGATCCTAAACCAGTTGTACACTATCTTTTTGTCATACTTTCCTCCGATAGGATTTATGAAGAATGGCGAATCGGCTGTCTCTGCCTTCCCCATCGGAGTCTGCGATTTTTGCCGCTGATATTGTTTCAGCACATCCAACATAGAAGGCGATAAAACTAATATCCGCTCTTCTCTGTTTTTTGTTTTCCTCAAAGTTATTAAACCTCTCTGTAGGTCTACGTCACAGACCTTCAGCCCACACACTTCTGATATCCTGGGTCCAGAGCTGTATAATAGCCGCAGAATGGCGGGCATGGCAAAATGGTTTCGTTCCTTTGCATAGTATTCTGGGCAATAGTCATCTGCGGCTTGAAAAATCGCCTGGATCTGCTCTCGTGTATATATAAATGGGATGTAGCTATCCGTTCCGTTTTTAGGCAGCTTGGGAATGTAGCATTTGGTTCCCAGGTCATTTATATGTCGGCATAATTGGATGATAATCCTGTACTTCACGTATATTGTGGTTTCCTTGTTCCCGATGCACATAGATCGCCATTTCGCAAAAAATGCACTCGACAAGTCTTCGACTCCTGCGTCCTCTTTGTAGAGATATAAGTCAAACAACTTCAGAGCGCTAACGTACTTTTCTGTGCGCACACTTTGTGAACGTTTAAGCCTGATTAGGCTTTCCATATAGGGGGCCAGTTTGCTTTGGAAAACGTAATTACTCATAAAACACTCCTCCTTTCTGGCTGTAAAAATGTTCATTAACGGGCGGAACTTCAAGAGCAAATTCTTTGAGAGATGCAGTATCTATCTTCAGATATGGGATTGTACTCGATGTGCTCGAATGTCCCAAGACGCTTGATATTGTCGATAGGGGCGTTCCGTTGGCCAACATGTTGGAGGCAAGGGAATGGCGTAAACTATGCGCACCAAAATGCCTTCCCATCGTTTTGATACCGGCTCTTTTGAATGCTGTACTGACGATATCGTTGATTGACATGTTGTTCAATGGCCGAAAGGGCATGTTCATGGTGCAGAAGATTTCCTGAAAATCCGTCTTTGGCCTGACATATTTCAGATACTTGATAATGGCTTCACCTATTTCCTTCAGTAAAGGCAACTCCAAGGGGACGCCGGTTTTCTTTTGGATTAAACGGATTTTGCATTCGTCCCAAAGGATGCTTCCGAAAGTTAGGGCTGCAACGTCCGATGAGCGGAGCCCCAATCTTGTCATCAGCAGGATGACGGCATAATCTCTAATTCCCGCTGGATATGACCTATCTATGTGTGTTTCCAGTCTAGCGATTTCCTCTTTCTCATAATAGGACGGCAAACGCACCACATCTGGTCTCATATGTCCATTACACGCCGTTAGGACGTCCCTGCTGACCTCTCCTTCTTCCACTAAAAAACGCAGGAATGACCTTATGCACTGCTGCCTTTCCTGCTTCCTGGCGGCTCTGTTGTTGATGAAATCCAACACATATTCACTCGATAAATCACTGTACGCCTTTAACCCGTTTATTTCCATCGACGATATGAGCAAACTTAAAACTCTCTTGTGATGGGTGATCGTTAAGGGGGCTAATCCGTCTACTCTCTTTTTGTCAATAAACTGAAGTGCCAATTTGCCCAGTTCTCCTGGCAGCGGATATTTGCAGAAGTCTTTCTCGCGGCTTGCGATAACACCGTGTTCCAGCAATTGGTCTAGAATGTGGATGTTTCTCCTGCGTCCCCTTGCCGTACTTGAGGCACATCCTTTTGTCGCGTTCTCCAGATAGACGGCTCCAATATCCGTTGAATAATGCGTGAGACCGTTCTCTCTCATAAACTCGCAGATTCCTTTTTCCCACCGTCGGTGGTGCTCCTTGATGCATGCATCAGAGTAGCCGAATCTGTACATTCGCTCCTCACATTTTTGAATGAGCAATTCAATTGACATTGTTTTCATTTTCGATGTATTTATTAGTTAAACAATTAGGAAAACAATGCAAAGTTAAACGTTATCAAAGGAGATTATCACAAGTTAGAACGGAACTCACTGATAATCAAGTACGTTTAGTTACTTATTCGTAATAACTATAGATAATCTACACTTGAGATAACCCGCCTTATCAATAGTAGTGATAAGGCTGGCATGTGGCTCGATT
>JAGADZ010000018.1 GCA_017613375.1 Bacteroidales bacterium | reverse complement strand
TTCGGCATTGCCTTTGTTGAGGGGACTGATGCCTCCCCAGGTGGTCTCGCCAATGGCAAGCTGGTGCTCGTTGATAAATCCGACCACATTGTAGGTATGTGATGCCTGCGGAATCTCAATCTGGAATTTCAGACTGCCGTAGTTGTAGAGGCGTACCATCTCGCCTGAGGGGTGGTCTCCTCCTTTATGGAAACGCAGCTGTCCATAGCGGGTATGGCTATCGGCGGCATAGGTTATCATTGTCGAGCCGTCAGTCGAGGCTCCACGGCTGCAGATAAAATTGGTGCAGGCTTCGGCGGAAAGAGCCGTTGCCATGAAAAAAAGCAATGCTGTAATAATCAGGCGTCGTGTCTTCATATTGTAATAACTATTATAATAAAAAATAACGTCGATATCCTTTTTTTAGTGTCTTGTAATAGTATAGTTTTTTTAAGATTTCCAATCCCCATTCTGCCCCAAAAACAAACCGCTTTCTTTTTTCACCTTTCGACTTGTCTTAATCTTTTCTTTTGTCAAAATTGATGTTTTTCATTCTCTTTCGCTCGTGCGAAAGCGAACGAAACAAGAGAAAGCACTCCGGCGTAACTGCGAAGCTAAAATCCACTTCTCCGGAGCTAAATCAATAAACTCACACTGAAGTCCAGGTAATTTAATTTAGAAATACTTTTTAGGCTCTCCATTTTTCTATCGGCTTCTGTCCTTTCCATGCTCAGACATATTGATTCTTAACGCTTCTCCAAAGCGGATTTCTTTACTCTTCTCCGTTAAGGCCGGGAAAGGCTGCCGCATTAGGGCGTCCCCCAAACTTTTATACATTGTGACGTACCTTCGGCACGCTACAATATCAAACGTCAGAGAAAAAAATTTTTGAAAGATTTTTAATTGGATTTTTGAATAATTTGACTACGTCTGGTGTGCTGTCGGCTCTGCCGACAACGCTGCTTCATCTCGGCAGAGTTCAAACAAGTTTGACTTTGCACTTGACTTCCGCAGCTCCCTCGGCCACAGGCCGACCTCAAAAAGTGAAGCGAAAAAGTATAAAAAGAGGAGAGGTATTCTTGGTAAAAAGATTATTTCTTAATCACTAACTTCCTTGTTACTGACCCCTGTACTGTGCGTATTGCTATAGTGTATGTTCCGTTTGGCCAGGCGGAGGTGTCGAGTTTCAATGTTGTTCCGTTACCTTCAGCTGTGACGATGCGTTGACCTTTGACATTGTAGGCTTCCACAGAGAGGATTTCACACTCGGCAGAGACTGTGACGGAGTTTGTCGCCGGATTGGGAACAAGGTTTATTCGCTGACGGTCTGCAGTTGTTATGCTTGTTGTGTCGTGGTCAGCCGTGTCGTTGGGGTTGACGCTTGTTGTTGTGAAGTCTACACGTTCCCAGTCGGAGTACATCTCCGAGTAGTCGCACCAGGTACGCACGTATGCCGTATATGCCGTGCCGGGCTGCAGGCTGTCCATCATCCTGGAGCAGTTGCCCGTGCCGAGGCTGTGGATGGGGCTCAGGAGTCTTCCCTCTCCGAGGCTGAAGCCTGCAGGTCCGTATTCAAGTTCAGAGTAGTCCGAGAGGCTTGTCATTCGCCAGAAGATTATGGCAGTACTGTCGGTAATGTCCGCGACGGCGACGTTCTGCGGCATGTCACAGTTCATGGCCGTGGAGAAGAATGCCACAGTGGGCTCTGTGTAGACGCTGTCCGTGGAGCAGAAGCTGCTGACATGGACCTCGTAGTCAAGGTCAGGTGCAAGGTTTTGGAAATGGATGCTGTCGCCATAGAAGTTATCTATGATGATTCCAGTTCCTGGGGTGAATCCCGCTGGGCCAAGCTCAATCCTGCGGTACAGCGAGCTTACTGGGTTGTCCCACATCACATCGGCACAGTTGTTGTGTACATTCCGAATCTTCAGCGGCGGAATCACAAAGCATGGCGGCGGTGCAATGATGGGGAAATGCATTCCCCAAAAGCAATACGGAACATCTGGTGGTACAATACCTGGTGCAATAACCCATTGAGGTTCGACAAGCCACCTGGCAAAGAAAAGTGGGCCGTAAGGGTTATTACCATGATAATCTACTTCAGAAGGATCAGGAATGGCCATACGTCCGCATCTTGGATAACAATCATTTGGGGGAGTTGTCTCTGTTTCATAAAAGTGCACATATTCTCCAACCCAGAATGAATCTGTCATCAGACAGGGTTGGTCAAAATACACCTCTATGATATGGTATATTGAATCAGGACAATTGAAACTGTAATTTGTCGGCTTGAATTTGAACAGATTGTCCGACCATAAATTAAGTCCAATTTTAAAATGGACTGTGTCATAGATGTTAACTTGGGTATAATAATAAGTCTGATCGGGATGAATATGATGTTGCAGTGTTCCCCTGGCAATATAACCACAAAACATTGTGTCTTTTACTAATATCCATGCCGCTGTGTCGTTCCAGTGCTGAACACTGTCCCAAATAGGTATGGCAACACCGTAAACCATTTTTGGCTCAGATAGGCTTGCTTCATGTTTGGAGCACATACAGAACTTGTCAAGATAATAATAAAAAGTATCAAGAGGGTTGTTGTTCATATGTGAATGGCTTTGCAAAAATCGGCCAATAACACATCTATAACATCCCCAATTATCCCATGCCACAATAGGTCGTTCTAAATACACATTGTTCCTGTTAAATGTGAGGAATTCATATCTCTGCGGATTGCTGTAATCCTCAATTGTCTGGGAAAAGACAGTCAAGCCCATGGCGACAAACAAAAGTATTGACAAAGTCTTTTTCATGGCAACAATCTGTTAATCATCTATTTTTCCGAGTATCTATATTTTTATTATCTTCTGCAAAGATAGTGATTATTTTGCATTTATACAAATGTAGGGAACTATTTCTTTTTCTATTAATTCAACTCTATAGCGACATTTGACGCTTAAATATTGTCCTGTTTCAGTGTCGTTTCAAATGGTGTTTTTAACATTTCGGACAGCGTTTTTGTTATTTGGGTAATAATACATTATTATATGTTGATAGGTGTCTATATTTTTGCAAACCAAATCATAGGGAGGGATAATGCTCAATAGTTTGATTGTATACGAGATGAATGGGAGATTGCAATTATGAAAAATAACAATACAATGAAATACAGATATATATTATTCGTATTACTGCTCTTGGCGGCTTCTTCCGTGAGTGCCCAGCAGGTGCTGACACTTGCCGAATGCCGTCAGCGTGCTCTCGATGCCAACAGAGGCCTGAAGATGTCTGAAGAGAGGATGAATGAGACCGAGGCTCTTCAGAAAGTGGCTTTCTGGCAGATGATGCCCAGGGTTGGTGCTACGGGAAGCTATATGTGGATGGAGAAAAGTGTGAATCTGCTTAGCGAAGAGCAGAAAGAACGCCTCCGCAATATGGGTACCACCATCCAGGGCGATATCAACGCCGCAGTCAGAGAGGAAATGGGCAATCTGCCCGTCGGTGGCGAATGGATCGGCGAAAGGATTACAGCAATACTCAACAACACCAATTTCAGTTCGTCGCTGAACGCTCTGGGTGAGGAACTTGTGGCAGATCTTGAGACAAACACACACAATACTTGCATTGGAATGGTCACAGTGACACAGCCTATATACATGGGTGGCAAATTGAGGGCTCTGTACCGCTCTGCCGAGTTGATTAACCGTCTGTCGGGCATAGAATATGACAAAAAAAGGGAGGAGACCCTTATTTCCGTTGATGAGGCTTATTGGCAGGTGGTGAGCGTGAAGCAAAAAGTGGAGCTGGCAAAACAATATGCCGCCCTGCTCCAGAAACTCAACGACAATGTCGAGGAGATGGTGGCTGCCGACGTGGCTACCAAAGGAGATTTGGCCAAGGTGCGTGTGAAACTCAACGAGGCTCAGATGAGTCTGACAAAGGCTACCAACGGCCTGGCATTGGCCAAGATGCTGCTGGCTCAGCGTTGCGGTATGCCGTTGGATGCCGATTTCGATGTCGAGACATTGGGCCCTCATCTGCTTGCCGACAGCTATGTCGCTCAGAATATTAACATGGACAGTGTCTGGCAGAACCGTAGAGAAATGCAGATGCTGCGTATCAGCGACAGTGTGGCGCAACAGGGTGTGCGTCTCGCCGCGTCGGCCTTAAAGCCTAATATTGCCGTGACAGGCGGATATCTCGTTACGAACCCTAACCTTTTCGACGGCTTCAGGAATGAGTTCGGCGGCACCTTTGTCGCTGGAGTGGTCGTCAATGTGCCCATTGCTCATCCAGGAGCTATCTATTCTGTGAGGGCTGCCAAGGCAAAACGTCGCGAGGTGGCTTACCAGATGGAGGAGGCTCAGGAGATGATTGAGCTTCAGGTGAACAAACTTAATTATGAATTGGAGCTTGCCTATAGAAAACTGGTGCAGGCTCAAAGCAACCTCGCCCAAGCCGAAGAGAATATGAGGCTTGCCGACGAGAGTTTCAAGTCGGGGATGTGCAGCAGCAGCGACTTGATGGCCGCCCAGACGGCTTGGATATCTGCTCAAAGTGAGGTGCTTGATGCCGAGATAGAGATTGAGATGTGTTCGGTCTATCTAAGACAGGCATTGGGAGAGTGATTTATTGCGAAAAACGTTTAGTTGACTGGTATACGTTTTTGGTCAGAAACAATTAATGGAAATAAATATTGTAATATATGAAAGACAATAGCAAAAGTTTGATTGCCGGATTGGCAGTCGTAATCGGAGCGGTTGTGATCGTGGCATTGGTGGGTCTTATTGCCATACGTCCTCAGAGGGAGATGATTATGGGCGAGGCCGATGCTTCTGAATACCGTGTGTCTAACAAGGTCCCTGGCCGTATCGACAGCATCTATGTCAAAGAGGGCGATATGGTCCATGCTGGCGATACGCTGGCACATATATGCAGCCCACAGGTGGATGCTAAGATGTTGCAGGCCCGTGCTGCCCGTGCTGCGGCAAGCGCACAGAGCCTGAAAGCCCAACACGGAGCACGCGAACAACAAATCCAGATGGCTTATCAGGTGTGGCAGAAAGCTCTGGCGGCCGTCGAGGTATACCGCAAATCGTACGAGCGTATTAGAGGCCTGTATGAGAAAGGTGTCGTCTCTGCCCAGAAATTCGATGAGGTGGAGGCTAAATACAAAGCCGCACAGGCCGACTGTGCTGCTGCCGAGCAGCAGTACCTGATGGCCAAAGAGGGTGCACAGTCAGAGGATATCGCCGCTGCCGCCGCCCTTGTGGAACGTGCAGGAGGTGCCGTGGCTGAGGTTCAGAGTTATCTGGATGACAGTTACCTTATCGCTCCGTGCGACGGCGAGATTGTGGAGATTTACTCTAAGTTGGGCGACCTGGTGGGCACGGGAGCGCCGGTCATATCTATTCTCGATATGAGGGACAGCTGGTTTAATTTCAGCGTGCGTGAGGACTTGCTAAAAGGTATCAACTGCGGAGATTCGTTGTGGGTGCGTGTCCCTGCTTTGGGCGAAAAAAGATATGCCGCCGTTGTGCGTAGGGTGCAGGCCATGGCAAGTTACGCCACTTGGCGTGCCACGAAAACAAACGGTCAATATGATGTGAAGAGCTTTGATGTTAAAGTGGAACCGCAGGACAAGATTGAAGGGCTGCGTCCCGGTATGACAGCTATCTTGGAGAAGTAGTGGATGAGTTGAATGATAAATCGGATTGGATATCGATATGGTTGGCGTTAAAAGAGTTATAAAAAGGGAAATCAACAGGATTCTTCATAAACCGCGTTATCTTATCTTCTTGACGCTGGCATGCATATTCTCTTTTGTCTTTTTCGCCACCCTGACGGACGAAGGCCAGCCGGAGAATCTGCCCGTCGCCGTGGTGGATATGGACGGGAGTTACCTGACTCGCCGCCTGTGTCATGAAATCAACGCAACCCAAGGCGTGAAGGTCGTGGCGGTTTACAACAACCACACCGAGGCACGCAAGGCTATGCAACGTGGCGAGATTTTCGCTTTCTATGAAGTGCCTAAGGGTACATACAACGAGTTGTTGAATTTCAGGGCTCCCCATTTTGGACTCTATTCCAATCCATGTTATCTTTTGGCAGGCACGCTGAGCTATAAACAGCTTGCCACTATGGGTATGCTCGCTGCCGGCGCTGTGCAGCGCGAGGTATACCGTAAGAAGGGTTACAGCGAAGACCAGATAATGGGACTGATAATGCCTGTGGAACTTGACACGCACCTTATCGGGAATCCTTGGGCAAACTACCGTATCTATCTGATGACAACATTGATACCGGCTCTTTTCAGCTTCATGCTGCTATTGTTTATGTCGTATTTGATTGGACGTGAATGGGAGAAGGGATCAATTCATACCTTGATGCACAAGTCAGGGAATAATCCTTACAAGGCATTGTTCGGCAAAATGCTGCCATATACTGTCTGGTTCAGTCTCCTTGTCATGATTGCCAATCTGATTATGTTCGGTATAATGAAGTTCCCGTTCAACGGCAGTTGGCTTTTGATGATGCTCAACAGCGTGTTGCTGATTTTCGCCGTCCAATGTGCTGCAGTGTTTATCGTGGGCTGCATTCCCGATGCACAGCTGGCAATGGGTATCACGGCTGTCTACGGTGCATTGTGTTTCTCGTTGAGCGGTTTCTCGTTCCCCATAGAGGCAATGCCGCCAGTCTTCACAGGAATAAGTTGGCTCTATCCAATCAGGTATTATTATCTGAACTATAGCAATATGGCTATATTCGGTAACGGTTTGGAGCATTGTTGGCCATATTTCTGTAGCCTCCTTGTGTTCGGTCTTGTCTTTCTGGCGGGAGCTTGGATGTTTGGACGTAACTATGACAAAGCTGTGTCGCAAGGTAAAGTAAACAAATAGGTGTGTCATGAAAAGCAATGCTTTATACGATATCTGGAAGGTCTTTGGCGCTGAGGTACGGAGAGTGTTCAGCGACAGGATGGTAATGTTGGTATTCTTTGTCGCCACAGTGATATACCCTATTGCTTTTTGTGCTATCTATAACACGGAGTATATGCATAATTCGCCCATGGCTGTAGTCGACGAGTCACGATGTGAAGCCAGTGAGCGTTTCATCCATAATTTAGACGCACTCCCTGAGGTCTCTGTAGAGTATAAATGCTCTAATATGGCGGAGGCTGAACAACTTATGCGTGATAGGAAAGTCCATTCGATTGTCTATTTCCCGCGTGATTACGGTACTCGTCTGGCTGACTTGCAGACTGCCCGTATCTGTATTTTCTGTGACATGAGTTCGTTCTACTATTACAAGAATGCTGTCACAGGTTCAAGCAATTTGCTTATCAATGAGATGCAATCCATAGAGGTGCAGCGTTACGAGCAGGTCGGTCTCGATGACCAGCAGGCCAACGAGATGGTGCAGCCTGTGGTATATGACGATATCAAGCTGTATAACCCTTCGGGTGGATTTGCCAGTTTCTTTGTGCCGGCATTGCTGATAATCGTATTGCACCAGACCCTTTTCTTCGGGATATGTATCATGTGCGGCGGTGCCAATGAGAACAAGAAAGAACTGTTCAGGATACCGTCATATCTGCGTCATAGCGTACATCGTGTGATTTTCGGACGTGCCTTGTGTTTTGTGTTGCTGTATATCCCGATAAGCGGATTTGTATTGTGGATAGTGCCGTGGTTCTTCCACCTGCCTCAGTTGGGTACGGTGTACGATTTGGTGATGTTCCTGTTGCCTTTCGTTTTGGCGGTGACTTTCTTCGGGATGTCTTTCGGCACGCTCTTCTCCAGGGAGAAGATGTCCACGGTACTCTGTTGTATTTTCTTCAGTGCCATACTGTTCTTCCTGTCGGGTATGGTGTGGCCGCAGAGCAATATGCCTAAATTATGGTTGTGGTTCAGCTACCTCTTCCCGAGTACACCAGGCATTCAGGGTTATGTGCGTATCAGTTCGATGGGTGCACACCTCAAGGAGGTCCAGTTCGAATATCTGGCGTTGTGGATTCAGACAGCCTGCTACTTTGTGACGACGTGCGTTATCACCTACTGGAAGAATTTCAAGCGCGGCAGGCAGTCGCGTCTGCTGCATCGTCTACACAGCCAGTACCAGATGCGTGTTGCGAAAAGCCATATCGTTGACACACAATAAAAACAATCAACAATAGTTATTGTTTTGTCATGGAAAGAAATCATTTAAAGAAATTCCAAATCAAGTATCCGTTCAGCACGCGTAATGCTATATGGATATCGCTTGTTGCCGGCATTATTCTTACCGGTATCATGTCGTTGAGCCACATTAACGACGGATGGATTATGGACGAGGACTTCCACATTGTCTTGACGTTCTCTCTAAATATAGCGTTGCTGTTCCTTCTGATGGTATATAACTTCTACGTGATAAAGAAGGATATCGACAACAAGAAGAAATATCTCTATGGAATAATAGGTTCCATTGTCATCACTATTCTGTTCAGTCTTCTCTCCCTGTTTCTGCATCGTTGGATATACGACCGCATCCAGCTGCCGGACACGTTGAGTGTCAATTTTCTAAAAGATCTTGCTGTGGCTATTGTGGCTATATTGGTGTCGATATCGTTGTTCAATTTTACCCGTCGGCATCAGATGACTCTCGAGAAGGAACAGCTGCAGCGCGAGGTGCTCATGGCACGCTACGAAGCGTTGGAAAACCAGCTGGATCCTCATTTTCTTTTCAATTCATTGAATACCCTCAGCGGCCTAATCGGGAACGACGATGAGAAAGCCCAGCAGTATTTGCAGCACTTGGCCACCAACTATCGCTATATTATGCGGGGTCAGCGTATTGTGACCCTCGCCGACGAACTGCAGTTCGTCAGTTCCTACTGTGCCATGATGCAGATACGTTATGGCGATAACCTGATTATCGACAACCGTGTCGACAGGACGTTAAGCAATTATGGCATTATCCCTATCAGTATCCAATTGCTTATAGAGAATGCACTGAAACATAATGTCGTCAGCGACCGACACTCGTTGACAATCACTCTTGAGACTACTCCGCAGCATATGTTCCGTGTCAGTAACCGAATGCGTCCAAAGCAGGAAATGTCGCAGGGCAGCGGCTTGGGTCTCGCCAATCTCGACAAACGCTATAGGCTGCTCTGCAACAAAAGAGTCAACATACAAAGGGTGGACGATTGTTTTATTGTCGAGGTCCCTCTTATTGAACCATCCGAGGTTCAGAAGATAATGAACGGACTCAGCACTGCTGAGGTTAAATCAAGTCTGTTATGAAACGTACGTTAATAATTGAAGATGAACAGATAGCTGCTCAGAATCTGCAACGGCTCCTCTCCGAGGTTGCGCCTCAGCTTGAGGTCGTGGGTGTGTTGCAGTCTGTCGAGGAATCGGTAGAGTTTTTCAGCAATCCGGAAAACGAAGTCGACTTGGTTTTTATGGATATCCATTTGGCTGACGGATTGGCGTTCCTTATCTTCGACAGGGTTAATATCAACAGCCCTGTCATCTTTACCACGGCTTATGACCAATATGCCCTTGATGCTTTTAAGGTTAACAGCATAGACTATCTCCTGAAACCTATCAACAAGGATGACTTGACACGTGCCATAAACAAACTGCAGCGTTTTGAGAGACAGAAGGAAAGCATCTATGACAACGACAAGATAGCCGCTTTACTGAATACACTCCAGTCTCAGACCCGGACATACAAATCATATTTTCTTATCCCGCTGCGTGACAAGTTGGTGCCGCTGCAGGTCAGTGATATCGCATATATAATGGTCGAGGAGAAAACGACACTTGCTGTCACTTATGATGGACAGTCCCACGCCCTCGACAAACCTTTGGAAGCTGTCCTTTCGCAGCTTAATCCAATACAGTTCTTCCGAGCCAACAGACAGTTTATCATTGCACATGATGCTGTCAAGGATATCTCCGTATGGCCCATTGGCAAGCTTCGTATAACCCTTACTGTCCCGAATTCCGAGAAAGTCATCATCTCAAGAGCTCGTACATCCGAATTCAAGGAGTGGTATACAAATTGAATCCGTTATTGTGCCGGAGACTGGAGGGATAGTGGTTTGCCGTCGAGTTTGGCGGAGACGAGGTCGTCGCCCTTATAGACAAGCTTGAGGGAGAAAAACGGCTGCGAGGGATCCATTATTAGACACAGGAAGATACGGTCGCCAGGCCATAGGGTAAGGTCGAAAATGTCTCCTTTCTCTATCCATTGCAAGTCACCTTCGTCGCATTTTGTCTCATTGCCTGACCATTGGTCGGCAGTGAAAAGATGCATATACTCGCATGGCCAGATGTCGGAAATAAAAGTGACAATACCGCGATAACGCCATGATGTGACAGTGAGTCCTGTCTCCTCACGGACTTCACGCAGCATGCATTCGTCGGGGCTTTCGTCAGCCTCGCATTTTCCCCCGACACCTATCCATTTGTCATGGGAGGCATCGTTCTGTTTCTTGACGCGGTGAAGCATGAGATACTGGTCATCTCGCTCAAGATAGCATAATGTCGTCTGTTTCATTGTCTTCAAAACAAAGGCCGCCCACTGTGCGGGCGGCCATGTATCCATAGTTGCGACAGTGTCGCAACGGAATTTGCTCTTAGAGGGTGAACACAGGCTCGATGAGAGTCTTGCCGAGCTCGATAGCTTCCTCGTTCTGAGGAATAAGGGCATGGTGACGAGCGGGCAGGGACTTTTCGAGGCCTTTGTGGATGAATTCTCCTCCGACGATGGGTTTCAGCTTGAGGAAACCACCGAGGACAATCATGTTGAAGACTTTGGCGATACCCTTTTCTGTTGCCTTCTCTGTTGCGGGGATCTTGTAGATGTTGATGTCGCGACGAGTGGGCTCGTGAGTGATACCGTTGGGGTCGTAAATCAGGAGACCGCCAGGCTTAACGCTCTTCTCAAATTTGTCGAGAGACTGTTGGTTAAGAACGATGGCAGTGTCGAATTTGCTGATGATGGGCGACGAAATACGCTCATCGCTGACGATGACGGTGACATTGGCCGTACCGCCACGTTGCTCCGGACCATAAGAAGGCATCCAGAGAACTTCTTTATCTTCCATAACGCCAGAGTAGGCAAGGATTTTACCCATGGAGAGGACTCCCTGTCCACCAAAACCGGCGATGATTATTTCTTCTGTCATAATATTACTTGTTGATATGTTATGCGTTGGAATGTCCTGAGGACATCCAACCGATAACGATTAATAATTACTTTTTAACTATTTCACCGTCGACTTTGATGTCGCCAAGAGGATACTGCGGGAACATGTTCTCTTCCATCCACTTGTTGGCCTGGACCGGGGTCATCTTCCAGCCGGAGTTGCAGCTCGAGACGATTTCCACGAAGCTGACACCTTTTTGGAGTTTCTGGTTCTCGAAAGCTTTTTTGAGAGCAGCTTTGGCCTTGCGGACATTGGCGGGAGTGTGGACACTCTGACGGGTGACATAATATGTACCGGGCAGTTGAGCGAGAAGTTCGGTCACCTGGAAAGGCCATCCGTTGAGTTTCTGGTCACGGCCGTAAGGGGTGGTGGCGGTCTTCATGCCAAGCAGAGTGGTGGGAGCCATCTGTCCACCGGTCATACCGTAGATGGCGTTGTTGACGAATACCATGGTAATGTTCTCGCCACGGTTGCAGGCGTGAATGGTCTCTGCGGTACCGATAGCGGCGAGGTCACCGTCGCCCTGATAGGTGAATACGTAGCAGTCAGGGTTGAGACGCTTGATGGCGGTAGCGACAGCGGGAGCACGTCCGTGGGCAGCCTCCTGGAAGTCTACGTCAAAATAATTGTATGCCATAACGGAGCATCCTACTGGGGATACGCCGATAGTCTTGTCTTGGATGCCGAGTTCCTCAATGACCTCAGCGATGATGCGATGAGCCGTACCGTGGCCGCAACCCGGGCAGTAGTGCATAACGGCGTCCGTCAGAACTTTTGATTTTTGATAAACCAAGTTCTCAGGTTTTACTATATCTAAATTTGCCATGATTGTCTTATTTTATGATTTTGTTTTCCATTGCTTCAAGAACCTCTTCAGGAGTGGGGATGATACCACCGAAACGGCCGTAGTGTTCGATAGGAATCTTGCAGTTTGCAGCAAGTTTGACATCCTCAATCATCTGACCGGCGCTCATCTCAACACAGAGCATACCCTTGACCTTGTCAGCCAACTTGGCGATTTCCTTCGACGGGAACGGATAGAGGGTGATGGGACGGAGCAGACCGACCTTGAGGCCTTTCTCGCGTGCCAGCTGCATGGACTTCATACAGATACGTGCTGATGTACCATAAGCTACAAAGATGTAGTCGGCATCGTCGCAGTTGAGGGCTTCGAAACGAACATCTTCTTCCTTCATCTGGGCGTATTTCTTCTGGAGTTTCTGGTTGAAGACCTCCTGACGGGCTGAGTCGAGCTCGAGTGAAGTGATGATGTTGTGCGGACGTGTTGCAGGTTTACCCCAGGTGCCCCAAGGAGCCTTGGCACGACGTTCTTCTTCTGTCCAACGGGGGACATAGTCACGGGTGTAGCATTTCTCCATGCACTGACCGATAGCACCGTCGGTGAGAATCAGGACGGGGTTACGATACTTGAAAGCGATGTCCCATGCGTCGAATACGAAGTCATACATTTCCTGAACCGATGAGGGAGCAAGGACATAGAGCTGGTAGTCACCGTGTCCGCCGCCTTTGGTGCTCTGGAAATAGTCGCTCTGTGCGGGCTGGATGGTACCAAGTCCGGGACCACCACGCATAGCGTTCATCACAACACAGGGGATTTCTGCTCCGGCGAGGTAGGTGAGACCCTCAGCCATCAGAGAGATTCCAGGAGACGAGGAAGAGGTGGCAACTTTCTTGCCGGTAGCGGCACCGCCGTAGACCATGTTGATGGAGGCGAGTTCCGATTCAGCCTGCAGGACAACCATACCGGTGGTTTCCCAAGGTTTTTCGGCCATAAGCGTTTCCATAACTTCAGACTGCGGAGTGATAGGATAGCCAAAGTAGCCGTCCGTACCGCTGGCAATCATAGCGCGGGCAATAGCTTCATTGCCCTTCATTAATTTGAGTTCTTTTGCCATTTTATAATTCTTTTTACTTGTTTAACATTTAACTTTGTAGACAGAGATTACACCATCCGGGCATACGATTGCGCAGGAAGCACAGCCGATGCAGTTGTCATTGACGGTCTGGGTGTAGTTGTAACCCTTGCCATTTACATTTTTCGATAATTCGATGCAGTGCATAGGACAGGCCTCAAGGCATACGCCACAGCCTTTGCAACGCTCGGTATCGATAACAATTTGTCCTTTAAATGCCATAATGTTAGTTTTATACGATTAATATTTACAAAGAATTTTTTTTCACAATCAAGACTGCAAAAATACACAATTATTTTTATTTATGACATATTTTTTAGAAAATATTTTATTTATGTAATGTTTAAAAAACAAGTTATAGCAATTGTTTGTTTTAATAGTTTGATTGTGAATAATAAAGAACATTGACCGTTATACTTTAAACTTTATTATGCAATAAAACGGTTCTTTCGAACACCAAATAATAAAAGCAACACGGATTTTTGTATCGACAGTGTGGTACACGAGTTCCGACTGCGGCGGATAATAAAACACAAGTATTAAAAAATCAAAACAAAACAATAAAAAAAAATCAAACAAGTTATTGGAACACACAAATGGAGGAGATTATCGATTCTGTAAAGATTTGGATTATGATTTTTTAACACCATTTTTTAAACTTTTTTTCGGTCAAAATCCTCTATTATAACAAAAAAGATGTAATTTTGCACAATTAAAAACGAGTTAGAAATAATCAAAAATCAATCTATCATGAAGAAATTGTTTTTGTTAAGTCTTTTTGTCAGCATGGCACTGACGGCAGTTAATGCCCAAGGAACCAACCCTCAGAACCCTCCCAAGAATGGTCCTCAGATTTCATTCAACGAAATAGTGCATAACTACGGTACCATCCAGAAAGGTGGCGACGGCAACTGCGAGTTCGTTTTCACCAACAACGGCAATGAGCCCCTCATCCTCAGCAATGTAAGAGCAAGCTGCGGATGCACGGTACCCACCTGGACAAAAGAGCCCATCATGCCTGGCAAGACCGGCACTATCAAGGTTCGCTACAACACCAACAATGTCGGTAATTTTACCAAGTCTATCACCGTTACGAGCAATGCCGTAAACGATCCCCGCCTTACATTGACAATCAAGGGTAAAGTAGAATAGTAATCACAATAACATTTAGACTAATATCATGCCACAGATATCCAAAAAAGGAACCGAACTGCCGCAGTCGGCGATTCGTAAATTAGTGCCTTTCTCCGACGCAGCAAAAGCTCGTGGAATACATGTATATCACCTGAATATCGGACAGCCCGATATCGAGACACCGCAGGGAGCCCTGAAGTCTCTTGCCGACACCAAGATAAAAGTGTTGGAATATAGTCACTCAGCAGGTATTCTGTCATACAGAAAGAAACTCTGCGAATACTATGAGCGTCATGATATCCATGTAACTCCCGACCAGATTATCGTCACCACAGGTGGTAGCGAAGCCCTTCAGTTCGCTTTCACGGTGTGCCTTAACCCCGGTGACGAAATACTGATTCCCGAGCCCTATTATACAAACTACAACACCTTCGCAAAACTGTGCGACGCCAAGATTGTCACCATCCCAAGTGATATCAAGACGGGTTTTGCATTGCCTCCCATCGAGGACTTCGAGAAGGCTATCACCCCGCACACCCGCGCTATCATGATATGCAACCCCAACAATCCCACCGGTTATCTTTATACCAAGGAGGAGTTGATGAAAGTTGCCGAAATCGTGAAGAAGTACGACCTCTTCCTGTTTGCCGACGAGGTATACCGTGAATTCTGCTATGACGGTCACGAACACTTCAGCGTCATGCAGCTGGAGGGTCTGGAGAACAATGTCGTGCTGTTTGACTCTGTCTCGAAACGTTACAGTGCTTGCGGTGCCCGCGTGGGATGCATGGTAACCAAGAACGCCGAGGTATACAGCATAGCCATGAGATTGGCACAGGCTCGTCTGTCTCCGCCGAGTTTCGGCCAGATTTTCGGCGAGGCCGCTGTTGACACTCCGCAGTCTTATTTCGACGCCGTACAGGCTGAATATGTAGCCCGCCGTAATGTCATCGTCGAAGGTATCAACAAGATACCCGGATGCTTCTGTCCGATGCCGAAAGGTGCTTTCTACACCGTCATCGACTTGCCTATCGACGACAGCGACAAGTTCTGCCAGTGGCTGCTGACTGACTTCAGCTACAACGGTGCTACCGTTATGCTGGCCCCCGCGACAGGATTCTATGTAGACCCTGAACGTGGACGTCATCAGGCACGTATTACCTACTGCCTCTGCAAAGAGGATTTGCAGGCCGCTATTAAATGCTTGGAGGAAGCCCTCAAGGTTTACCCCGGCAGGAAATAATAATCTCCCGCACACCGTGCGGTGTTTAACAACAGAAACGGGCAACCTCATCTATGTGGTTGTCCGTTTCTGATAAAAGACCATTCCTGTGACACCCAAAGAAAAACGTATTCAAGTTATCCAAGCCTGTATGGCTCAGCAGCAGAAAATCGCCAATGTCGCCAAACAGGAGATGGACTCTGCACAACAGCAGAGCAACGACTACGG
>JAGADZ010000017.1 GCA_017613375.1 Bacteroidales bacterium | reverse complement strand
CCACGCAGGCAATGGCAGCATCAACATCGTGCTTTTCTACCAAATCTGTGAGGTTAAGAGCTTTTGCACTTTCGGCATAATGGACGTCGGTTACATTGCCATTGCCCATGATGGCCGCCTTGCTGCGCGTGTTGCCAATATCAAGAAGGAGATGAGTCACTTGCGAGGAGTTGTTTTTGTTTAAGTTAATTAAACATGTTCATTGTTCGGTCGGCACCGATGGTGACAAAGGATTTGACTGCTTCGGCAGCATGTTGAATTACTGGCTCGAGAGTGGCCTGTTCCTCTTCGCTGAAATGCCCCAGGACATAGTCGATCTGGTGTCCTTGCCCGAAGTTGTTGCCCACGCCTATTCGCAAACGGCAGTAGTTGTTGGTATGGAGGGTCTCCTCGATGTTTCCCAACCCGTTATGACCACCACCGCTGCCCTGTTTTTTCATCCTCATCTTTCCCAAGGGAAGAGCTATGTCATCGACAATGACAAGAAGATTCTCGAGGGCAATCTTCTCTTTCTGAAGCCAATATTGCACAGCTTTGCCGCTCAGGTTCATGTAGGTGGTAGGACGTATGATGATCAAGGTACGTCCTTTGTGTTTGACCTCTGCACGGTATGCGTGACGGTCAAGCACATAGGGAACACCTGCCTCTTTGACAAGGGTGTCGATAACCAAAAAACCACAGTTATGGCGTGTGCCCACATACTCGGAACCTATGTTGCCGAGTCCTACAATCAGATATTTCATGGATGTGTCTTCAGACTCTGCTCTTTTGAAAAGATTTTGGAATAGATTCATTGAATTACAGTTTGTTGAACCGTTGTTTGGATATATTGGGTCACTGTACAAGGGTCATTTCATCGACAAGGTGTTTTGCTCCGGCAAATTTGTCGATTATAAACAGACAATAACGGATATCAAGACAAATATTGCGGCAATAGTCGGGGTCGAAAAGCAAGTCGCTCATAGTACCCTCCCAGCAGCGGTCAAAGTTAAGACCTATCAGTCTGCCGTCGGCGTTGAGCACAGGACTGCCCGAATTGCCGCCGGTGGTGTGGTTTGTGGCAATAAAGCCTACAGGCATCTGTTTGTCGGCAGTACCGTAGCGGCCGTAGTCACGGCTGTTGTAAAGTTTCTTGAGTTGCGGTTCCACCACATAGTCATAGATGTCGGGGTTTTCTTTCTCCATGATTCCTTGCAGGGTGCTGTACGGCTTATAATAGACGCCGTCTTTGGGACGGAAACCTGCCACATGACCGTATGCGACACGCAGTGTGAGATTGGCATCTGGGAAGAAATTGACGTCAGGCTGCATCTCCATCATTCCTTTGACGTATGTGCGCATCAGACGCCGGATATCCTGCTCTGCACGGCGGTATTGAGCCAGCTTCTGTGGGTCGTAGGCAAGAGCATAGGCTTGGCTGTAGAGCTGGATAGCGGGGTCATTCTTGAGTTTTGCGGCCTTCTTGACAGTATAGTTTTTCAGAAAAGCATTTATTTTCTCGGGGTTGTTGAGCAGTGAGCCATCATATATCTTGCCCAATCTTTTCTCAACTGCTGCCTCTGTCATAGTTGTCTCACCTAAATAAGGGGCATAGCCTGCTTTCCACATATAGAGGAATGTCTCGACGAAAATAGCCCTATCTACGATTGTGTGCTGGTCGAAATCTGCGAAATACTTTTCATTGTTGTTTCTCAATTTCTCCACTAATTCCGCCACCTCTTCTTCGTTGTCGTTGTTGGCGAGTCTGTTGTAGGTGTTGGCTCGGTTCATGAAGTCGCTGGCGAGAACGGCTTCACTAAAGTAAACCAGTTCCACTTCGATTGGACGTAACTGTGAATAGGCATTATGCAATTGTTGCAGCACGTTATAATATTGAGGTTTGTCGGCTGCCCATTGTTGGTAACGCTGTTCAAATGCCTGTTTTTGTTCGACTCCTTTCAAGCGGTTGATACCCAAAGTCTCGCCTTGCCATTTTTTCCATCCGTTGGCAATGCTTGCCACTCGCGACGCATATTTCAGTCGCTGAGCAGGACTTTGGTTCATGGCGTTGTTGTAGTGGCGAAGACGGATTGTACGCAGGTCTATGCGTATAGGATTCTCGATATTGGCATCCAATTCGACGGCATCGCTGGTGACATACCGCTGTGTAGTGCCGGGATAGCCGAACACAAAAGTGAAATCACCTTCTTGGACACCGCTAAGCGAAATCTCGAGGTGCTTTAGCGGTTTGTAGGGTTTGTTTGATGGACTGTAGGGAGCCGGTTTGTTGTCGTCCCCGGCATAGACACGGAACATCGAAAAATCGCCCGTATGACGGGGCCACATCCAGTTGTCGGTGTCGCCACCGAACTTGCCGATATTTGATGGAGGAGCACCTACGAGGCGTACATCCTGAAAAATCTCATTCACATACATGAAATATTGGTTGCCATAGTAGAACGGCTTGATGACTGCCTTGTAGTGTGTGCCACTCTCGGTTTTTGCAGTGATTTTTTTTATGTTGCTCTCTACCAAGGCGGAGCGTTCGCCCTCACTCATTTGTGAAGTCACCCCTTCCAGAACCATGTCCGTCACATCCTCCATACGCACCAACCGCGTAACGGTCAGTCCAGGGCAGGGTATCTCCTGGTCTCGGCTCATTGCCCAAAAGCCATGGGTGAGATAGTCGTGCTCAACTGTGGAGTGACGTACAATAAAACTGTAGCCGCAGTGGTGGTTGGTCAAAAGCAGACCTTCTGGACTTACATACTCGCCTGTGCAGCCTGACCCGAAGAGCAGGACGGCATCCTTGAGACAGGCATTGTTGATGTCGTAAATGTCCTTGGCGGAGATACGCATACCCGCTTTCTGCATATCGGCCTCGTTGCGGCCTAAAAGCATCGGGATCCACATGCCCTCATCGGCCATTGCACTTGTACATACAGCTGCCAAAAACAGCAAGGTAACAATTCTTTTCATGTAGTAATGTGTATTTGTTAGTTGTGATTCTTGAACTGTGACTGGATTTATATCAATTATTAAGTAACGTTAAAAAAATAAGTTGTACCAATGATTGTATTTATTCATCAGTCCATCATTAACTAATAACTTTTATCTGTTATCTTTTAACTATTACTAACGTTTCGACAAGCTTTTTATTGTTGAATAAAATAAAAAAGACGCTTTTCTGTTATTTGGTAAAAGTTAAGGCTTTTCACGAATCACTAATTCACCAATGCTCATCGACTATCCTTGGTATTATGCACCGCTGTGTCTGCTCTTGGGAGCGGTATATAGTGCATTTCTCTATTTTTTCAGTCGTAAACCATCGGCGTCTCAGCCCATCAAAACTTCAGTAGCCATCCTCCTTGCCTTACTGCGAATGTTGGCAGTGGCTGCAATAGCGTTCCTTTTCCTTTCTCCTCTGTTTAAACAGGAGAGTTCCCGCAAGGAGAAACCAATTGTCATTATTGCTGAAGACCGCAGTAAATCACTTGATATTTGTGATGACTCTGCCTTTTATGCTAATGAGTTTGCCTCCGAAATGGACCGTTTGGCGTCAAACCTCGGCAAGAACTATGATGTGCAACGCATCACTTACGGTGGCAACACTACCGACATGGCTGAGCCACTGAACAGCATTGCCGAGCAATACTACCGTCGCAATGTCGGAGCTGTGATAATGACTGGCGACGGGATTTATAATAGCGGCCAGAACCCCCTGAATGTGGCTTCAGGGTTGTCGTTCCCTGTCTATACCGTTGCCATGGGCGATACCACTACAAGGCGTGACGCCTGTATTTCTCATGTGCGTTTCAATCGCATAGCATTCCTCGGCAACCGCTTCCCGATAGATGTCACCGTTTCTGCAAAAGCCTTAAATAATGAAAGTTCCATACTGACAGTGTCCTGTGATGGCAAGCAACTGTTCTCCAAGCCTATCCGTTTTGAAGGCAACCATTTTGCTTGCACAGAGAGCGTCACTCTCGATGCTTCACGTGCCGGATCTTGCCACTATGTCGTTGAAATAAAGGCACTCGACAACGAACTTACTTTGCTCAATAATCGTCAGGCCATTACTATAGAGGTGATTGATGGAAGGCAGCGGGTGGCAATTGTGTCGGCAGCACCTCATCCTGATGTGGCTGCACTGAAAAGGGCTTTGGAGAGCAATCAGAACTATGAGGTTGAGACCTTTCTCTCTACAGAGTTCAAACCGATTGACAGTAAATCCAAGTCGCCATTCGACCTGCTGATACTGCATCAACTGCCATCCAAGAACGGCGACGGCACTATTGACCTCAAGGCAATACTCGACTCTGGAGTTCCGGCGTTGTTTGTAATCGGTAGTCAAACAGACCTGCCAAGACTCAATGCCTTACATACTGGCTTGGAAATCCACTCCCGTCTTGACCGTCAGAATGAGGTGTCGGCATTGCCATGCGACGATTTTACTTTCTTTACACTGCCGGAACAGGTATCAAAACGCATTGAACGCTTTCCACCTCTTGTCTCACCTTTCGGAGAATACAGGCTAAGTGGGAACGGACAGACTCTGTTCAAGTCAAAAATAGGCACCATCAATTCGGGTCTGCCTCTGGTGGCTGCCACCTCACAGGGAAACAGGCGTTATGCTTTTGTCACCGGCGAGGGCCTGTGGCGTTGGCGGCTCGCTGACTTCGAGGCTAACCAAACCCACGATGACTTTGATCAACTTGTCAACAAGTTGGTGAATTTCACAGCACTGCGAGTAAATAAGGAACAATTCCACGTGGAAGCAAAAAACACCTATGACGAGACAGAAGAGGTGGTGTTGGAAGCTGAACTGTACGACGACAACTATGAACCTGTCAATACCCCAGATGCAGAGATTACTGTTTCCTCAAAACAACCTGGTACCACCTCTAAAACAGTCCTCTTCAACCGTACAGGGACAGGATACCGGCTAAATATGGGTACCCTGCCTCCGGGAAGCTACTACTATTCAGCACACACTCAACTCAATGGAAAAAACTTTACGGTATCGGGCTCTTTTGTTATCGATGAACTCCATACTGAAGCACTGAACCTGATTGCAGACCACTCGCTTATGGCAACACTCGCAGCTACCACCGGTGGTCAGATGGTGGAAGCCCACGATTTGGAACAGATCGAGGAAATGTTGCGTAGCCGTGACGACATGAAGACCAGCATTTACAAGGAAACCACATACAGCGACATGCTTAATATGCCGCTCATTTTTATCATCATTCTTCTTTTGCTTACAGCCGAATGGGGTTTCCGCAAATGGCTTGGAGAGATATGAGCCTAATAAAAAAAATCAGAGATTCCAAATTCCTGAAGGATGGAGCCGCCCTCATTTCCGGCAATGTGTGGGCGCAAGGCATCGCTTTTGCAGCTTATCTGATTCTGACTCGACTCTTCTCGCGCGAGGACATTGGAATATACAATATATTCTTTTCATACATTGAGGTTCTGGTCATAGTATCTACATGCAAATACGAGATGGCTGTTGTGGTGTGCGACAGCGAGAGGGAATCGGTAGCCGTAAGCCGTATAGCGCTGCGAATTAATACGATTGTCTCTGTTGCTCTTTTGACGGTTATCCTTATCTTGGCATTGCTGCCACGTACAGGGGTGCCTTTACCGTTTCCGGTTTTCAATACGTCAGGCTCGTTCGGTGTGGCTATGCTGATTCCCCCAATGGTATTCTTCTGCGGCACCTCAAGAGTATATACTGCACTCCTGAACCGCAGAAAGGACTTCAAACCCATAGCCTTCTCTGAAGCTATAGGCTCAACGTCAGGTGTGATGGCAAAATTGTTGTTTGGTCTGCCGCGGTTGGCGGACTCTTTGTTGCACACGGTTGGTCTGCCTTTAGGCACCGTCATCGGGAAAGCGGCAAGCAACGTCAACCTTCGCCTTCGCTTGCATAAGGAGGATATTCCTCACGACATAAGTAAGGGAGAACGCCGTGCTGCAGCGTTCAAGCATCGCAACTTTCCCCTCTTTACATTGCCGAAAGAATTGGTCAACAGCCTTTCATATAACCTGCCTTTCCTATGGTTGGCTCAGTATGCAGACAAGGCTGAGGTAGGATTGTTTGCCCTTGCCTTGACCTTTACTTTCCGCCCTGTCAACATCTTCAACACTGCATTCGAGAAACTCCTTTATGTCCGTATAGCACAAAAGACTCGTGCGGGTGAAAGCATAAAAAAAGAGATATTCCATTTTGTGAAATATCTGAATTTGGCCGCCATACCTCTGTTTGCAATCGTTTTTTGCTTTGCGGACACAATTTTCGGCATTCTGTTCGGCGGAAAATGGGCGGGATGTGGATACTATGTCCGCTGCCTTATCCCTTGGACGTTTATTTCCCTGACATCGACATCATTGCTGTTTATCGCCAATGTTTTTTCGCGGCAGCGGACGGAGTTTTTTTTCTATCTGCTACTCTTTGCACTCCGTGCAGGTGCTGTCTTGACCGGTGTTCTCAGCGGCAACTTCAGACTCGCAATTCTGCTCTTTTCCATTGCCGGAGCTGTGGTCTCCATGGCAATCCTTGCATGGTGCCTTCGACTCGTATCTCTTTTTGAAGCCAAGACCTTTCATAGTGAAGACAATCTTGACTGAACGCCAAAAATAGTGTGGTACTTCCTGCGCTTTTAGCGCCTTGATTTCCCTGGCAATGGCAATCACACTCTCTCCTCGCAGAATTCGAAAAACTATCAATATGATGGTCAGGGCTATGAACGAACCTATAATCATTTCTTTATTTACTGTTTAGAAATAATAATACTTCGGTAAAATTTAATTTATGTATTTGATTCTTAATAATTTAATTATGATTTTTTAACTTTTAAAATTTGGTCAAGTGGCTGAAAGTGAGTATTTTTGTAGATGTTTTCAAGTAAGCACAAAAACACGTCATTTTTCAGCCCACTCAACCAGTTTTCAAACGTATGCCAGTGGGCATTAAAGGCCGTTTCAGGCATTAACAAGGCATTCAAGAACTTTTTAACCGACACACTGCTTATGTTCGCTCTGCTGCCAAGAAAAGTGAACTTCACTCAGCTCGAAATTTACGGAAAATACTGCGAAAAGACCTATCGCTCTGGATTTTCCAAGGGTTTTGAGTGGGTAGACTTCAATCTCGGGCTCGGCAGCCGCCTGTTCAAGGCGGGCGACAGAAAGGCCATCGCCATCGACCCCAGTTATATCTCCAAGTCGGGGAAGCACACGCATGGCATAGGCCGGTTCTGGTCGGGATGTGCACAGCAGGTGAAACATGGCCTCGAGATTCTCGGCATAGGTTTGATTGACATAGACAGGAAAGACTGCGTGTCGTTGAAGGCCGTGCAGACCCCGTCGCCGAAGTCGCTCGCCGAGTGCGGCGTGTCCATGGTCAAATGGTACCTCACCTGTATCCTGAACCTGCGAGACAAACTCATGCAGCAGTCCCGATACGTCGTGGCCGACGCTTATTTCTCGGTATCCGAATTTGCCAATGGCCTTGAGGAACACGGATTCCATCTGGTCAGTCGTTTCCGCAGCGATGCCGACATGATGTATCTCTACACCGGTGAACGCACCGGCAAAAGAGGCCGCCCAAAAGATTACGACGGCAAGATCGACTTCAAGAACCTTGACATGGAAAAGGTGAAAAAGGTCGACATATTCCCCGACGAAGGGGATTTCTACACCACCATCGCCTACTCCAAGTCCCTCAAGAGAAAAGTCCGCCTGGTCGTTTTCCAGCCAAGGGAAGGTAAGCCGATACTCTATTTTTCCACCGACACGAACATGTCTGCCAGAAATGTCGTGGAATACTACCGCACCCGTTTCCAGATCGAGTTCTGCTACCGGGACAGCAAGCAGTATACCGGCCTTTGCGACTGTCAGGCTCGCGACTTCGACAAGCTCGATTTCGCTTTCAACGCATCCCTGACCGCCGTAAATGTGGCAAAAGTTGTCATCAATCAGGAATACCCCACATTCTCTATCGCAAACCTCAAGTCACTGTTATACAACAGCTATCTGACCAAAAGATTTTTTGCCATGTCTGGTTTCAGACCAAACAAGTCATTAAATGCCAAAATTTTCAAAGAACTCTCTGATATCGCGGCTCGCGCCGCCTAAATGTTAATTTTTTATTTCCGAACTATTG